>JBBQSQ010000193.1:0-8363 GCA_038213745.1 Cytophagales bacterium
GGCGACCCTGGGGGCCGCCCGGCGCGGCCGTCGGCTCGAAACCATTGCCGAGCTGAAGCAGGCTATTCAGCCCTGCACGCCGCGCGGCAAGGAGAACAAGTACCTGGCCCAGGTTTTTCAGGCGCTGCGCATCGAGGTGAACCAGGAAATGCAGGCCCTGCAGGAAATGCTGCTGCAAACGGCCGATGTGTTGCGGCCGGGTGGCCGGCTGGTAGTATTGAGCTACCACTCGCTGGAAGACCGGCTGGTGAAGAACTTTATCGCCAAAGGCAAATTTTTTGGTGCCGTCGAGAAAGACTTCTTTGGCAATGAAAGCAAGCCGTTTGAGGCGGTGAACCGCAAGCCCGAGGAAGCCGACCCCGACGAAGTTGCGCTGAATAGCCGCGCCCGAAGTGCTAAATTGCGGGTTGCAATCAGGAATTAAGAGTTCAGCATGGCCACCAACACGCTCAGACCCACCGATAGCCCGCGCCGGGCCAACGTGCCCCGCGAAGCAGCGGTGCCCGCTCCCGAAGTGCTGCCCGTAGCGGTGGTGGAACCGCCCGAGCCGGTGCCGGCCCCCGTGCCCGCCACGCCCGCCCCCGAGAAGCAACCGCGCAAACCCGCGCCCGCACCGGAATACCGGCCCCGCAGCTCCTGGAGCCTGTTCTCGCTGCTGGACCGGATGACGAGCGTGGACGGACTATTTCGCGAGGGCCTGCCGGTACGTTTCCTGCCGCACATGCTGTTCGTGATGCTGCTCACGCTGCTCTACATCGGCAATACGCACTACGGCAACCGCATGAACCGGAATATTCAGCGCCTCAAACAGGAAACCGAGGACTTGCGCGCCGATTACACCACCCTGAAATCGGACTACATGGAAGCCAGCAAGCAGAGCGAAGTGGCCCGCAAAGTGGCCGCTTTCGGGCTGGTGGAGAGCTCCTCGCCGCCGTTCCGCATCAGCGTGCCCGCCGGCCACCTTGATGCGGCCGAGTTGGAGCTGATGCCGGTGCTCACGGCCGACACGCTGGCCGCCCGCGCCGCCCGCGACTCTACGGCCGCGCAGCAGGCCGATGTGCTGGCCGGACGCAAGCGGCCCGCCGGACTTGAAAGCGGCGAAGACAGTGGACCGGAAATCATTGCTCCGCCGCAAGCGCTGGATGGCGACTCGACTGGTAATGGCGCTCCGGCTGTGCGCTCGTCTGAAGCACGAAAAATGCCTGTTCAAACGGTTGTCAAAAAGGCAATTAAGCAAAGTAAGCCCACCTTCACTACTCAAAAGAAGGCGGCAGCGAATAAGCCCAGCAGCAAGCTTAGCGCACAAAAAAGTACAAGCCAGCACAAGTCCAAGCAGCCAGCTAAACAAGTGGTTAAAGCCCGTAACCGATGAAAGGCAGTGTTAAGAAGTCAATAGTTACGCGGGTGCGGCTGGCCTTTCTGGGGGTGGCGGTGTTTTCGGGGGCCATCTTTTGGAGGGCGACGAAAATCCAGTTTCAGGAAGGCACTAAGTGGCGGGCGCTGGAGCAGGAGCGGCGCATTAGCTACCAGTCGGTGCCCGCCACCCGGGGTAACATTTACTCTGACAATGAGAGTATTATGGCCACTTCGCTGCCCTTTTACCGGGTGGCCTGGGACCCGGGCGTGGTGGAGAATCAGGCGTTCAAGGATGGGGTTGATTCGCTGGCCTGGCACCTGTCGCATTTTTTCGGCGACCGGAGCGTGCAGGAGTACAAGCGCCGCCTGACCAACGCGCACGAAGCCAAGGAACCCGCGCTGCGCTATATCCGCCTCAACTCGCGCCAAATCAATTTTCAGGAAAAGAAGATGCTGGCCTCGTGGCCTATTTTCCGCAAGAACAAGCGAGGAGGGGCCATTTTTGAAAAGGTCGACAAGCGGTTCCGGCCTTTTGGCGGGTTGGCGCAACGCACCATTGGCTTCGTGAACGAGGACAAGCACGGTGCGGGCCTGGAGTACACGTTTGAGCAAAGCCTGGCCGGCAAGTCGGGCGAAGCGCTGTTTGAGCGCGTGCCCGGCGGCGTGAAACCGGTGTACGACGGCACCGAAATCAAGCCCCTGCCCGGCTACGACGTGAAAACCACGCTCGATATCAACCTGCAGGACGTGGCCGAAAATGCCCTCTACAAGTCCCTGGTCGATAACAACGCCCAGTACGGCTGCGTGATTCTGATGGAGGTGGCTACCGGCGAAATCAAGGCCGTGGCCAACCTGGGCAAGGCCTCCGACGATACCTATAAGGAGGACTACAACTACGCCTTTGCCGACCAGGGCCGGACCGAGCCGGGTTCCACGTTCAAGCTGGCGTCGATGATGGCCCTGTTTGAGGCGCGGCCCGCCCTGACGCTGGATGACATGGTGGACACTGGCAACGGCCGGATGTACGTGGGCGGGGCCGTGAAATCGGATTCGCACGGCTACGGGCGCATCACGGTGCAGCAGGTGTTTGAGAAATCAAGCAACATCGGGGTGGCCAAGCTGGTGGACAAGTACTTCTCCGGCAATCCCACGGAATACACCGATTACCTGAAAAAATTCGGCCTGGACAAACCCCTGGGCTTCCAGATGGCCGGCGAGGCCCTGCCGTACGTGAAGGACCCCCAAGACCGCAGTTGGAGCCGTACTTCGCTCACCACCATGAGCATTGGCTACGAGCTGAAGCTGGCTCCGTTGCAAACGCTGGCCCTCTACAACGCCGTGGCCAACGGCGGCGTGAAAGTGCAGCCCATGATTGTGAAGGAAATCAAGCAGGCCGACCAGGTATTGCAGCACAACGAAACCAAGGTGCTGAATCCCAAAATCTGTTCCGAGGCCACGCTGGCCAAGGTGAAGGCTATGATGGAAGGCGTGGTGACGGAGGGCACGGCCCGCGGCATTCGGCCCAAAGACTACAGCATTGCCGGCAAAACCGGCACGGCCTGGAAGTTTAAAAACGGGCAATACACAAAGACGTATTCGACGAGCTTCGTGGGCTACTTCCCGGCCGATAAGCCCAAGTACAGCTGCATTGTGGTGGTCGACTCGCCGCGCAACGGCCGCATCTACGGAGCCGACGTGGCCGCGCCGGTGTTCCGCGAAGTGGCCGATAAGTGCATGGCCCGCGACCTGCTCAGCCAGCGTCCGCTGCTGGCCAAGGCCCGCCTCAACAAAAGCCACGTGCCGCTGGTGCGCGCCGGCATGCAGGACGAGCTGGCCTTAGTGTGCCAGAAGCTGGGCCTGGCCGGCAACACCCAGGCCACCGGCGGCGAGGAGTGGGTGCGCGCCGCCTCCGACACTGCTTTCCACGCCCGGACGGTAGCCTTAGTGGTGAACCCCGTGCGGGCCGGCCGGGTACCGCAGGTGCGGGGCCTCACCCTGCGCGATGCCCTATTTCTGCTGGAAAACCGGGGCTTGCACGTGCGGGCCCTGGGTACGGGGCGGGTGCGGGAACAGTCGCTCATGGTGGGCGCGCCCATCAGGCGTGGCGAGTTGATTACGCTCACGTTGGTGGACGCCGGCCCGCGCCTGGCTGCCCCCACGGCTTTGCCCGAGCCTGAGCACACCGACCTGGCCGAGAATAAGCTGCTAACCCCCGCCGACCCCGAGCCCCTGGCTAAAATGACCAAGCCGTTCGCCGCCAGTGCCAAAGCCCGGGTAATGGCCAGCGCCCCCGAACGGTCGGCCGGGGTGAAGCCCAATGCCAGAGCGAGCAAACCCACGGCCAAGCTCACCACAGCCTCACCAACTGCCAGACCAGCGGCAACAAAAGGAGCAAAAGCTGCTGATAAGTCTAAAGATTCCCGCCAGCCCGCTGCGGGCAAGAACCTCAAAAAGCCCGCTCCGTCTAAGCCCGCCATACGCCGCGCCTGAATCAGTTAAAAGGGATGAGCCAAAAGGGGAGAGTCGAAAAATAACATCGCCCAACTCTCAACTCATAACTTTTAACTCCTAACTCCCTCCATGATTTCCCTGCCGCTTTTTTCTCTGCTTACCGATGTGAACGTACTGGCCCAGCACGGCCCCACGGACGTGCCCATCACCGCCCTCGCGCTCGACTCGCGCGAGGCGGGGCCGGGGGTGGCTTTCTGCGCCCTGCGCGGCACGGCCACCGATGGCCACAAATTCATTGAAGCGGCGGTGGGGCAGGGGCTGGCCGCCGTTGTCTGCGAAGAGCTGCCGGCCGTGCTGAACCCCGCCACCGCCTACGTGCTGGTGCCGGACAGTGCCGAGGCCCTGGGCCACATGGCGGCGGCGTTTCACGGGCATCCGTCGCGGCAGCTGCAGCTCATCGGCATCACGGGTACGAACGGTAAAACAACCTGCGCTACGCTGCTGCACAAGCTCTTGCGCGAGCTGGGCTACCACGCCGGTCTGCTGAGCACGGTCCAGAACCAGATTGACGAGGAAGTGATTCCCGCCACCCACACCACGCCCGATGCCATTCGGCTGAATGCGCTGCTGGCCCGCATGGTGGCCGCAGGCTGCACCCACGCCTGCATGGAAGTGAGCAGCCACGCCGTGGCCCAGCACCGCATCACGGGCCTGCGCTTCGTGGGTGGGGTCTTCACCAACCTCACCCACGACCACCTCGACTACCACGGCACGTTCGATAATTACCTGAAGGCCAAAAAGGCGTTTTTTGACGCCTTGCCCAAAACCGCGTTCGCCCTCACCAACGCCGACGATAAGCGCGGCCCGGTGATGCTGCAAAACACCGCCGCCCGCCGCGAAACGTACTCTTTGCGCGGGGCAGCCACGTTCCGCGCCAAGCTGGTGGCGAACGAAGTGCACGGTCTGCACCTGGAAATCGACGGCCGCGAAATCCTGTTTCGCCTCATCGGCGTGTTCAACGCCTACAACCTGCTGGCCGTGTACGGTGCCGCCGTTCTGCTCGGCGAGGACCCCACCGAAGCCCTTACCATTCTCTCCGGTCTCAATACCGCCCCCGGCCGTTTCGAGCCAGTGGTGTCGGCCCAGCAAGGCATCACGGGCATCATCGACTACGCCCATACGCCCGACGCCCTGGAAAACGTGCTGCAAACGCTGCACGAAATTCGCCAGCCCAGCCAGCAAATCATTACCGTGGTGGGCTGCGGCGGCAACCGCGACGCCGCCAAGCGTCCCATCATGGCCAACCTGGCCGCCCGCTTATCCGACAAAGTCATTCTTACGGCCGATAACCCGCGCTTCGAAGACCCCAACGATATTCTGGCCCAGATGCAGGCTGGTGTCACGGCCCCCGATTCGGCCAAAGTCCGCACCGTGCCCGACCGCCGCGCCGCCATCCGGGCCGCCGTGGAGCTGGCCGGGGCCAACGACATTGTGCTGGTAGCGGGCAAGGGCCACGAAAATTATCAGGAGATTCGCGGCGTGAAAGCGCCGTTCGACGACAAATTGGTGCTTGCTGAAATTTTTGCTGAACTGAATAAATAGCGCACCGTTCGCCGGTCCGACCGCCCTAGGCGGTCAGACCGGTTGAAGTAAGAACAATCCCCGAACAACGACCGCCGGCCATCGTTCGACCAGCCGCCGCCTCCCGCTAAGTACCGCTCCCCGAATGCTCTATTACCTCTTCCGTTACCTACACGAACATTTCCACCTGCCTGGCACCGGGGTGTTTCAGTACACCACGTTCCGGGCCGGGCTGGCGGTGGTTATTTCCCTGCTCATCGCCCAATTGTTTGGCGGCAGGCTCATCCGGGTGTTGCAGAAAAAACAAGCCGGCGAAACCATCCGCGACCTGGGCCTGCAAGGGCAGAACGAGAAGAAGGGCACGCCCACCATGGGCGGCCTCATCATCATTATGGCCATTCTGGTGCCCGTGATATTGCTGTGCCGGCTGCGCAACATCTACATCATCCTCATGATATTGAGCACGGTGTGGTTGGGGCTAATTGGTTTTCTGGACGATTACATCAAAGTATTTCGCAAGAATAAGGAGGGGCTGAGCGGCCGGTTCAAGGTGTTGGGCCAGGTCGGGCTGGGCATCACAGTGGGGTGGGTATTGTTCTACAGCGACGAAATAACGGTGCGCGAGTACCTGCTGCCCAATGGCCAGTTCTCGGCCGTCGATGCCAGCAAAATCTACAAAGACGTGCACTTGATGATAACCACGGTGCCGTTTATGAAAAATAACGAGCTGAACTACGGCGACTTATTCGCCACGGCTGGTACGTTTTTCAACGGCCTCTACGGCTTCCTCTACATCCCCATCGTCATCTTCCTGATTACGGCCATCAGCAACGGCGCCAACCTCACCGACGGCCTCGACGGGCTAGCGGCCGGTACCTCGGCCATCATCGGCATCACGCTGGCCATTTTCGCCTTCGTGAGCGGCAACGTGCTGCTGGCGGATTACTTCGACGTGATGTTCATCCCGGACTCCGGCGAGCTGGTCATTTTCTGCACCGCTTTCGTGGGCGCATGCATCGGTTTTTTGTGGTACAACAGCTACCCGGCGCAGGTTTTCATGGGCGACACGGGCTCGCTAACCTTGGGCGGCATCATCACGGTGCTGGCCCTGGTGGTGCGTAAGGAGTTGCTAATTCCAATTCTGTGCGGGGTGTTTATCATTGAAAACCTGTCGGTTATCGTGCAGGTGAGCTGGTTCAAGTACACCAAGCGCAAGTACGGCGAGGGCCGCCGCCTGCTGCGCATGTCGCCGCTGCACCACCACTACCAAAAGCTGGGCTACCACGAATCCAAAATCGTGTCGCGCTTCTGGATTGTCGGCATTATGCTGGCCGTCATTACCTTGGTTACCTTGAAATTGCGTTAATTTATCTTGCTCGCTGAGGTTGGCAGAGGGTTTCGCAGAGGTTCGCGGAGGCTGTTCACTGCAAACCTCTGCGAAACCCTCTGCCAACCTTAGCGAGAAATCAATACCATGCACATCGTCATCCTAGGAGCGGCCGAAAGCGGCGTGGGCGCGGCCCTGTTGGCCCAGGCCAAAGGCCATACCGTCTTCGTATCCGACCGCGGCCCTATTCAGCCCGACTACAAAAGCCAGCTCACCGTAGCCGGCATCGAGTTCGAGGAAAACCAGCACTCGCTGGATAAAATCCTGACTGCCGACGAGGTAGTGAAAAGCCCCGGCATCCCGGAGAAAGCGCCCGTCATTCAGGCCCTGCGCGAGAAGGGTATTCCCATTATCTCCGAAATTGAACTGGCTGGCCGCTACACCAAGGCCAAGTGCATTTGCATCACGGGCACCAACGGCAAAACCACTACTACGCTGCTCATTTATCATTTGCTGAAGGAGGCCGGCCTGAATGTGGGTTTGGCCGGTAACGTGGGCTTCTCGCTGGCCGAGCAGGTGATTGAAGACAAATTCGACTACTACGTGGTGGAGCTAAGCAGCTTCCAGCTCGATGACACCCACGACTTCCAACCCTGGATTGCCATTCTGCTCAACATCACGCCCGACCACCTCGACCGTTACGGCTACTCACTGGAGCAGTACGCTAAGGCCAAGCTACGCATCGTGCGCAACCAGGACAGCGACGGCACATTCATCTACAACGCCGACGACGAGAACATTCAACGCTACTTCAAGTCGGCCCTGCGGCCGGTGCACCAGATGCCTTTCAGCCTGCACTACCGGCCCGGTACCCACCTGGCCGCCTACTACCAGGCCGAGGACCTGATGCGCCTCGACCTGCTGCCCGGCTACTACAGCAATACGGAGGAAGTGAGCACCGCCAACTCGCCGCTTATTGGCCAGCACAACCGCCAGAATATGCTGGCCGCTGTCATCACCGCCCGCGTGGCCGGCCTCACCCGCCCTCAGATTGAAAGCGCGCTGGCCACCTTCCAGAACGCCGACCACCGCCTGCAGCTGGTCGGCGAAATCAACGGGGTCCGCTACATCAACGACAGCAAGGCCACCAATGTGGAGGCCGCCTGGTACGCCCTCGATGGCATTCAGCAGCCCATCATCTGGATTGCCGGCGGCACCGACAAGGGCAACGACTACAGCAGTTTGCTCGGCCTGGCCGAGCGCCGCGTGAAAGCCCTCATCTGCCTGGGCCTCGACAACGCCAAGCTCCGCACCAGCTTCGACAGCGTTGTGCCACACGTAGAGGAAACCCAACGCATGGACGATGCCGTGGCCCGTGCTGCCGCGCTCGCCGCCCCCGGCGATGTGGTGCTGCTCTCGCCCTGCTGCGCCAGCTTCGACCTGTTCAAAAACTACGAAGACCGGGGCCAGCAATTTGCCGCGGCAGTGGCGGAACTAACGAAATAGCACGTCATCATATGTTTGTGTTGGCACTCCAACGGGCCACGCCGTCGTACGTCATCGGTCCGTGAGACCGTTCAGCATGCAGGCACCCGTTGGGTTTGCTGCCCGTGAGCCCGGACAGTTCAGTGGTCATCGCAGGCCGGAT
>JBBQSQ010000194.1:0-8343 GCA_038213745.1 Cytophagales bacterium
GCTGGCCATTTTCCCCTCCCCCGCCGCCCACTTCGTGCCCGAGCAGAACATCATCATCGGTAATGTGGCGCTGTACGGGGCCACCTCCGGCGCGCTGTTTGTGCGCGGGCAGGCCGGCGAGCGGTTCGCGGTGCGCAACTCCGGGGCCACCGCCGTGGTGGAGGGCGTGGGCGACCACGGCTGCGAGTACATGACCAGCGGCCGCGCCCTCATCCTGGGCCAGACGGGCCGCAACTTCGCCGCCGGCATGAGCGGCGGCATCGCCTGGGTATACGACCCCAACGGTACCTTCCCCCCAAACTGCAACCCCGAAATGGTGGAGCTCGACCCGCTCGATGCCGACGACGAGAACCAGATTCAGGCGCTGCTGCGGCAGCACGTGGAGCTGACGGGTAGTCAGGTTGCGGCGTTTCTGCTGGGCAACTGGCAGGAGGAGGCCGGGAAGTTCGTGAAGGTGTTTCCGAGCGAGTATAAGAAGGTGCTGGCGAAGGCGCGGTATGCGACGGTGGGGTAATGCCCTCCGCGTCAACCTCACCCCCTAACCCCCTCTCCAAAAAAGAGGGGGACTAGTTCTAGATTTAATCTTGATTAATAAGTTTTTAGAATAGAGTTAGAAACTAGTCCCCCTCTTTTTTGGAGAGGGGGTTAGGGGGTGAGGTTGACGCGGGGGGCGACCCCACGTCCCCCCAATCATTCAACAAATCATTCCCATGGCCAACCCCACCGGTTTCAAACAATACGTCCGCGAGCTGCCACCCAAGGCCGCGCCGCAGGAGCGCGTGGCCCACAACCGCGAGTTTATCGGCACCTACGCCGAGAACCAGCTCACCCAGCAGGCCGCCCGCTGCATGGATTGCGGCATTCCGTTCTGCCATGCAGGCTGCCCGCTGGGCAACATCATCCCCGAATTCAACGAGGCCGTGCGGGAAGAAAAATGGGAGGACGCCTACCAGATTCTGAGTGCTACCAACAATTTCCCGGAGTTTACCGGCCGCATCTGCCCCGCACCCTGTGAGGCGGCGTGCGTGCTCAACATTCACAGCAGCCCGGTGGCCATTGAAGAAATCGAGAAGCACATCATCGAAATTGCCTTTGCCAAGGGCTACGTGCAGCCCACCGCGCCGGTGCTGAAATCGGGCCGCACGGTGGCCGTGGTGGGCTCGGGCCCGGCCGGGCTGGCGGCGGCGGCGCAGCTGGCGCGGGCCGGCCACACCGTCACCGTGTTCGAGCGCGACGACCGGCCCGGCGGCCTGCTCCGCTACGGCATCCCCGATTTCAAGTTGGACAAGTGGGTTGTCGACCGCCGCATCAAGCTGCTCGAAGACGACGGCATCAGCTTCCGCTGCGGCGTCGATATCGGCCGCGATATTTCGGGCGAAGAGCTAACGCGCAGCTTCGATGCCGTGGTGCTGGCCGGCGGGGCCAGCGTGCCGCGCGACCTGCTCATTCCGGGCCGCGAGTTGCCGGGCATCCACTTCGCCATGGATTACCTCACGCAGCACAACCGCCGGGTGAGCGAGTTGGGCATCGAGGACGATGAAATCTGGGTGGAAGGCCAGGACGTGGTGGTCATCGGCAGCGGCGACACGGGCTCCGACTGCGTGGGCACGGCCAACCGCCAGGGGGCACGCAGCGTCACGCAGTTTGCCCTCATGCACCAGCCCGGCCCCGAGCGCCCCGCCCACACGCCCTGGCCCCTGGAGCCGCACATTTTCCGCAGCAGCACCTCGCACGAGGAAGGCTGCCAGCGCTACTGGGGCATCAACACCAAGGCCTTTTTGGCCGATGAGGCCGGCCAACTCCGCGCCCTGCTCGTGAGCGACGTAACCTGGGAAACCGACGTACTGGGCCGCCGCCTCCGCTTTAAGGAAGTAGCCGAATCCGACCGCGAAATCCCCTGCCAGCGCGTGCTATTGGCCCTGGGCTTCACCGGCCCCCGCGTGGAGGGCCTGCTCACTGAGCTGGGCGTGGCCCTGGACGAGCGCGGCAACGTGCGCGTCGATGAACAAGCCTACCGCACCTCCCGCCCCAACGTATTCGTGGCCGGCGACATGCGCCGCGGCCAGTCGCTGGTCGTCTGGGCCATCTCGGAAGGCCGCGAGGCCGCGCGGGAAGTCGATGTATTTCTGACAGGAAAAACGGCGCTGCCGAGCAAGAATGCGGTGGGAATGTTTGCGTGAGGCTTGATAGACAACCAATAAAAAGGGCCCGAAATTGAATAATTTCGGGCCCTTTTTACTGCCTACATATACATAAGCTTGAATCTTGCAACTCCTTTGCTTTGGTAGCACATTAACGTCTGTTGAAGAGTTTTTAAGTCTTCCACGATACTTCCCTGGCTCAAATACCCGCAGTCAGGTGGATATGAAAATAGCGGTTTCTTCTGCAACGCTTCGAATTGCCGGCTCATTCCTGCTTCATCACCAATAGCGAATAATTGCTTCAACGATTCATCGTCCTGCCTACTGTCAGGATTATGGAGCACTTGTTTGTAATAATCAGGAAAAGCTTCAATCTTGGCCAGGAGATTAGCGACCACAGCAGCAACAGATTCGGAGCTGTGCCAAATGGTTGACGGTTCTTCATCGGCCTCTTCCTCATAATATTCATCTTCTTCGGGAAAGCTTACTTTTTGAAAGACTGACAAGTCTATCTGTAGTATCCGGCTCACCTGCTCAACCTCAGCCGCTTCGCCGTAACCGCCTACCTGTTCGAAAAAGAAAGACAGGTCCTCCGGAAATCTGTCCTCGCAGGCTGTCTCCTCTTCCGGTACAATATAGTAATCCATTCCCATAGCAGCTGCCTTAAAGTGTGGTGTATTTTGCACCTAAACATACTGCAGGGCGACGAAATACTTTCACTCAATTGCCTGCTCCACCCCGGTCAAGGTGTATAGCGGGTCTTCCTCATTCACGTCGATAAGCGCCCCTGCGTTGCTGAGCAGCTGGTGGCTGTCGGGACTGAGGTGGCGCAGGTGCAGGGTTTTGCCGGCACGTTGGTAGCGCTCGGTCAGCTTGTGGAGGGCGTCGAGGGCCGACACATTGGCCATGAGACTTTCGCGAAAAGCGCTTTCCTATGCAAATGCTCGCGCTGGATTCTGGAAAACGACTGTCATGAAGGATACGGGCAATGTCATCAGCCGTCGTGCCGGAGCAGCTTGCTCGGTGCAAAAACAGCCCCGGCACGACGAGCATGCTACCTTTTAAAACACCGCTTTCACGATTCTAAACCGTGGCGCAGTAGCATTATAAGGATAAAGCACGTAGGCATCGGAGCCACGCTTGGTGATGGTAGTGGCACTGACCGCGCCCGTGGCGAAGTTGCCCGTAGCGGTAGTCGTGGCCCAAGAATCGGTGCTGGCCATGCGGTATACGGTGCTCTGGCTGCCAGACACGACCAGCAGCGTGGTGTTATCAGTCAGCAGCAGGCCGTCGGCACCCACGAGGCTTTGCGTTTTGTTCACCGTCGTGAAACCGGCCGGATTGCTGAGGGGGACTTTGAACAGGGTACCATCGCTGGTTTTGGCCGCGAGCAAGTAGCCATCGGGGTGGTACACGATGCCATTCATTCCGAAACCAGTGCCGCCGCTGAGCTGCGCGTTTTCCAGAAAAACGCTGGCGTTGCCCTGCAAATCCACTTTGTAGATGATAGGCGACATGCTGTCGGTGATGTAGGCGTTGCCATCCTTGTCCACGGCAATGTCATTGGCAAAATGCATCCCGGTGGGGCGCAAACCGCCCAAATCGACGTAATTGGTCAGCGCACCGGTGCTGCTGTTGAAAATAGCCAGCGCTGCCAGCTTTCCCTTCGTGGGCGCATTCACGAAAGCGGGGTTGAAGCCGTTGTCCGACACGGCGGCCAACAGGCGCTGGCGGGAGGCATCCAAGTTGAGGCCAATGGTAGAAATCAGGCGGGAATCTTTGCCGAACTCCGCGTAGGTGCTGTCGTCGCGCACACTGCCGATGGTTCCTTTGGTGCGGGAGCTGACGTAAAAGCGCTGGTTTGCTTCGTCATACTGAATGCCCTCGGGCGAGAGCGCCGGCTGCGGTACGGAGATTCGGGCGGGCGCGGCGGGCGTTGCCACGGCCGGCTCGGAGTCTTTGGAGCAGCCTGGCAGCAGCCCCAACAGGCCCGCCGCCAGCACCGTCAGGCGCACAAACTGGGGTAAAGTAGCAGGGCTGGCATGAGCCGAAAGGAATTTGGCAAGCATAACAAGCAGGAATAGTGGGCAATGAGTGAGCTAGTTGATTGTACGAGCCCAAATCAAGTACGGCTGCCCCCAAAAGGGCTATTTCAGTGCAAATGAGATTAAAAGCACGTTAAAATCGGCCTCGGTACTGCGGGCCTCAAGAAGCAGGTTGCTTCTACTCCTACCCTATCGCGCGCTGCACCCAGGGCTTCAGCCCCGGCACCCGCGCCAGGCGCACACCCGCGTTCACCAGCCACGCCTTGTTGCTGAGGAAGCGCATGAGGCGGTAGCTCTTAGCCAGCTTGCGGCCGATTTTGTGGGCCACCTGCGCGTCGTATTCCCGCATGAAGCCGGCGCTGAAATCCTGGTGCGCGAAGCACGCGGCCGCCTGCGCCCCGGCCAGGATTCCGCTCTGAATGGCTGTGTCGATGCCGTGGCCCTGCAAGGGGTCAATCAGCGAAGCCGCGTCGCCGCAGAGCATGAACCGCGCCCCGCTGATACTGCGCACCCGCCCGCCGCCCAGCGGCAGGCCAAACCCCACAATGGGCCCTAGCGGCCGCGCTCCGGCAAAGCGGCCGGCCAGCGCGGGATGCGTGGCCAGCAGGCGCGTCATGGTTTCCTTGAGGTCGACTTTGTGCTTCGCCACCACTTCGGCCAGCATGCCCAGGCCCACGTTGTAGCGGCCTTCGCCCACCGGAAACAGCCAGACGTAGCCCGCCAGATAGTCGCGGGTGAAGAAAAACTCGGTGGTGCCGCTGCTGGCACCGGCCACGTTCTCGTAGTAGGCCCGCACGCCGGCGCAGTGGTGGGCGCGGTCGAGCGGCGTAGGCAGTAGCTTGCGAAGGACGACAGAGTTGGCCCCGTCACACCCGACGACCAGGTGGGCGGTAATTTCGCGGCCTTCGGTGGTGGTCAGGCGGGCGTGGTCGGGCTCGATTTGCAGGGTTTTGAGGCCGGTATTTTCGAGAATTTCAGTGGCTGAATGCTGGCGAACCAGTGCCAGCAGCGCCGCGTCAAACGTTGCGCGGGGGCTGTTGAAGCTGGGCAACTTCCATTGCAGCGTGAGGCTGGCCCCGCTGGGGGCCACGAGGCGGGAGTCGCGCACATCGTCGCGCGGCTGCAGCTGCCAAAGAGCATCAACAAAAGCGGGGTCGAGCTGGCGCAGGGCCTTGAAAGCCTGCCCGGGAATGGCATCGCCGCACACCTTATCGCGAGGAAATTGAGCTTTATCGAGCAGAGCCACGCGCAGGCCGCTGTGGCGCAGGGCCAGGGCGCAGGCCGTGCCCGCCGGTCCCGCCCCGATGATGGCAATATCGTACGTAGTGGCGGGTGGTAACACGGTCCCAAAGGTAGCTGCGGAGCAGTCACGCCCGCGCCTAAAGAAGTGCCGGGTGCCGGGCCAGCCAGCGCTCCGGGGCGAAGCAGCTGGCCCGCCAAGGCCGACTTTCTGGCCGGGCCATTACCATAATGGGACGTTAGCGGCCGGCCGGCTTCGCCGGGCAAAACAGTTCGCGGCGGCCCGGTGCACCTGTGGCCAGCGGACCAAACGAGCCCCCCAGAAATTTATTTTTTCAGGCCAAACCGTGCCCCAATTCCCACGCATTGCCTCGTCAGTAGGCTTGTTTTCGCGCCGTTGACTTAGGCAAAATCGGAGGCAAAACCCACGAAATTGCACCATTAGCCACTTTTTGCGTTAAAATAAGTAGGTTGTTAAAACCCGATGGCGTCCGAAGTCACTTTTTCCCAAGGCGGGAAATGCGTGTCCTTGGCCATGCCCCTTTGGGACTTCTTTTAGCAGTGTGTCTTCTTATTTCTTTCTACCGTGGCTACGCTATTTTCTTCCCTGTTTCCGGCCGATGACGCAGCCCGCCTGCGCGCCCTCGAACGCTACCAGCTGCTGGATGCGCGCCGCGAGATAATTCTCGACGAGGTGGTGGCCGTCACCGCCCAGCTCTTCGGCGTGTCCAACGCCATGCTGTCCATCGTGGAAGAAACGAAGGTGCTGGTGAAAGCGCCCTATAACCTGCCCGTGGCCATCGAGCGCATTCCGCGCGAGCAAAGCCTGTGCTCGGCCACTATTTTGCGGGACGAAACCACCGTGTTTGAGGACCTGAACCAGGGCGGAGCGCCAGGCGTCGATATCTCCCTCATTTTGCAACTGGGCCTGCGCTTTTACGCCGGCCACAACCTGCGCACCGCCGACGGCCACAACATCGGCACCCTTTGCCTCTTCGATGGCACTCCCCGGCACTTTCCCGCCGCCGAGCGCCACCTCCTCGGCCAGTTGGCCGGCCTGGTGATGCACCTGCTGGAGCTGCGCCGCATCCTGGGGCCGCATTCCGGCCTCACGGCCACCCTCTGGGAAAGCATCTACCGCGCCATGAGCGAGCAGCTGGCCACCCTCCTGGCCCTGGCCGAGCGGGCCAAGCCGGTGGCCGGGCACCTGTGCCCGGCGGTGGTGCGGGAAGCGGACGCCATCGTAACCCGGCTCGCCCAGCTAGTGGCCAGCACGCTCCGGCGGCGGTAGCCCACGCAACTATCCCCTCCTACTTGGTGTACATGTGAAGTGTTCTGGCCGGCCGAACTACGTCCGCCGCGGCACTTCCTTTTTTTCCGGTTCCTCCGGCTCCTAGTTTTTAATTTTGACCGACACGCCTACTTCCCTGATTCCGGCCAACGACGCGGCCCGCCTGCACGCGCTCGAAGGCTACCAACTGCTGGACGCCCGCAGCGAAAAAGTACTCGACGAGGTGGTGGCTGCCACCGCCCAGCTCTTTGGCGTGTCCAACGCCATGCTGTCCATTGTGGAGCAAAACCAGGTGCTGGTGAAAGCGCCCTATAACCTGCCCGTGGCCATCGAGCGCATTCCGCGTGAACAAAGCCTGTGCTCGGCCACCATCTTGCAGGACGAGACGGCGGTGTTTGAAGACCTGAACCGCAGCAGCGCCCCCGGCGTCGATATTTCGCTGCTCCAGCAGCTGGGCCTCAGCTTTTATGCCGGCCACAACCTGCGCACCCCGGACGGCTACAACATTGGCTCGCTGTGCCTCTACGACGGCCCGCCCCGGGAATTTTCTCCCGCCGAGCGCACCCTGCTTGCCACCCTGGCCGGCTTAGTAATGCGCTTGCTGGAGTTGCGCCGCACCCTGGGGGCCCACGCCGAAACCACCGCCGTGCTCTGGGCCCCCGTGTACCAGGCGGTGGGTGCTCAGTTAAGCCGCCTCACCGCCCTCGCGGCGCGGGTGGCACCCGCTGGCGGGCCCGTGCACCTCACCGAGGCTGTGGCGAAAGAGGCAGGGGCCATCGTGGCCATCATCGACCAGTTTGTGGCCGCCGCCCTCAAGCGGGTGTAGGGCCTTGAGCACGGGGCCGGCGTACTTTTGCGCCGTTTCCGTGTTTGCATCAGTATGCTTGAAGAAAAGAAGGTAAAAACGCTGGCCCTGCTGGGGTCCACCGGCTCCATTGGCACCCAGACCCTGGACGTGGTGCGCCAGCAGCCCGGCCGGTTTCGGGTGGCCGTGCTGAGCGCGCAGCGGCAGTGGGAGCTGCTGGCCCGGCAGGCCCAGGAGTTTCGGCCCGCGGTGGTTGTCATTGGCGATGAGAGCTTGTATCAGTCGCTGAAAGATGCCCTCGCCAACCAGCCCGAAACCACGGTGCTGGCCGGCACCGCGGCGCTGGCCGAGGTGGTAACCCGGCCCGAAATCGACATCGTGCTCACGGCCCTGATGGGCTACGCCGGGCTGCTGCCCACGGTGGCCGCCATCCGGGCGGGCAAGGACATTGCCCTGGCCAACAAAGAAACCCTGGTGGTGGCCGGCGAGCTGATTACGGGCCTGATAAAGCAGCACAACGTGCGCCTGCTCCCCGTCGACTCCGAGCACTCGGCCATCTTCCAGTGCCTGGTGGGCGAGGACCAGAACCCCATCGAAAAAATCATCCTCACGGCATCGGGCGGGCCCTTTCGGGGCCGCTCGGCCCTGGAAATGGAGGCCGTGACCAAGGCCCAGGCCCTCAAGCACCCCAACTGGGACATGGGGGCCAAAATCACCATCGACTCGGCCTCCCTCATGAACAAGGGCCTGGAGGTGATTGAGGCCAAGTGGCTGTTTGGCCTCACCAACGAGCAGATTGACGTGGTGGTGCACCCCCAAAGC
>JBBQSQ010000195.1:0-8201 GCA_038213745.1 Cytophagales bacterium
GGAGGAGCCTCGGGGGGCGGGGGTGGGGGCGGGGGCTTGGTGTCATCTAGGGGCGGAGCATCCATAAGCACGTTCTCCTGGAGGACTTTCTTCGGCTCCTTCGGCAGCTTATCCTTGAGATACTGCGCGATGAGGGGAAAAATGAACAACAGAGAGAAAATAGCCGTGGCGATAATCAGCGCCCTGGTGACGTGCCGCTGATATAAACGGCGAAGCACGTAGGCCCCATAAGCCTTGTTGCGGCCCTCAAAAACAATGTCGTTTAGGCTGGCTTTCGCAATTTGCGCATTGTCCATCATTTGGCTGAGTCTTTAATAAGGTCCAGGTCGTCTTTGGGTACCTTCACCAGCGCGTATTTCTTCTGGTTCGTGATGTTCATCTCGTCCAGAATGTCCACCATATTCCGGTACTTGGAGTCTTCGGTGGGCTTGATGAGGATAATCGTTTTGGGCTGCTCCCGCAAACGGGTGAGCAATACCTGACGAATACCACTGGCTGCGAAGTTGGTTACCAGCAACTCGGGCTTGGGCACCGTTTTGTCAAGGGGCGTATTGAGACCGAAGTAGTAGTACACCTTGTTGTCTTTCCCGAGGATGATGGTCATTGCTTCGGAAGCTTTGATTTTCGTGTCCTCGACGTCATCAGTCTTCTTCACCGGCATCGTGAGCTGCATCACGTTGGGCTTGGCGAAGGTGGTGGTAAGCATGAAGAAGGTGAGCAGGAGGAAGGCCAAGTCCACCATTGGGGTCATGTCGATTTTGGTCGACATTTTCTTGGCCCGCTTCTTCCCACCTTTTCCACCGGAGTCGGCTTTGCCTTGTATTTCTGCCATGGGATTTACTTAAGTGGTTAGATTCGGATTGGCCAAATAGCTACTAGTACAGACTACTTAGCAGCTACGGGCTTGTTTTCCATATCCGTGATAAGGTTGAAGCGGTTAATGTCTTTCTC
This sequence comes from Cytophagales bacterium, assembly GCA_038213745.1. Classification (GTDB taxonomy): domain Bacteria; phylum Bacteroidota; class Bacteroidia; order Cytophagales; family Hymenobacteraceae; genus Hymenobacter. Next base: position 952 of record JBBQSQ010000195.1, read on the forward strand.
CTGCAGAACCTTGATTACGTTCTGCACAGTTGACACATCGGCATCACCATCACCTTTGATGGCGATGTAGGTAGGCTTTTTGAAAATGCTCTGGTTGGCACTGCGTGCTGCAATCACCCAATCAATCAACTGGTTATTGAGCGAATCGAGTGGTACGCCCGGTTGCTTATCATTGACCTGCTTGCGGTCTTCCTTGGCCATATTCAAGTAGGAGGCAAGCTGGCTGATGGGCAGGCCAAAGTTGGGCAGGTCGCCAAATTCCTTCGCTTGCGCAGCGGTGAAGTTGACGCCATACTTGGCACCTACTTTTTGCAACGCCTGGATTTTGGTTTGCTTGGCATCGACACCAAAAAACACGCGTTTGTTTTTGTCGACGGTCAGCGTAATAACGTTGTTCTCGGGCAATTTAATCTCCGAGATAGAAGACGGCGTGTCTACTACTACGGATTCCTCAGGGGCAAACTTGGTGGTGAGCATGAAGAACGTCACCAGCAAGAAGGCCAGGTCCACCATCGGCGTCATATCGAGCGACGGCGAGGTGCGGTGCGGTTTTACTTTGGGCATTGCGAGGTGGGGTTAAAAGGGGGCGATTCGTCCCGGATAGAACGAACCGCCCCTCGTTTTAGTGCATCAGCAGCGTGCTGGCCAAACGGAATTAAACCGTTTTGGTAGCGTGGGTATTGCCGTGTTGGGCGGCAAACGTCTGGATGATGCTGAAGCCAGCTTCGTCGATGCTGTAAGTCAGTTCATCAATCTTGCTGGTGAAGTAGTTGTAAGCCACAATGGCCAGGGCCGAGGTGCCAATACCCAGAGCCGTGTTGATGAGGGCTTCCGAGATACCGTTTGCCAGTGCCACGGCGTCGGGAGTGCCGGCCTGCGCCAGAGCGGCGAAGGCGCGAATCATGCCGAATACCGTGCCGAGCAAACCCGTCAGGGTAGCGATAGACGCCAGCGTGGAGATGATAACCAGGTTTTTCTCCAGCATCGGCAATTCGAGGGCCGTGCTTTCTTCGATTTCTTTCTGGATGGCCAGAATTTTCTGGTCAGTGGCCAGGGTCTGGTCACGGCCCATTTCGTTGTACTTCAGCAAGCCGGCTTTCACCACGTTGGCTACCGAGCCTTTCTGCTGGTCGCAGGCGGCGAGGGCACCGTTGATGTCGTTGCTGTTCAGCTTCTGGCGAACCGTGCGCACGAAGGCTTCGATGCTCTTGCTGCCTTTGGCTTTGCTGATGGTCAGTATCCGCTCAATCGAAAAGGTTACCACCATGAGCAACATCGACATCAGGATAGGCACTACGAAACCGCCCTTAAATACTACTCCCAGGTAATCGCCGGGATTGGGGTTGTTTTCATTGTTGCCGCCTTGGAAGTGGCTGGGGTCGCCGAGCACAAACTTATAAACAAGAAGGCTTATAACATAAGCCATAATGATGACGATGACGGAGAACAGCGAGGCACCACCGCTGCTTTGGGCTTCGGCTTTGGCGGCCGTTGCGGCGGGCCGAGGGCTCGTATTGATGGCATTTTTCTGTTCCATTATTCCAGAGTGTTTTGGGGTTGTTGATTGAAGTAGTTGAATTGTTTGGGTAAAGAAAAAGCAAAAAGTTGGTTAGGGGTGCGAGGAGCGATAAAATTGCCGGTGCGAATCGCCTAATGAAAGAGCTAAAATGGCACTCACCGAAGTTCGCGTTGCATGCCAAGTCGTCTTAGCAAGGCAAACCTAACCAAAAAGAGCGGCTCGACCAAAGAAAACTTGGCAGACCCCGGTTGGTAGTGGGTAAAGTGAAGGGGGAATGAGGGCAACGCTAAATAGGCCCTTGGGGTTGGGTCAGGCGTTGTTTAGCCTGTTCCCAATATACATCCATCTGCGCCAAAGTGAGGTCGGTAAGCTGCTGGCCGTTGGCGGCAGCGGCGGTTTCAAGGTACTGAAAGCGGCTGATAAACTTGCGGTTGGTACGCTCCAGCGCTTCTTCGGGATTGATGCCGGCGAAGCGGGCGAAATTGACCAGCGAAAAAAGTAAATCGCCAAATTCGTCGGCGGCGCGCTCGGCGTTCATGCGTTCGGGGTTGCCGTGGCTGTACTCATCCCCGAATTCTGCTAATTCCTCTTGCACTTTATCCCAAACCTGCTCGGGCTGCTCCCAGTCGAAACCGGCCCCCCGGGCTTTTTCCTGGATGCGCATGGCCTTTACTAACGCGGGCAGGGAGATGGGTACGCCACCAAGCACGCCAGTGGTATTGCCTTTTTCTTTCAGTTTAAGCTGTTCCCAGTTGCGTTTAACGGTTTCTTCGTCATCGGCCTGCACATCGCCATAAATGTGGGGATGGCGGTAGATAAGCTTTTCGCACTGAGCATTAAGGACGTCGGCAATGTCGAAGGCTCCTTGCTCGGCGGCAATGCGGGCGTAGAAAACGAGGTGCAGCATGACATCGCCAAGCTCTTTTTTCAGGTCGGGCAAGTCATTGCGCAGAATGGCGTCGCTGATTTCGTAGGTTTCCTCAATGGTGAGGTGGCGCAGGGTTTGCAAGGTTTGCTTTTTATCCCACGGGCATTCGGTGCGGAGGCGGTCAAGGACGTCGAGTAGGCGGCCGAAGGCTTCGAGCTGCGCCGGCCGGCGGGCACTGGTAAGCAGAACGATGGGAGCAGGGACAGAATTTTCCATTGTTCCAAAGATAAATGCCCGCGCCGCCAACCGCTCGCCAATGCCTAATTTTGGTCTTTCAAATAATTCTACTCCGTGACTCTCATAAAATCTATTTCCGGCATTCGTGGCACTATTGGCGGGCCGGTTGGGCAAGGCCTAACGCCGCTCGACGTGGTGAAGTATGCCGCCGCTTATGGCACCTGGGTGAAAACCCAGGCCACCGACAGCAAATTAATCGTAATTGGCCGCGACGCCCGCATCTCGGGCGATATGGTGAGCCGCCTTGTAGCCGCCACACTCCAGGGCCTGGGCCTCGACGTGTGCGACCTGGGCCTGAGCACCACGCCGACCGTGGAAATGGCCGTGCCCGCCAAGAAGGCGGCCGGCGGCATCATCCTCACCGCTTCGCACAACCCCAAGCAGTGGAATGCGCTGAAACTGCTCAACGCCACGGGAGAATTTATCTCGGAAGCCGACGGGCAGCAAGTGCTGGCATCGGCTGAGAGCGAGGACTTTGACTTTGCGCCCGTGACCAAGCTGGGCCAATACACAACGGACGCCACATTCCTGAAAAAGCACATCAAGGCCATTCTGGCGCTGCCGCTGGTGGACGTGGAAGCCATTAAAGCCCGGAATTTTCGGATTGTGGTGGACGCCGTGAACTCGTCGGGTGGCTTTGCCGTGCCGCAGCTGCTGGAAGCGCTAGGCGTAACGACCATTGAAAAGCTGCACTGCGAGCCCACCGGTGACTTCGCCCACAACCCTGAGCCGCTGCCCGAGCACCTGCGCGACATTGCCAAGGTGCTGGAAAAAGGCGGCTTCGACCTCGGCATCGTGGTGGACCCCGACGTGGACCGCCTGGCCCTAGTGAGCGAAAACGGCGAGATGTTTGGCGAAGAATACACGCTGGTGGCCGTGGCCGACTACGTGCTGAAAACCCTGGGCGGCGGCAACACCGTGAGCAACTTGAGCAGCACCCGCGCCCTGCGCGACGTGACCGAAAAGGCCGGTGGCAGCTACTCGGCCGCCGCCGTGGGCGAGGTGAACGTGGTGACCAAAATGAAGGAAACCAACGCCGTGATTGGGGGTGAGGGCAATGGCGGCATTATTTATCCCGAGCTGCATTACGGCCGTGATGCCTTGGTGGGCATTGCCTTATTCCTCACGCACCTGGCTAAGTCGGGCCTGACGGTGAGCCGTTTGCGCAACTCTTATCCGGGCTACTTTATCTCCAAGAATAAAATTGAGCTAACGCCCGATATTAATACGGATGACGTGCTGGCCAAAATGGAGCAGCGCTACGCCAAACAGCCGGTGAACACGATTGACGGCGTAAAAATTGAGTTTGATAAGGAGTGGGTGCACCTGCGCAAGTCCAACACGGAACCCATTATTCGCATCTACGCCGAGTCCGATTCGAACTCCACGGCCGATTACCTGGCCCAAAAAATCATTGGCGATATCAAGGAAATTATTGCCTTGAAGGCTTAAATTTCAGTGAACAATTAACAGTTAGCAGTGAACAGATTGCTGCCTACACTGCTGCCCACCCTTTTTCTGCTAACTGTTCACTGCTAACTGTTCACTGGAAAGATGCACGTTTACTTCGACAATGCGGCCACCACGCCCCTCGACCCCGAGGTGCTGGCGGCCATGCTGCCTTTTCTGAGTCAGCACTACGGCAACCCGAGCAGCCTGCACGGCCCCGGTCGGCAGGTGCGCGCGGCCATCGAAAATGCCCGCAAAACGGTAGCGCACCTGCTCAATGCGGCCCCGGCCGAAATTACGTTTACCAGTGGCGGAACGGAGGCTGATAACTATGCGGCCTTTGGGAGTATTCGCACGCTGGGGTTGAAGCACGCCATTACCTCGCCGCTGGAACACCACGCGGTGCTGCACCCCTTGCAAGCCCTGGCGAAAAGCGGCGAAATAGCGCTGCATTACGTGAAGCACGACGAGCGCGGCGTGCTGGACCTGGCGCATCTGGAAGAGCTGCTGGCTACGCAGTCCCGCACGTTCGTGAGCCTGATGCAGGCCAACAACGAAATCGGCAACCTGAACGACATTGTCGCCATCGGGGCGATTTGCGCCCGGTACGACGCCATTTTCCATACCGATACGGTGCAGACCATGGGCCACTACCGGCACGACGTGCAGCAATTGAAAAACCACTTTTTGGTGGGCTCGGCCCACAAGTTTCACGGGCCGAAGGGCGTGGGCTTTCTTTACACCCGCAGCGGCGTGCAGGTGGGGCCGCTGATTCACGGCGGCTCGCAGGAGCGCAACGTGCGCTCCGGCACCGAGAATGTGTACGGCATCGTGGGCCTGGCCAAAGCGCTGGAAATTGCCGTTCGCGACCAAGCGGCGCACCAGGCGCACGTGCAGGAACTGAAGGACCGGTTTATTGAAAAGCTCCGGGCCGAAATCGACGACGTGCAGTTCAACGGCCGTTCGGCGACGGCCAGCGAAAGCCTGTACACCGTGTTGAGCGTGAGCCTGCCGCCCTCGGCCATCACCGAAATGCTACTCTTCAACCTGGACATTAATAAGGTAGCGGCATCGGGCGGCTCGGCCTGCACCAGTGGCGCGCAAGCGGGCTCGCACGTGCTGGAAGCCTTGGGGGGAGACTCCGAAAGGGCCACGGTGCGCTTCTCGATGAGCAAAATGAACACGGCGGCCGAAGTAGACTACGCCGTGGAAGTATTGGCCAAGCTGTACCGGCCAGTAGCGGTGTAGCAAAAGGGTTAGGTTTTGAATGGGGCTTAACATTGCCAATTCAACCCTCAACCCTCCACACTTAGAATTGCCCCGTAGCACCGCCCCCGCCCGACTGCCCACCCCCAAATTCGAACCCTGGCGCTTGAGCGGGGGGCGCGGTGGCCGTTTGGGCCACGATAAGGGATTCGAGGTTGAAGTGGGGCTCATCGTCGTCGGCCGCCGCCGTTAGGCCGTGCTTGGGCGTGTACAGGTAGCGCAAGGCCGCCGCTGCCCCCGTAATGAGCACAAGCCCGGCCAGCACCGCGGCGATTTCGGGCGGTAGCAGGCTGCGGTAGAAACGATAGGTGTAGATGGAAAAACCCACCACGCCCAGGCCCACCAGCAGCATCATGCGGTTGGCCTGCCGCAGACCGAAGTAGATATAGGCCAACGGCACGACCACGGTGAAAAGGCAGAACAGCGGGGCCAACGGGATTTGCACGGATACCGGAAGGTTGGCCAGGGCCGCGTTGCCTTCGCGCACAATTAGGTAGTTGCCGGCCAGGTAAAAGCTGATTAGGGCCAGGAGCTTGATGACGTTCAAGGCGGCTTCGTAGTAGTAGACGTCGGCGCGCTGTCGGGCCCTTTCGCTGAAAGAATAGCCCGCCGTGGAAGCCAGCATGAGAGCAAACGGCAGCAGCAATTTGCCGGCCGGTAGGTGCAGGAGCAGCCGGGCCACAAGGGCCAGATAGATGAGGTAGGTAAGGGCCGCCACCAGGCGGTCGGCGTAGCGCAACGTGGCGGTCCCGAACATCAGCAGCAGGGCTAGCAGCAGCCAAAAGCCGCCGGCATCGCCTCCAAAGACAAGGCTTTCGAAGGACGCGCCGCCGTGGCTGTTGAAATATTTATAACCCAGCAAGCCCGCAAACGACAGCAGCGCCGTGTAGAGCAGCGCGGTGTCGACGCCGGAATGGTAGTGGCGCGAATTGTGAATAAGGAGTTCCAGCACGCCCAGCGCCCCGAAGCCACACACCAGCAGGATGGCTGCTACGCTGTGCAGTGACTCCGTGAACAGCGCCACGGTGCCCGCCGCCGCCGCCGCCCCGATGCAGGTGAAAATGAACAGGCCGATGCGGAGAAAAATATTGGGCCGGTAGTAGTCGACGGCATGGGCCTCGTTGATGGCGGCGCGTTGCCCGGCCGCGACGAAGCCCTGTTTCAGCCAGCGCGCGGCGGCGGCGCGCACGGCGTCGTGGCGGGCCCAGGTGGTCGGGTAGGCGTTAATCGGCATGGATGCGCAAAATCTTCTTGATGTTGACGAACAGCAGGATGGCTCCGGCCGCTGAGAGCGGGAAGTAAAGGGTCACCATCAACTCAAAAATGCTGTTGCTTGAGCCGTCCTTGAGCAGCTGGTAGAATAGGTAGGTGACGGCAATGTAGCCGTAGAGCGCGCCCATCAGCAGGAAGAGGTAGGAATGGGTCCGGCGGGCGTGCCACACCAAAAAAGCGCAGACGGCCAGCACCAGCGGGGCCAGCACCAGGGGCGAGAGCCGGGCCGTGCCGCCATCGAGCAGGGCAGCAGTCGCGGCGAGCAGCGCCACGTTGCCACCCAGCGACAGGTAGGTAAAGGCAAAATGCCGTTTCAGCTGGCGCACTTCGGAAACCAGGCCCGCTGCCATCAGCGCCAAGCCTAGGCCGATGGCTGCTTCGCCCAGCCCGGAATAAAAAAAATGATTGTCTGTGAATGCGGAAAGGGGGGCCACGCTCACGCCCACCCACGAGCCCAGGGCCGTGAGGCCCATGGCGAGCACGCCCCGGTGGTCGAAGGCGTAGGCCAGCCACAAAAAGAAGATGGCCGGCAGCACGGTAACTAAGCCGTAGCGCGTGCCAAAAAGCTGGTATTGGTAC
>JBBQSQ010000196.1:0-8162 GCA_038213745.1 Cytophagales bacterium
GGTTTATGAACAAGGAAGTGTATTTCATGCCCTAAAATACCCAATCCTTCGTCGGTGGCTGCGGTACGAGCTCAGCTACCTGGCCGTTCTGAAGCTCGAATACCAACACGCCAAAAGCCCCTTGCATGCAATTGCCGACAAGGTCACCTTCCAAATTGCCGTTGGCTTTTAACGCGTTATGAACATGGCCTGGGTCTACCGATTTGTATTTAGCCTGCTTCTGCTAGTGTATTGCCGCGTGCCGGCGCACGCGCAGGACATGAACCTTGTGGTTATCGGCAACAGCAAAGGCGTGCCCGCCGACCTGAAGCTGGTCCAGTTGAAATCGACCATGAAGGGCGAAAAGCTGCGTTGGCCCGACGGCAGCAAGGTGGTTATCGCCCTGCTCAAAAGCACCACCCCGATTGGCCAGAACACCAGCAAAAAAATCTACAACATGAGCGCCAACGAGCTGAACAAGTACTGGCTGGCGCTGGTGTTTCAGGGCAAGGCCGATGCGCCCAACTTCTTCAATTCCGAAGCCGAGCTGGAAGAATTCGTGGCCCAGACCACCGGTGCCATCGGCGTGGTGAACCAGCCGGCGACCGGCAACAAAACCATCACCATCGACGGCAAACGATTTTTGTAAACACGTCTTTCCACCGCCTTCTACTCAGGGTCCGGCTCCGCATGGCACACACTTCGCGCACTCCTTCGCTCTCCGCCATCATCCGGCATTTGCGCCTCACGGTCAAGACCAAAATCTGGCTGGCCGTGACGAGCATTGTGTTGCTCTTCTCCTTCTTCGTCCTCTTCTACCTCCCGGCCATTCAGGAGCAAAGCCTGCTGAATAACTTCAATAAGGACGTGCAAAACCAGGCCAACACCGTGGCGCTGGGCGTGAAAATTGCCATGACGGAGCAAAATTTCCAGGGCGTGCAAACCGCCCTGGATTTTGTGAAGCAGGACCCGCTGCTGCAGTTCGTGAGCCTGCTCCAGACCGATACCGTCTGGAACGCCGCCCACACCCGTTCCCGCATCACGCGCACGGTGTTCAAAACCTACCCCGAGCGCCGCAAGGTTGACGTGAATGCCGCTTCCAACGACTCTACGGTGGTGAAGCGGGCCATTTTCCTCACCCCAGTGATGAGCGGCGAAATCCTGCTGTCTGCTTCCACCCGCGAAATCGTGCAAAGCAAGCGGCATATTCGCATTACCTCGCTGTTTTTCAGCTTCGTAGTCTTCAGCATTGGCATCGGCATCGGCTTTGTGCTGGCCCGCAGCATCTCGGTGCCCGTGCTGAAGCTGCGCGATGCCGCCACCCGCGTGGGCCGGGGCGACCTCACGCAGCGCGTGCAGAGCAGTTCGCGGGATGAAATTGGGGAGCTGGGCACGGCCTTCAACAAGATGGTTACCGACCTCTCCACCACTCGGCAGGAGCTGGAAACGCGCAGCAGCGAACTGTTGGCCGAGAAGAAAAAGTCGGACGACTTGCTGGCCGGCTTGCAACGGACCCTGGCCGACCTGCGCGACACCCAGGAGCAACTCATCCGGCAGGAAAAACTCGCCTCCATCGGCCAGCTCACCAAGGGGTTGGTCGACCGGCTGCTCAATCCGCTGAGCTACGTCAGCAACTTTGCCGATGTCTCGATTGAGCTCCTGCAGGAGAGCAAGCAACTGCTCGCCCTGCCCCCCTACACCGCCGATGAGCACATGCAGACGGAATTGCTGCCGCTGCTGGACATGGTTGAGAACAGTGCCGAGAAAATCAAAGAGCACGGCGCTAGCCTAACCCGAATAGTGCGCAGCATGGACAAGCTACTGCAAAGCAAACCGGTTGAGCTCGTCGATTTCGACATCAATTTCTTTGTTGACGAGCAGTTGGTTACGTATAAAAACGAGTTGAATGAAACCTACCGGACCATTCCCTTAGAGTTGATTAAGGGCAATAATCCGGAAAATATCTCCGTCAGGCTGGTGCCGACGGAAATGAGCATTGTTCTGTTCAACTTGCTGAACAACGCCATGTATTCTGTGCATGAAAAGGCCCTGCGAAACCCCGGTTTTCGCCCCAAACTCACGGTCAGCACCGCTTTTCACGAAGCGGCGGTTGAAATCCAGGTGCAGGATAACGGCACTGGTATCTCCGCCGTTGAAAAGGAACAGCTGTTTTCCCCTTTTTTCACCACCAAGCCCACTTCCAAAGGCACTGGCCTGGGGCTGTTTATCAGCCAAGATATTGCCAAAATCCACAAAGGCCGCATCACGGTTGAGACCCGCCCGGATGTGAGCACCACGTTTACCATCAGCCTCCCCACGGCAGTTCCCGTGAGTTGACGGTCCGGCTTTGGTCCTGCTGTCCAAAGGTTAAAAATAACGAAGCCCATGCGGGCCCTGTGAAGGCTGCCCGCTTCTTAATCGGGAGCGGCCAGGACTACAGCAACCCAGGTCTCCCGGGGTACGACCGGCCTCACCTGCTCGTAACCAACATAGCGCGGCTCATCCAGGAATTACCCCAGTCGTTACACAAATAAGCCCCGCCGGCCCGTTCCCTATTTCAGGGTCCGGCCCGGCGGGGCTTTTTGCGGCAGCGCGGGCAGCTACTGTTTCGCCGCCAGCTCCTTTAGTTTCTTGTAGGTTTTTTTCGACTGCGCAAACTGCCGGCTCACCACCTCGCGGATATCCCCCTTGAGGGCCTTGCGGCGCAACGTCTTTTTGTAGGCTTTGATGGCCCACTGCTCACCATAGACGTTGGCGGCCAGAATGGCTTTTTCGTTGTGGCCCGTGATGGTCGCCTGGGCATCCATCAGCTTGCGGTAGAGCTTGCCTTTCAGGGTGGTGCCGGTTTCGCGCTCGCCGCCTTCGCGGGTCAGATAGCGGTTCAGCTCCTCAGCAAACTGCCGGCTTTGGCCCACTAGCTGCTGGTAGTAGGCGCGCAGGTCGCCGTCTTTGGTTTCGTCTACGGCGCGCTTGTAGCCTTCAATGCGGTCGTTCACAAACAGCAGCAGCTGGTCGAGGGCGGCTGCTTTGCGCTTGGCTTTGCCCTTTGCTTTGGGAGCAACCAGGTAGGCTAGGCCAGCCGCCAGCAGGGCTCCACCCACTACTTTTTGGGAAGTCGTCAGGTTCTTGAAGGCACCTACGGCTTTGTCACTGGCTTCTTTCGCTTTGGCACCGGCATCCTTCAAATAACCAGGAGCTTGGTCGAGCAATTCTTTGGCCTTTTCGGTGGCGGTAGCATTGGTTTGGTCAAACTGGTCTTCGGCCTTGTCGGCAGCGTTGTTGATGTTTTCGGGAGATTTCATGGCACTATAGGCAGGTTGGTTGAAGGCTTATTTACGGCAACCCTTGTCCACACGTTCACAATTATTTGCGAAAGCCAAGCCCCCGCCACCACACCTGCCACAAGAATGCATGCATTTCCAGAAACAAGTTTCCGCCGCGTGGCAAGCTGGAGCCGCCCTGATAAGTAACCACTCGGTGCCGCTGTTGGCTCCTACCTATTCAATAATTCTACTAATTTTCTTTGCCTGCTTTCAAGAAACTCACTCTCTTTTTTATCCCCCCACCGCCCTAAATCAATGTTTTTCAGTCCCTACTCCTTCTCCAACAGGCAGCCGTGATTCTAAAATCGCCGATTTACCTCCTACACCCCTATTAATTAGCAAGCTCATCAGTATAATTCACTATTTCAATTTCTGGTTAAAATTAAATTTTTCTTAAACCGGCTACTTACTCTTTAGCCAGAGTGGCCCCAAATATGCTTTTACGATAACAGATGCCCAACAAGCGCTTCAACTACGAGAAAAGGCATTATCATTCGCTGGTTTAACCCGTTTTTCTTTACATTCATCGATTATTTTCAGTCTCCCAGCCAAACAAGCACCGGTCACCCGTCATACTTTATTGCAAATTGCTACCTTTCGCGTCTGGAAAACTCGACCATTCCCGAACACGCTTTCTATTCTCCTTACACCTCCCACCGTGTCGATTGAACTGGAAACCGCCGCCCACCAGGCTGCTCCCCTCGTTTCGCTCATCGAAGCAGCCCCCGCCCGCATTAGCTACGACCACGTGGTGCTGCCCGGCGACTTCCCCGACCCCACCATCACCAAAATCGGGGACACCTACTGGGCCAGCGCCACCTCCGCCGAGTGGGGGGCCGTGTTCCCCATCTTCTCGTCGCGGAATCTGCTCGATTGGGAGTTAGTCGGCCACGTTTTCCCCGAGAAGCTGCCCGACTGGGCGAACTCCAACTTCTGGGCGCCCGAATTTCACCACGAAAACGGCCGCACCTACCTCTACTACACCGCCCGCCAAAAGGGCGGCATGCTGTGCGTAGCCGTGGCCAGCGCCGACCACCCCGCCGGCCCCTACACCGACCACGGCATCCTCGTCGGCCAGGAAGCCGGCTCCATCGACGGCTTTGCCATGCCGGATGAAAACGGCGACCTCTACCTCATTTGGAAGGAAGACGGTAACTCCTGCCACCAGGAAACACCCATCTGGGCCCAGCGCCTGAACGACGCGCGCACCGCCCTCATCGGCGAAGCTACCGAGCTGTTTACCAACGATGTGAAGTGGGAAGGGCCCCTCGTGGAAGGCTCCGCGCTGGTGCACCGCGGCGGCTGGTTCTACATGTTCTACGCTGGTAACTCTTGCTGCGGCAAGGGCTGCAACTACGCCACCGGCGTGGCCCGCTCGCGCAGCCTGCTCGGCCCCTGGGAAAAGCACGAACAAAACCCCATCCTCGACCGCAACAACGTGTGGAAGTGCCCCGGCCACGGGACCGTGACGGAGCTCGACGGCCGCTGGTTTCTGCTCCACCACGCCTACGCGGCCGAAAGCCACGAGTTTGTGGGCCGCCAGGGCTTGCTCAGCGAGTTTACCTGGAATGAGCAGGAGTGGCCCGAATTTGTGAGCCGCAGCCCCCAGGCCCCCGCCCTCACCAACGTGGCCCGCTTCAACGTGGCCGATGAGTTTGAAGGCAATGAGCTGGGACTGGCGTGGCAGTGGCCCATCACTGCGCCCCGGCCGGCGGCCACCGTGCGCCACGGCCAGCTCCAGCTGCCTGCCAGCGACTCGCGCCTGGGCACCCTGCTGGCCCGCCGCACCCACGCCGCCACCTACAAAGCCGCCACTACCCTCGACTTCGCCGGCTTGCCCATCGACACCTTTGCGGGCCTAGCGGCCGTGGGCGACTCCTACAACGCCCTGGCCCTGATGGCCGGCAACGGCCAGGTCCAAATCTGGCACGTGAAGAGTGGCAAGCAGCAGTGCCTCGCCCAGGTTTTTGTTGAGCCCTGCGCCACGCTCACGCTCCGGCTCGAAGTGTGGGGCGGGCAGCGCTACCGCTTCGCCTACAGCACCGATGGCGCTACCTGGCAGCCGCTCCCCACCGAAAGCTTCACCCTCAATGGCACCTACTTACCGCCTTGGGACCGGGGCGTACGCGTGGCCCTGGTAGCCCAGGGCGCGGAGGACACCGTGGCCACCTTCCACAATTTCATTATCCGCAACCAGCGGTAGGATTGGGATAAAAAACACGTCATGCTCATTTAGCGTCCGCGAAGCTGAAGCATCTCCACCAGCAGTAAACCTAATTACTTGCACGGCAGATGCTTCGACAGGCTCAGCATGACGTTTTGAAGCCTCTTAAAACCAGCAACGCCCGGCACTGATGTGTCGGGCGTTGCTGGTTTTATTTCCGAAGCAGTCGTGCTAGCGGCGGTGCTTGGTTTTGCTTTTTGCTTTTGAAGGACTGCTTTTTTTGGTGACTTTGTGAGCAGTGCTCTTTTTGCTGCTGCTTTTCTTGGCAGTGCTTTTTTTGGCGCTGGTGTGGGAGGTTTTGCTTTTTGCCTTGGCCTTGCTGCTTTTGCTCTTCGAAGTGCTTTTGCTGGAATGAGCCGTCGATTTGGTCTTGGCTTTCGATTTGCTTGCATTCGCTTTGCTACTGTGCGACTTCGACTTGCTGCTGTGGCTGCGCGAGGAGTGGGGGGCGGCGCGGCGGGCTTCGGCGCGGGCCTCCGCGCGCGCTTCGGCTCTGGCTTCGGCGCGGGCTTCTTCGCGGCGGGCGGCGGCGCGGCGGGAAGCCAGGGCTTCGGAGTGGCGCACCTCGTAGCTGCGGGCGGTGCGGGCCGGCATGGCAGCTTCCTCATTGGCCTCGGCGTAGTGGGCGGTAGCATCCGATTCGGGCGAGGCCGTGTTCTCTTCGGCGCTGGCTTTGGGCGCTTCGGTTACGGCTTTCTTGCGCCGCACCGGCATCAGGAAATCACGCTCGGCGCGCTCGCGCAAGCTCAGGTTTTCCTCGCCCGGCAGCTTCGTAACGGGGGTTTGTTTCTCGTTTTGGGCTTGGGCACCGCTCCAGGTGAGCAGCAGCGAAAGGAAGACAAATAAGTGCTTCATAGACGAATAAGAGAATATCAACGGGAGACAAAGCTACACCCTCCCCCCCTTAAATGCAAGACCAAAGTGGTTTTAAACGCTAGCGAAGCCGTTTCCACAGCTCAAGGGCCTATTTCATACTTTCGGCGGCTATGGGGCCACCCGCAGCCGCATTCCGGCCGAATACGCTCCAAATTCGGGAGCGTACAAACATTGTACCTGACTGAGGCCACCCGAAAAATCGCCGGCCTGGCTGGCCCGCAGCCGGTACTCAAACACGTGCGTACCCCGCGGCACTTCGCTCAGAAAAAAGTTGGTGGCCGCGTCGCGGGGTGACTCGTAATAGCCCAAGCCGTTCTGGTAGCGGTAGCCGCTGGTTTGGCTGATGGGCTCCAGGCCGACGGCGCGCTGGTCTTTGAGGTGCACGTATTCGAGGGCGCGGTCGGTGCGTAGCACGAGGCGCACCACCAGGGCATCGCCAATTTTTAGGGGGGAGATGGCCGTGAGCTTTTCCAAGACCGGGCCGCCGGCCGTGCGGGTTTCGCGGTAGAGCTGCCGCTCCAGGCTGAGGGGCGTGGCGGCGGGCGTCACCTTGTCGAGGTCTTCAAAATACTGCCAGTAGAGCGCGCCCCAGGCCACCCCCGCATCGGGCTTGGTGAGGGTGACTTTGCCCTGCGCGGGCTGAATTCCGGCGGCCGGCCAGCTGGTTTTGAAGTAGCCGGTGCCGGCCTGTGCCGCTTCGGGCCGGATGGATTGGCCGCCCACGGTGACTTGCAGCGGTTGGGTGGGGGCCAGCCAGTCGGAGCCGCGCAGCAGCAGGGCGTAGCAGGCATCGGCGGTGGCGCGGGTGCTTTCCCAGCTGTGGGTTTGCTTCTGCTTGAGCAGCCAGAGCTTCATTTCATCCACCGCTTTCTGGTCGTTTTTCACTTCATGGAAGGCTTCGATGAGGGTGGCCTGGGTTTCGGTGGGGGCTTCGCGCCAGTAGTAGCCGCCGCGCACTTCCTTCCAGTACATGCCTAGCTCGGGCGAGTGCAGGGCATTTTCGGCCAGGGCGCGGAGGATTTCCTGGGTAGCCGGCGCGGCTTTATTTTCCCGAAACAGGCTGAGGGCAATCTGCGCCTGTAGGTAGCGGGTTTGGGCGGGCCAGTACTTGGCGGCCTGTTCGCGGTAGTAGACATAAGCCGTTTTTGAAGCAGCGGCTTCGGGCTGCGAGCGCCAGAAACTGCGGGCGTAGATGGCCTGAATGGCCAGGTCGCCGAGGTGGTTGGCGCTTGGTGCTTGGTGCTTGGTGCCTGGGCTTTGTCGGCGCAGGCCGGCATAGTCTCTGGCCAAGCTGGCATCGAGGTAGCGCAGGGCATTTTGCAGGATGCCGCGGCCCACGTCGTCCTTTTCCGCATCGAAAGCCCCGAGTTTCTTCAGCTTGCCGAAACCGGCCACGATGAGCTGGGTGATGTAGCGGTCGTCGGGCATTCTGTCGAACCACGGGAAGGCTCCGCTGGCCAGCTGCATCTTTTGGAGCTTGAGCAGGGCGCGGCTGGTTTCGCCTTGCAGCCGGATGGCGTCGAACAGCTCGGTGAGGCGGGCCAGACGAGCGGTTTCGCCCTGGGCATCGCGCACCCAGGGCGTTTCCTGAAGCAGCAGGTTTTTCAGTTCCTGGTTTTGGGCCAGCTTGCTTTCGAGAGCGTTTTTCTGCGGCACCGTGCCACTTTGCGCCTGCCGTGTCCACTCGGCCAAGATGGTTTTGAAGCGGGGGTTCGACTTGAGAATCTGGGCCGCAATGAGGTTGGCGTAGAGGCGGCTGA
>JBBQSQ010000197.1:0-8115 GCA_038213745.1 Cytophagales bacterium
GAGGGCGGGCTGATGCAGCGCGCGCGTGATGCGGGGAAGAACTTCTCCACTATCGCCCTGGTAGATGGTGACGTGCGGGGATTTGCGAAAGCGGTAGCAGGCTTTTTCGTAAAGCTCCTGGCAGAGCTCGATGGAAAAAACCTGCTCAAAATGGCGCATGTGCGCCTCCACCATGTCGCCCCGAAATGTGCAGGTTTCAACCAGTACCGCGCAGTTGTAGCGTTGCCGGTAGTCCTCGATAATGGCCTGTTTGACTTGGTGGGGGGGAGGAAGGGGCCGATTCTGTTGCTCCCATTTGCGCACAATCACGTCGCGCAGGTAGCGATTCATCAATGATTTGACTAGGTTCGAGGTCTGTTCTTTCAGCGAGGGCTGTGCGAGAGTAGTCATGGGCAATAACAGACGCTAAAGTTGAGAAAATGGAAAATCTGGCCGGCTGCCAATTCGTGTTCCTAAGCCGACCAAATATATACAATATGTTTATATTATAAATAAAATGTTTAATATTTTATGACGCTTAAGGGTGTGTGTTTAGTGACTGTTCGGGTAGGCCCTCAATGGGCTGCATCCGCCGATAAAAGAACTATTCGCGCAAGCAACAGCGTAGGCGTGTTGCTGCACAAAGCAGCTGCGCGGCTTACCAAACCCTCAAAACCTTGTTTTACGTCCCAATGGGTAAGCCACCAACCTGGTTGGGAATGCTCCTGGGCCCTGAATTCCTGCCCAGCGGCGCTCGCGCATTTTTAGTACCGCTTTGATGGCCAAAAGGCGGGTCGGCTTGCTGCGTAAAGAATTGAGCCGCTGGCAAGCCGGGCGAATCTTTCCCGCCCCGCCCGCTGTTTACCTTCGCATCCTATTCTACAATACCGCTAAGCGCACTTACTTGCTGTTACCCCAACACTTCGAACAAAAAATCGGCTTCACTACCCTGCGCGAGCAGTTGGAAGCCAACTGCCTCTCGGCCCTGGGCCGGCAGTACGTGGCCCGCATGGAGTTCCAGCCCAAGCACGAGCCGCTGCTGAAACTGCTGCAACAGGCCGACGAATTTGCCTACCTGCTACGCGCCGGTTCCGATTTTCCGGCCTCGCACTACTACGATGTGAAGGTGCACCTCAAGCGGGCGGCCCTGCCGGGCGCGTTCCTCGACGTCACGGCGTTTTTTGAGGTAAAAATGAGCCTGCGGACCATCCGGCAGGCGCTCACCTTTTTTACGGAGGCCGACCCCGGACTTTACCCCACGCTGCGCCTGCTGGGCATTGGCGTGCAGGTGGACCGCAACCTGCTGGCCGCGCTGGACAAAGTTGTCGATGACGAAGGGGCCGTGCGCGACGATGCCTCGCCGCTGCTGCGCCAGATTCGGCAGGAGCTGATTGCGCGGCAGGGCCAGCTGCGCAAGCAGATTGCCGGCATCCTGCGCCACGCCAAAAACGAGGGCTGGATTCCCGGCGACGCCGAGCCCACCATTCGGGGCGGGCGGCTGGTGCTGCCCGTCATTGCCGAGCACAAGCGCAAGGTGAAGGGCCTGATTCACGACGAATCGGCCTCGGGCCAGACCGTTTACATCGAGCCGGAGGCCGTTTTTGAGCTGAACAACGACATCAAGGACCTCGACAACGCCTACCACCGCGAGCTGATTCGCATTCTCACGGCCCTTACCGACCAGCTCCGGCCGCACATTCCGGACCTGCGCAAGGCCTATTCCTATTTGGGGCTGATTGACTTTATCCGGGCGAAAGCAAGGCTGGCCGTCACGCTCGACTGCCGCCTGCCCGTGCTGCACAACAAGCCCCTGCTGAAGTGGGAAAAAGTGCGCCACCCGCTGCTGCAACTGGCTTTTGCCCAGCACAAGCGCGATAACGGCGACCCCCGCGAAGTGGTACCGCTGGACCTGGAACTGAACCACGAGCAGCGTATTCTAGTGATTTCTGGTCCCAACGCCGGCGGCAAGTCGGTGAGCCTAAAAACCGTGGGCCTCGTGCAGTTTATGCTGCAAATGGGCCTGCTTATCCCGTGCGCCGACAACTCCGAAGCCGGCGTGTTTGAGGACATTTTCCTGGATATCGGCGACGAGCAGAGCCTGGAAAACGACCTCTCAACCTACTCCTCGCACTTGTTGGCCATGAAGCAGTTCCTGCTGCTGGCCGGCAAGCGCAGCCTGGTGCTGATTGACGAATTCGGCACCGGCACCGAGCCCAGCCTGGGCGGGGCCATCGCCGAGGCCGTGCTCGACCAGCTAAACCAGGCGCGGGTGTACGGCGTCATCACCACGCACTACACCAACCTGAAGAACTTCGCCGAGCGCACCCCCCACCTCGTGAACGGGGCCATGCGCTACGACCCGGAGAAGCTGCAGCCGCTCTACCGGCTGGAAGTGGGCAAGCCGGGCTCGTCGTTCGCCATCGAAATTGCCCGCAAAATTGGCCTGCCGAAGGAGGTAGTGGAGCGCGCCACGCAACTGGTGGGCAAGGACAAAATCCGCTACGACCACCTGCTCGAAGGCCTCGAAAAGGAGAAAACCGAGCTTGAAGCCCGCACCGCCGACGCCGCCAAGCAGGAGCGCCGCCTCAAAAAAGCCGCTCAGGAATACCAGGACCTCAAGCAGCACCTCGAAGACACCAAGCTCGAAACCCTGCGCACGGCCAAGCAGCAGGCCAAGGCGCTGCTGGTGAACACCAACCAGCAAATCGAGGCCACCATCGGCGAAATCCGGCGCGGCAATGCCGACAAGGAAGTGAACAAGGCGGCCCGCGAGAAGCTCGATACCTTCGTGCGCCAGGAGCTCCACATTGAGCCGCCCAAGCCCAAAGCCACCCGCGAGCGGGCCGAAGCCGGCGACCTTCGCCCCGGCGATAAAGTGGCCCTCTTCGGCCAGGACGGCCACGGCGAGTTGGTGAGCGTGAAGGGCAAAACCGCCGAAGTCCTGTTTGGCGGGCTGAAAACCCTGGTGAAAGTCGACCAGCTCGAAAAGCTGGGCCGGGCCGAAATCAAGGAGCGGGAGCAAGCTGCGAAAGCGAAGAAGTCGCGGCTCAGCGGCGGCGGTTCCGGGGGCGGCAACGGCGTGAACATCACCGACCGCATGGTCGGCTTCAGCCCCACGCTCGACCTGCGTGGCGAGCGGGCCGAAGATGCCCTCACCAAAACCATGGGCTTCGTGGACGACGCCGTGATGCTGGGCATGCCCGAAGTGAAGTTCCTGCACGGCCGCGGCAACGGCGTGCTCCGCCAGGTGGTGCGCGACTACCTGCGCTCGCAGCGCGCCGTGGCCAGCGTGGCCGACGAGCACGCCGACCGGGGCGGCGACGGCGTGACCATTGCCGTGCTGAAATAATTAGCTGCGGTTACGCTTGCGTGTCGCTCTCCGCGTTCGCCTCACGAGACCCCTGCGGGGCAGGCCCCTCTCCGGTGGAGAGGGGAGCCAGGCGACGACTTTTTGAGCGCACCCCTCTCCACCGGAGAGGGGCCTGCCCCGCAGGGGTCTCGTGAGGCGAAACGGCAGAACGAAACCCAGTAAAAAATCCAGAAACTGCAATTAATGCCGAATCCGCAATTAGTCACAGCAGCAACATTTCGCAAGCAAGCCCTGTCTGGATTCTCCAAGCAGGGCTTTTTTGTACGCGACGTGGCAGGTTGGGCCGTGATGTGAAAACCCTTGGCACACCCGGCAAGACAAGCCAAAATGTTATTGTTGAAAAAAGAGGTGGGATTTAGTGCTTGATTAATAAAAATAATTAATTTTATCAATACACTTATTAAACTCTTCTCCTTCTATGAAACAACTTTCCAATGGTTTGCCGCCCCGTTCGGAGCCGGCAGGAGCGGCCGGAACCGGCGCGCGCTTGAAACAGTTTGGCACGGTGCTGCTGCTTGGATTGGGGCTCAGCCCGGGGGCGCGGGCCCAGCAGCGGCCAGCTCCCAATTTCTTCACTGCCGACGCGGAAGCTAAAACGGCGGCGGCCAAATCGCGCCTGCTGCCCGCCCTGCGCCACGCCCAGGCCCTGACGCTGGACGTGCCCGGCCTGCGCGCCGCCCTGGCCACCGCCCCGGCCGAAACCCGGGCCGCCGCCGCCCCGCTGGTGCTGGCGCTGCCGCTGCCCGACGGCGGCACCGCCCGCTTTGCCCTGCGCGAAGCCCCGGTGATGGAGCCCGAGCTGGCCGCCAAGTTCCCCGATATTAAAACCTACGCCGGCGTGGGCCTCGACGATGCCACCGCCACCGTGCGCCTCGACCTTTCGCCCCAGGGCTTCCACGCCCAGGTAATCACCGACGACGGCAACAGCTTCTACATCGACCCGGCCACGGCCACCGATGTCCGCCGCTGCCTCAGCTTCTACCGCCGCGACATGGACCGCCTGGCCGCCGGCGCGGCCAGCTTCAGCTGCGGCTTCAAGCCCTCACTGGCCGACAAAAAGGCCACGGCCGCGCGCCTGGCCACGGCTGCCCGAGCCGCCACCACGGCCGAGCGCAAGGACAAGCTGCCCCTGCGCACCTACCGCCTGGCCCTGGCCAACACCCCCGAGTACGCCCTGACCAAGGGCAACACCGTGGCCGGCGTAATGGCCGGCGAAGTGGCCACCGTGAACCGCGTGGTGGGCGTGTACGAGCGCGAACTGGCCGTGCGCCTGGTGCTGGTGCGCCGCAACGACCGCCTGATTTTCCTGAGCGGCACCGGCCCCCAGCCCCCGGTGCCCTACGATAATGCCGACGGCGGGGCCATGCTGGCCCAAAACCAGGCCAACATCGACCAGCTCATCGGCTCCAACCGCTACGACATCGGCCACGTGGTGAGCACCGGCGGCGGCGGCATTGCCGGCCTGGGCGTGGTGTGCAACGACGCCCTGAAAGCCGCCGGCGTAACCGGTTCTCCCCGCCCGGTGGGCGACGCCTTCGATATTGACTACGTGGCTCACGAAATGGGCCACCAGTTTGCTGGTAACCACACGTTTAATGGCGAGGCTGGCTCCTGTGGGGGCGGCAACCGCAACCCGAGCACGGCTTTCGAGCCCGGCTCGGGCAGCACCATCATGGCCTACGCGGGCATCTGCACCTCGGCCAACGACCTGCAGCCGAACTCCGACCCGTTCTTCCACACCGGCAACTACGAGGAGATGCGCGCCTTCATCGAGGCCGGCACCTGCGCCGTGACTACGCCCACCGGCAATACCCTCCCGCTGGTGAGCGGCCCGGCCAGTGGCAAAACCCTGCCCGTGAGCACGCCCTTCAAGCTGCGGGCCCGCACCGGCGACGGTGAAGACGACGGCAACGAAAACGACGACAACAACGTCGCCACGTACCTATGGGAAGAAATTGACCTCGGCCCGGCCGCCGCCCCTACCGATGCGCAGGTGGCCGGCCGTACCGTGCCGCTGTTCCGCAGCTTCGTGCCCTCGGTCCGTCCCACGCGCTACTTCCCCCGCCTGAGCGACCTGCTGAACAACACCACCGTGATTGGCGAGCGCCTGCCCACGGTGAGCCGCACCCTGAAATTCCGCTGCACGGCCCGCACGGTGAATTACGGCCCCTCGGGCCTGGTGGGCAGCGTGGCCTACACCGACCCCGTGGAGCTGAACGTGACCCGCTCGGCCGGCCCCTTTGTGCTCACGGCCCCCAACACCGCCGTGACCTGGGTGGGCGGCTCGGCCCAGGCCGTGACCTGGAACGTAGCCAACACCACCGCCGCCCCCGTGAACTGCGCCCGCGTCGACATTCGCCTTAGCCTCAACGGCGGCCTGACCTACCCCGTCGTGCTGGCCGACGACGAGCCCAACGACGGCAGCGCCGTGGTGCTGGTGCCCCGCCTCGCGGCCGCCAACCCCCACGCCCGCCTGATGGTGAAGGCCGCCGGCAACTACTTCTTCGACATCTCGAACACCGACTTCACCATTGCGCTGGCCGTGGCCAGCCCCACCATCAGCAGCTTCTCGCCCACGGGTGGGCCGGCTGGCACGGTGGTCACCGTCCTGGGCTCGAATTTTGGCCCGACCACGGCCGTGAAGTTCAACGGCCGACCGGCCGCGCGCTTCGCCGTGGTTTCGGCTACCCGGCTCACGGCCACCGTGGCGGCGGGCACCACCACCGGCCCCATTACCGTGACGGGCCCGAACGGCACGGCCACTTCGGCTACCCCGTTTGTGGTGGGCACCGCGCCCGTGGTTGTCAGCTTCGCCCCAGCCAGCGGGCCCGAGGGCAGCACCGTGGTTGTGCGCGGCACGGGCTTCACGGGGGCTACCCGCGTGGCGTTTGGCGGCATCGCCGCTGTTACGTTCACGGTGAACTCGGCCACCCAAATTACGGCCACCGTGCCCGTGGGCGCTACCACTGGCCCCGTGGCCGTGACCACGCCCGTGAGCACCGGCCAGTCGGCCAGCAGCTTCGTGGTGATTCAGGCCCCCGAAATTGCGGCCTTCACGCCGGGCCGCGGCTTCCCCGGCACGGTCGTCACGATTACGGGTAACAACTTCAGCACCGCTTCGCAGGTCACGTTTGGCGGGGCGGCGGCCACCTTCACGGTGAACTCGGCCACCCAGATTACGGCCACCGTGCCAGCGGCGGCCATTTCCGGTCCCATTGCCATCACCGGCGTGGCCGGCGTGGGCACCTCGCCCACCGATTTCCTGATTCCGCCCACTAATGACCAGTGCGCCAGCGCCCGGCCCATTGCCTGTGGCCAGACCCTGGCCGGCACCACTATCGGGGCCGATGCCGTGGGCGACCCCACCGCCGACTGCACCGAAACCGTGGACGGCCCCGGCGTATTCTACAGCCTCGTGGGCACCGGTAACCCCATCGAAGTATCGACCTGCAACCCCGGCACCAACTACGACAGCAAGCTCTTCGTGTACACCGGCACCTGCGGCAGCTACGTCTGCGTGGGCGGCAACGACGACGGCCTCGGGTGTAAGTCAACCGCTTCCACGGTGACTTTTGCCTCGGTGGCCGGCACGCGCTACCTCATCTTTGTGAGTGGCTATGCCGGTGCCACGGGGCCTTTCGCCCTGAGTGCCACCTGCGGCGGGGTTGCCCGCCCGGCCCTTGCCGCCAAAGCGGCTGGCCGCAACGCCCAGCCGGGCGATTTCAGCGTGTATCCGAACCCGGTAGCGGGCCAGGGCACCATGCGCGTGAGCCTGGCCGCCGCTGCCACCTCGGCCCGCGCCACCCTGCGCAACGTGCTGGGCCAGCCGGTGGCTTCGCGCAGCTTCAGCGGCAGCAGCACCGAGCTGACCATGAGCGGCCTAGCCGCCGGCACTTACCTGCTCACGGTGCAGGCCGATGGACAGGTGCCCATCACCCGCCGCGTGCTGGTGGAGTAAGTCCTATTGTCAAAAATTTCCTGGCTGAACAAGAAAAGGCCCGCCAATTGGCGGGCCTTTTTTTGTGACAATGAGGGCAGACTATTACTGCACTACTACGCGGCCAACCTGCACGGCTTCGGGCGTAGTCACCTGTACCAGGTACAGGCCGGCTTTCAGCACCGTAGCGTCGATGGCCAGGTCGGTGCCGGTGAGGGGCTGGATTTGGGTGAGCACTACGCGGCCGGTGGCATCGCGCAGCACCACCGTGGCCATGCGGGCCGTGGTGCTGGCCAGGTGCAGGCGGAAGCTGCCCGTGGTGGGGTTGGGGTAAAGCTGCAGGGTGCTGGCTTGCACCGTGCCCGCCTTGGTGGTCAGCACGAGGCGGCAGGCGGTGATGCCTTGGTTCTCGGCCGCGATGCGGGCCGCGTATTCCTGGTAGTACTGGTTGGTGATGCGGGCATCGTGGATAACGAGGGTGTTTTCGTCGTTTTCCGTATCGGCCGAGGCCGTCCAGTTGTGCGAGCCCACGAATACCGTGGGGTCCGATTGGGAGGCCCCCGCGTCCACAATCAGGGTTTTGTGGTGCATAATGCCGCCGGTGCGCTTCAGCAAAAAGCGCGGGCCCATGCCGCTGCGGATGGTGCGGAACACCACGCCGGCCACGCCGCTGGTGTCGTTGGTGAGGCCATCGGAGCAGGCAGCCAGGTTGCGCTGGCTCACCTGGTCGGCAATGGCGCGGCCGATGTCGGTGCGCGTAATCAGCATGGAGAGGACGTGCAGGTCGAAGTCGGCCGTTTTCACCGTTTCGATAAGGCGGGCATTCACG
>JBBQSQ010000198.1:0-8068 GCA_038213745.1 Cytophagales bacterium
GAAGTCGTCGTCGTCGCCCCCGATTCGCCGCAGTCCGGCATGGGCCACGCCATTACCATCGGCCACCCGCTGCGTCTGGCCCGCAACCCGGTGTTCGGGCCCGACGTGGAGGCCTACGAATGCTCGGGCACCCCGGCCGACTGCGTGAAAATCGCCAAGCACTACGTGCTCAAAGACCGCACGCCCGACCTCGTGGTGTCCGGCATCAACCACGGCTCCAACGCCTCGGTCAATGTGCTGTATTCCGGCACCATGTCGGCGGCCATTGAGGGGGCCATTGAGGGCCTGCCCGCTATCGGTTTCTCCCTCTGCGAGTACGGCCCGCACGCCGATTTTTCGCACACTGCCGAGTGGGTGACCCGGATTTGCCGCCACGCCCTCGACCACGGTGTGCCCGCCGGCACGGCCCTCAACGTGAACATCCCCAAAAACTCGGCCACGCCCATTGCCGGCCTGCGCCTGGCCCGCCAGGCCCGCGCCAAGTGGCAGGAGGAATTCGACCGCCGCCTCGACCCCTACCAGCGCCCGTACTACTGGCTCATCGGCTCCTTCGTGAACCTCGACCCCGGCACCGACACCGACGAGTGGGCCTTGGCGCACAACTACGTATCGGTGGTGCCCTGCCAGTTCGACCTCACGGCTGCCCACGGCCTGGCCCACCTCAGCCGCCAGTGGCAGCTGCCCCTGCCCGAAACCGCCGATGCCGGCGTTCCACTCCAGCCCATTGCCTCCGAAGACTACGGCGTAGCGGCGCAGGAATAGTTGCTTGGGGTCTGATTAGCAAACCGTGTCCGTATCAAAACGCTGGGCCGTTGCTCCGGTCCGGCCAGCCCGTTCAAGCTACGTCAGCCGACAGCCGGGTAAATCTGGGCATGGACCAGGCTAGTCAACCGGGGCGTTTTGGGGCAGCCTGGAAATTGGTTTCTGGAAGGGGCGGGCCTGCTTGGGCCAGGCTACCAGCCGCACAGACTTGCGTGGCACGGCCGCAGTTGCCGATTTGCGCACCACCACTGGCGGGCCCAGCAGGGCGGGCAAGGCGTTGCGGCGCAGGGCCGCTACCTCGGTGCCCAAAGCCACTATCAGCACCAGCAGCAAGCCGGTCAATAATATTTTCAGCAGGATACGCACGAGAGCTTTAATTAGTCCCCGAAGGTACTTTTAGCCCTATGAAGGCGGCATGAATCCGGCGGCTAAGCTGGTGGGCGGGCGGAAATCGAGCACGAAGGCCGTGCCCCGGCCCACCTCCGATTCGGCCCGCAACGTGGCCCCGTGGAAGCTGGCAATGGTTTGGGCAATCGGCAGGCCGAGGCCGTAGCCCTCCGGCGAATTGGGCGCGTTGGCGTGGAAGCGCCGGAACCGGTCGAACAAAAAGGGCAGGTGGTCGGCGGCGATGCCGGGGCCGGTATCTTCCACCCGCAGGGTGTAGCCACCGTTGGCCGCGGCCCGGCCCAGCACCCGGATGTGCCCGCCTTCGAGGTTGTATTTGATGGCGTTGGAGAGCAGGTTGCGCAGCAGCGTGTGCAGCAGGCTGGCATTGGCGCGGGGCCGCTCGTCGTCGCCGGTGATGTCGATTTCGAGCGTGATGTCGCGCTGCTGGCGGCGGTCGTCGAGCTCGTCGGCCACGTCGGCCACGGCGGCGGAAAGGCGCACGGGTTCGTCGCGCAGGTACTGCTCGTTTTCGATGTTGGCGATGAGGAGCAGGGTGCGCACCGTGTTGCGCAGGCGGTAGAGCGTGCGCTGGGATTCTACGATTTGGTGGGCGTGCTGTTCGGGTAGCGTGGGGTCTTGCAGCATGTTCTCAAACCGCGACTGCAGGATGCTGACGGGCGTGAGCAGCTCGTGGCTCACGTTGCTCATAAACTCCCGCTCCTTGGCAAAAGCCGACTGCACCTGCCGCATTAGGGAGTTCAACCGGTCATCGAGGCGGCGGAAGTCAGTGGTATCAGTATCAATGGGTTCAAATTGAAAGTCGGAGGGCTGCCGAATGCCCCGTAGCTTGCGCACAATGAGCTCCCGCAACGGGGCCAGGAGGTAGTGGGCAAAGGCCGCATCGGAGACAATTGTGAGCAGCGAGGCCGCCACCAGCACCCACAGCGCCAGCCCGCGCAGGGTGGCCGTGAGCAGTTCTACCGTTTCGAGCGAGGAGCCGATTTCGAGCCGGAAGGCCCGCTTACCCGGCCCGCTGGCGGGCCGGGCGAAGCTGAGAATCCGGAAGTCTTCCACCTGCTGGTCTACCTGCCGGGGTTCTTCGAAAATGCGCTCCGAGGGCAAAGCAGCCCCGGCCGGCAGCGGCGTCAGGGTGATGTATTCCTGCTTGAAGATGTTGTAGTCGGCGTAGGTTTCGGCCCGCTCGCCCCGCTCGAAGGTGCGCAGGCCGTCGCGTGCGATGAGGGCCAACACCCGGCGCTGCTTCTCGCGCAGGTGCTGGTCGGTATGGACCACGGCCACGCGCTGCACAATGGGCGGAATCACCAAAACCCCCAGCAGCACCAGCAGCAGCTTGGACAGGGCATTGAACAGGGCCAGCTTGGCTTCGAGGCGCATTTTGGTAAATGAGTAAGTGAGTAATTGAGTAAAGTTGGGATGGGCAAAGCCGCTGGCGCGAAGAAAGCAAACGTAAGTTCTATTGGCGCTACCAGCGCGTTGCCCCCACTTCACCCATTCACTTTACTCATTTACTCATTTACCACTTTACCGCTACTCCGCCGCCCGGTATCCGATGCCGCGCACCGTTTCCAGGAAATCGGCGGAGCCAAATTGGGCCAGCTTCTTGCGCACGTTCTTGATGTGCACATCGATGTAGTTCGAGTCGGAATCGTCCTCCAGCACGTTGCCCCAGAGGTGCTCGCCGAGTTGCAGGCGGGTGAGCACCCGGCCGCGGTGCAGCAGCAGGTAGTGCAGCAGGTCGAATTCTTTTTTGGTGAGGGGCACTTCCTGGCCGCCGTGGCGCACGATGCGGGCGTTGGGGTCCATGCTAAAGCCGTGGCCGAACGTGATTTCGGGGCGTTTGAGGTTGAACTTGCGGCGCGTGATGGCCTGCATCCGGCTGGTGAGCTCCAGCAGCGAAAAAGGCTTGGGCAGGTAATCATCGGCCCCGAGGTCGAGGCCGCGAATCCGGTCGTCGAGGGCCCCGCGGGCGGTGAGGATGATGAAGGACGCTTCCTGGCTTTCGTTGAGGCGGGCCTCCTTGAGCAGGTCCAGGCCGTCGCCGCCGGGCAGGCCTAAGTCGAGCAATACGAAGTCGTAGCTGCTCACATACAGCTTTTCCGACGCCTCCGCGTAGGTGTAGGCCGAATCGACCAAGTACTGCGCTTGCAGCAGAAACTGGCGCATTTCCTGGTGCAGGCTTTTTTCGTCTTCGATGAGCAGAACGTGCATAAAAGGAGGGGTTGGGTGTTTTGTTGCAGAATATCCGCCGCTGGTTGTGGATTAATGTTCAGGTAGCTAGCCCAAAACAAGCCGGTTGAAATCCGCAACCTGTGCACAACATACGGCATGGCTGCCTGAACAGCACATGAAGCGCCCGCCCTGCCGGGCGCTTTTCCCGATTGTAGCGTAATTTGCTCCCACACGGTTTACCTTACCTTTCCTTTTTTACTGCTATGAATGCACGTATCCTCAGTTGGCTGTTTTTGCTTACGGGCCTGGCTGCCACGCTGGGCAGCCCCGCCGCCCGCGCCCAGGCGCAGTCCAAATCCAAGCCCAGCGTAACGACTGTTTACCTCGTGCGCCACGCCGAAAAAGATTCCACTTCCGACCGCACCGACCCCACCCTCTCGGCCGTGGGCCAGGTACGGGCGCAGGCCCTGCGCCAGCTGCTGGAGCGCCGCCATCTGGTGGCCTTGTTCACCACGGACACCAAGCGCACCCGCGCCACCCTGGCCCCCTTAGTGGAAGCCACCAAGCTGGAGCCGCAGGTGTACAACCCGAACGAAACCACGGCCCTGGCCCTGCGCATCCGCAAAGAATATGCGGGCAAGACGGTGGTGGTGGTGGGGCATTCCAACACGCTGCTGCCGCTCATTGAGTCGCTGGGCGGCACGCCGCCGGTCGAAGAAATCGGGGAAAATGAGTACGACTACCTCTTCACGGTGCGCATTGCCGACGGGGTTCTGCCCACGGTGGGCGTGCGCGGCTACGGCCCCGAGCGCAAGCTGGCAACGGCGGCCAAGGCCCAGGCCAAAGCCATTCAGATAAAGTAGCCCACGCGGGTCAGTGGCCGGGCAAAGGCCATTTGCGGGCGGGGTATCCGGGCCGCCGGTGTACTTTCGCCCGGCCCGGCACTTTCTGCCGGGGCTCAATCTGGTTGTCGCCGTATGCATGCACACGCTAAGAAATTCCTGGTTTGCGCCGGGACCCTGCTCGTTTTAGGAAGTTCGGCCGCGCAGGCCCAGGCCCGCCGAAAGCCCAAAGTACCCGCCGCATCGGTAGCCGCCGCCGCGGCCCAAGTGGATAACACCGACTCGCTGGCCCTGCGCAAAATCTTCGATGAGGCCCTGTTGCGCGGTGAGAGCTACGACAACCTGCGCTACCTCACGGGCACCATCGGCCCCCGGCTTTCGGGCTCGCCCCAGGCCCAGCAGGCCGTGGAGTGGGGCAAAGCCACCATGGAAAAAGCCGGTTTCGACCGCGTGTATTTGCAGGAGGTGATGGTGCCGCACTGGGTGCGCGGCGGTAAGGAGCGCGGCGAAATCATTGGTAATAAGGACAAAGGCATCCGCGTGGCGGTGTGCGCGCTGGGTGGTTCGGTGGGCACCGGCGGCAAGCTGAAAGCCGGTGTGGTAGAGGTGCACAGCCTGGATGAAGTCCGGAACCTTCCCGAAGCGGCGGTGAAAGGCAAGTTTGTGTTCTACAACCGGCCCTTCGATGATGCGCTCATCGAGCCGGGCACGGCCTACGGCCGCGCCGGCGACCAGCGCCGCAGCGGGGCCATCGAGGCCGCTAAGCGCGGAGCCGTGGGCGCGCTGGTGCGCTCGCTCACCAGCGCCCGCGACGACAACCCCCATACCGGCACCATGGCCTACGATGCGGCCGTGACCAAAGTGCCCGGCGCGGCCCTCAGCACCATTGCCGCCGACAAGCTCAGCCAGCTCCTTAAGGCCAACCCCGACCTGCAATTTGAGCTGGAAATGGAGTGCACCACCCTGCCCGACGAAAAAAGCTACAACGTGGTGGGCGAAATCAAGGGCAGCAAATTCCCGCAGGAAATCATCACCGTAGGCGGCCACTTAGATTCCTGGGACCTCGCCCAGGGGGCCCACGACGATGGCACGGGCTGCGTGCAGGGCATCGAAGCCCTGCGGCTGCTGCGCGCCACCGGCTTCAAACCCGAGCGCACCGTGCGGGCCGTGCTCTTCATGAACGAGGAAAATGGCACCCGCGGCGGCAACGAATACGCCCGCCTGGCCGCCCAAAACAAGGAAACCCACCTGGCCGCCATCGAATCGGACGGCGGCGGCTTCACCCCCCGCGGCTTCAACATAGAAGCTGACCCAGCCACGGTAGCCAAGATAGCCCGCTGGGCCCCGCTGCTCAAGCCTTACCACGCCGCCGACATCACCGTGGGCCACGCCGGCACCGACATTGAGCCCCTGCAAGCCGCCGTGCACCCCAGGGCGCTCATTGGCTACGACTGCGACTCCCAGCGCTACTTCGACATTCACCACACCGCCGCCGATACCTTCGACAAGGTGAACCGGCGCGAGCTGGAGTTGGGCGGGGCCAGCATGGCTTCGCTGATTTACCTGCTCAGCAAATACGGCCTCTAAATCACTGATTTTCGCGGATTAACCGTCCTTTCCCTGGTTGGTTAACGGTCCTGGCTGGCAATTGTGACCGGCCACCCATTGCTAAATAAAAAAGGCCCCACCCGCGCAAGCAGGTGGGGCCTTTTTTACAATAATAAATCAGCGAAAGCACGGTTAATCCGCGAAAATCAGTGATTTAGTTTTGATTTAAAATTGAGAACAGCTCATCCAGCTTGGGGGTGAGGATGATGTCGGTGCGGCGGTTCAGGGCCTTGTTGGCGGGGGTGTCGTTGGCCACCATGGGCATGTACATCGAGCGGCCCGAGGGCGTCACCTGGGCGGGGTCCATGCCGGCCGAGGTGAGGAGGCGGGTGATTTCGGTGGCCCGCATCACGCTCAGGTCCCAGTTGTCTTTGGCCCCGCTGGCGGTGACGCCTTTGATTGGCACGTTGTCGGTGTGGCCTTCCACCAGCACGTTTACGTCTTTGCTGTCTTTGAGGGCGGTGGCCAGCTTGCGCAGGGCATCCTGGCCTTTGGGGTCAACTTTAATCGAGCCCGATTTGAAGAGCAGCTGCTCGGAAAGCGACACGTACACCTTGCCGTTTTTGACGCTCACCTGCAAATCCTGGGCATTAAAGCCCAGCAACGCATCCGAAACGCGCTGGCGGAGGGCTTTGGTAGCGGCGTCTTTTTGAGCCAGAGCATTTTGCAGGTCCGCGATGCGGGCGTTTTTGCTTTGCAGGTCGGCCTCTTTGCTTTGCAGGTCGGCATTTGTGTTTTTGAGGTTCGTCTCGGCATCGCCCAGATTCTGGTTCAGCTGATTGACCTGCTGGTTTTTGTTGAGAATCGAGTTGCGCAGCTCATCCTCGTTGCGGGTTTTAGCCGATGCTAGGGCACTCTTTTCCAAGGCTAGCTGGTCGCGCGATTTGGTGAGGTCGGAATTCTGCTGTTGCAGGGCGGCTATTTCTTTTTGGTTGCATCCGGGCAGGGCCAGCAGGGTGGCCCCCACGAGCAGGGTGGGGAAAAAGCGAAAATTCATAATCGTGAGAGAGTAGTAAAAAGACAATTAGGACTCCAAATGGTCCAGCCTTAAAACGGAGCCCACCGGCTGGGGTTACCTTTGGCGCAATTCTATGCACCTTCTTCGTTTCACTACTACCGTTTGTAATCGGGTATTGCCGGCGTGCCGGGCCACCGGGCTAGCCATGCTGCTGCTGGTAGGAGCAGCCAGCGCGGTGGCTGGTCAGGCCCGCCCCTCTGGCCCGTTGGCCACGCCACGCCCAGCCACGGCCCGCTATTGGGTCACGCTGGCCGATAAAAACGGCGTTCGATTTTCCCCGAAGCAGTATTTCTCGCCGGCTGCCCGGGCGCGTCGGGTCCGGCAGCACCTGCCGGCCTTTGAAACCACCGACCTGCCCGTGCGCCCTGATTACGTCGCCGAAATCAAGGCCCACGTTGATACCGTCACGCTGGTGAGCCGCTGGTTCAACGCCGTGGCCTGCCGGGCCACGCCTGCGCAAGCCGCCGCTTTGCGCACGCTGCCCGGGGTGCGGGCCGTGCAGCTGTGGCCCTATCAGGAGCCACGGGTTGCGAGCGTTTCGGCCACGCTCAAGCCTTTTGCGCGGGGCAGCTCAACCGTGCCTGCGGGTTCCCTCACGCCTATTTCGGCCAACGACCTGCTGCTAGCGCGCCGCCAAACCGCCCACCTCGACGGCCCGGCCCTGCGCGCCGAGGGCCTCGACGGCAGCGGGCTGCGCATTGCGGTGTTCGACGTCGGTTTCGGGGGGCTGCCCCAGCACCTGGCGTTTCAGGAACTGATGGCCAGCAAGCGCATTGTTGCCACCCACGACTTTCTGCGCAACCGCGACGACGTGTACCGGGGCGGTAGTCACGGCACCGAGGTGATGGGCTGCCTGGCTGGCCGCCTGCCCGCCCTGCCGGGGAGCGCGGCGGGCGCGGCGCTGGGCCTGGCCCCCGCCGCCCAATACCTGCTGGCCCGCACCGAGCAGCTGCACCGCGAGCGCTACGCCGAGGAAGAAGCCTGGCTGGCTGCCGTGGAATGGGCCGACCGCCTCGGGGCCGACATCATCAATTCGTCCTTGGCCTACACCGAGCAGCGTTATTTTCCTGAGCAGATGGACGGCCGCCGCAGTCTCATTGCCCGCGCCGCCAACCTGGCCGCTCGCAAAGGCATGCTGGTGGTGAGCGCCGCCGGCAACGACGGCGACGACGATTGGGTGCGCATCGGCACGCCCGCCGATGCCGACTCGGTGCTGGCCATTGGCGGGCTCGACCCCGAAACCGGCCTGCACGTCGATTTC
>JBBQSQ010000199.1:0-8009 GCA_038213745.1 Cytophagales bacterium
GCGGGCGGTGCCGCTGCTCAGGGTCAGGAATTTTTCGGCGGGCGAAAAGCCGTCGGCTAGGCGCACGGGCGAGCCCGCTGGGGCTCCGCTATCGATGGAATACATGGCCGGTGTGCCACCACGCAGCATCCGCACGCCGGCGTATTGGGCGGGCAGGGCGGGGGGGGTGGGCTGGCCCAAAGAGTAGCAGTAGCCCAGGGCGCGGGTGCTGTCCCAAGCGGCGGCATTGTGGCCGGCCCCGTCGGGCACGGGCAGGTCCCAATCCATAAACAGGCCGGCGCAGAGGGGTTTGAGGGTATCTGCGGTGAGGTTGCGGAGTGAATATTCCAGCACCACAAAATCGCGGCGGCCGGCCGTGGCCCAGGCGTAGGCGCGTTGGCGCACCGCCACGCCCACGCTCCGGATGCGGCTGCCCGCCACCGGCACAGAATCCTGGAACGCCACGCGGGCTTCCTGGTCGGCGCGGGGGCCGGGCTGCTGGCGCGTAGCCTGGGTGATGCTGAAAAACGACTGCCGCGACTGCCCGCCGCTGGTGCGCAGGCGGTCGGCCACGCGGGTGGGGCTGGTGGCCAGCAGCAGGCCGCCCTCGCTCAGAATATTGCCACTGCCCCGGTACGTGACGCCCGCGCCCACGGTGCCGGCCAGGTTGTCATAGGCCAGGTTGCCGCGGCTGGTGAGGGTCATGGCCAGGTCGTTGGCATCGAGCACTACGTAATCAGGGTTCAGCACGAGGTCCACGTACTGGTCGAGCTGGTAGCCGTTGCTGGCCGTGAGGCGGTAGCGCAGCGTGGCGGTGGTGTTGAGCGGGATGCCGCTGGCGGCCACGGCCAGCCGGAAGGGGGCCGCGGCGTTGGTGGCCTGGCCCAGGGTGCCCAAAGCACCCACCGCGTAGCTGCCCTGCCGCACCGTGAGGTAGGGTGAGAGCGAAGTGAGGGTGACCGCGAGGCCGGCCACGGGGGCCAGCAGGTTTTGCACGGCCGCCGTCAGGCGCAGGGTGTCGCCGGCGGCGTAGGCGGGCCGGGCCGGGGCGAAGGTGCTGGTGAGCACGCGGGCTTCCCGCAAATTGGGGCGGGTGAGGGCCTGGAGCACGTTGAGGCGGCCCGTGCCCAGGCGGCCGGCCCAAGCGGCGTTGGCGGGCAGGGCGTCAATGTTATCAGTGGTTTGGCGCAGGCGGGCGGCTATTTGGGCCGCGGTGTAGGTGGGGAAGTGCCACCGCAGCAGCGCCGCCGCCGCCGACACCAGCGGCGCGGCAAACGAGGTGCCGCCCACGGCAATGTAGTCGGCATCGGCGGGGCCGCTGCTGGTGCGGCCGTGGTAGCCGTAGGTGGTGAGCACGCCCAGGCCCGGGGCCGCCATATCGACGCGGTGGTTGAAAGTAGCGGCGGGGCTTTTCTGGTCGGTGTTGCTCACGCCCGATACCGACAGCACGTGGTCGTAGGACGCAGGGTAGAAAAGAAGGTCGGCGCTGGTGTTGCCGGCGGCGGCCACCAGCACGGCGTCGCGGTTCACGGCGGCATAGGTCAGGGCATCCTGCTCGAAGCGCGAGTAGCCGCCCGGCGCGCCCCAGCTCATGTTGATGACCTGGCAGCCGTGGTCGGCGGCGTACACCACGGCCTCTACGCCCGCGAAGGCGCCGGTGGGGGTGTTGGGGTAAATATTCAGGGGCATGAACCTGCAACGGCTGCCCAGGCCGGCAATGCCCACGCCGTTGTCGGGGCGGGCGGCGGCCACGCCCGCCACCAGCGAGCCGTGGATGATGTCGATGTCGTAGCCGGCGTCGTTGTCGTTGTTGGCCAGGTCCCAGCCGGTGAAATTGTCCACGTAGCCGTCGCCGTCGTCGTCGCGGCCATTAACGGGGTCGGCGTAGTTGTGCTTGAGCTGCGCGCGCAGGTCCTCGTGGGTGAGGCGCACCCCGCCGTCGGTGATGCCGATGACGACGGAGCTGTCGCCCCGCGTTACGTCCCAGGCGCGGTAGGCCTTGATTTGCTTGAGGTACACCTGGCTGCTGCTGGCGTTGGTAAGGGTGGAGTCGGCCAGCGGGTCGTTGGGCTGGTACAGCGGCTCGCGGATGTAGAGCGGCTCCACGTAGGCCACCGCGCCGGTGGCCAGCAGCACCGTCCGGGCGCGGTTGAGCGGAGCCGAAGTCTGAAATTGATAAATACCGCGCAGGTCCACGCTGCCGGGCCGCTCCTCGCTGGGGGCCAGGGCACGCGGGAATTTCTGCCGCAGGGCAGTGGCATCCAGCGCCAGCAGGGCCGCTTCCAGGGCCGCTACTGGCTGGCCCGGCCGCAGCTTCAGCACCAGGCGGCCGGGGATAGTGGGCGGAGCGGCCGCCGCCCCATTTGGGACAGCTATTCCAATAAATAAGAAGAAAAATAACAGGTGTAACGTGTTTTTCATCAGGTAGAAAGAGTTGGCAGCGGAAGTGCGGAGGTAAAGATACTCGTTTACGTAATCGCACCTGAGATTGGATTAGCAGCCCCGCGGCGGTGCCAAAACCGGACGGCCAAAACAGCAAAGCGCCTCCCCCTGGCTACCGCAATTGCAACGGGCCGGGGGAGGCGCTTTATCTTAAATCCTCAGTAGCTATCTGGCCTTGAAGTCGTTGCCTTTGCTGAACTTGTAGGGCTTGGGGGCTTTCACCGTTCTGGTTTTTTCCAGGCGGTTGGGCGTGAGGTCCACAATGGGGCGGTCGTTGTTGTCGGCCCGGAAGTGGGCTTTGTTGGCCTTACTTCGGCTGGCCCCGGCGCTGTGCGTAAATGCCCGGCTATTTCTTTTCTTGGGGTGCGGCTGGGCTACGCCCGGGCTTACAACGCCGATGCCCGCAACAAAGAGGAGGAGCGTAAAGAGCTTTGTCATAGTGGTAGTGATTTTAAAGTAGGGTTGAATTGGGCTTTGGGAGTGCCGCCGCCAACTGCTCGGCGAGGCGGGCGCGCTTGGCCTCTAGTGTGGCAGCGTGCGTTTCATAGGTGTCGTCGGAACCAGCAGCGGTGGTGTGGGCCCGGTTGTGCAGGGTCCGGATTTTGGCATCTAGGGTAGCAATGGCTTGGCGCAGCGCTTCAAGCGGTAAGTGGGGGTCGTGCGGGGCGGCGGCGTTGGTGGCGTCGGACATGAAAACGGCGGAGCTTGGTGAGCCACAAGCAACGGGTAGTGTACTGCAATTGCGCCGAAAAAGATGCTAAGGTCCTGCCCGAATGGGCCGTAAGGCCGAGCGCAGCAGCCTCCCTCATTGGCCAACCTGCCGGGGCAGCCCCAGCTCCCGCGCCAGCGGGGCGGCCCCCGACTGCCACAACGCCGCCAGCACGGCATTGGCGGTTTCGGCCAGCTCTACGTGGTAGTCCTCGTGTAGGCGGGTGGTTTGCTTGAGGACCTCCTGGGTGCGGCGGGCCAGGTGCTGAAGCAGGGGCTGGGTGGGGCCATGCAGCCGGCTCGTGACCTCGGCCTGGTGGCGGAACACATTGGCCAGCAGCCGCCAGCTCAGCTCGATTTCGCCGAAGCCGTCCTCCGTAATCTTGGCGTGGTAGGCCAGCCGCGCCTGTAGCTGCCGCAGAATCACCAGCAGGTCGTTCGGCGTTTGGTGGAAGCCGCGCACCGGGTCGTCGACCTGGGCACGCAGCGCGGCGCGGCGGGTTTCCAGGGCGTCGGGGCCTTCGAGGAGGCGGTAGGCGAGCTGTTCGGTTAGCACCGCGTCCTGGGCCACGAGGCGGGCCAGGAGCTGGTCCTTTTCGCGCTCGGGCAGGTTGAAGAGGGCGCGGCGGAGGTCGGGGGAAAGGGCAGGCATTGTAAAAGGTAAGCGGCGCTTAAAGCAGTTTCAGGTAATTATATGGGTGTGGAATCGCTTCCTTGCACCTTGTCGTTGAACATTCCGGTAGCTGGGTGCTCAAAGCTATGGTTTTGGCACCAGGAGAAGCAAGGCCAATTTTCCGCAGTGGGCGCAGTGGCAAATCCGCAGTGTTCGCAGTGATTGTTGAACGACCCTGCGGCCCACTGCGGATTTACCACTGCGCCCACTGCGGGAACCATCGTCAGGGCTTTATGCAGAAGCCCTTGTTCAACGACAAGACGCAAATACGCGTCTCTACCACCACGAAAAATTACGCGGATAATCTGTCATTCGGTAACAATTCCCGTACTCCGCTGGTCTGCGCCGTTCCGCCTCTATTGTAAATGATGCCTTCTCGTTGCCTATTGCTTTTGTTGCTACTGCTGCCGCAGCTGCCCGCCCGCGCCCAAACCCCCGCCGATACCACCCGTACCGTGGCTTTGCCCGAAGCCACCGTCACGGGCTACGGCCAGCAGCTGCCGCTGCGCCGCACCGCCGCCGCCGTGGGCGTACTCGATGCCCGCACCATTGCGCAATTCAGCCCCGCCGCCCTCACCCAGGCCGTCAACACGCTGCCCGGCGTGCGGCTGGAGGAGCGGGCCACCGCCAGCTACCGGCTCAGCATCCGGGGCAGCACGCTGCGCTCGCCCTTCGGCGTGCGCAACGTGAAGGTGTACTACAACGGCCTGCCCTTCACCGAAGCCAGCGGCAGCACGCCCCTAAATTTGCTCGACCCCGCCATCATCGGGCGCATAGAAGTGCTGAAAGGGCCGGCCGGCAGCGTGTACGGCGCGGGCACCGGCGGCGTGGCCCTGTTCAGCACGCCGGAGACGGCGGCGGGCACCAGCCGGGTGGCGGCCAGGGCCACGGTGGGCAGCTACGGCCTGCGCCGCAGCACTATCACCGCCGAAACGGGCAGCGCCACCAGCAGCGTGCGCGCCCAGTACGCCCACCAGGAGCTCGACGGCTACCGCCAGCAAAGTGCTCTGCGGCGCGACGTTTTTGCCCTGGATACCCGCACCGTGGCCTCGCCCAAAACCACGCTGGCCGCGCACTTGCTCTACACCGACATCAATTACCAGCTGCCCGGCGGCCTCACCCGTGCCCAGTTTGCGGCCGACCCGCGGCAGGCCCGGCCGGGCACGGCCACCGTGCCCGGCACCGTGGCGCAGCAGACGTTCTACGCCTCGCGCACGGGCCTACTGGGCCTCACGCACGCGTACCAGTTCACGGACCGGCTGGCGCTGCAAACCACGCTGTACGGCATCGGTACGGCCATTCGCACGCCGTATCTGGTGGATTATGAGCGCAATACTTCCGTGGGGGCAGGCGGGCGCACGGCCCTGAGCTACCGCACGGCGATGGCCGGCCGGGTGCTGCGCCTGCAAGGCGGCGGCGAGTTTCAGGCCAGCTTCACGGATGGGCGCAGCTACCAGAACAAAGCCGGCACGCCCGGCGCGCTGCGCTACAACGACGAAATCACGACCACCACCGGCTTTGCCTTCGCGCAAGCCGACTACGAGTTGCCCGCCGATTTCCTGCTCACGGTGGCCGCCAGCTACAACCGCCTGCGCTACCGCATCGAGCGGGTGAGCGACGTCCTCACAAAGCCCAACGCCTACCGGTTTGCCCGCGACTTCCAACCCGAAATCTCGCCCCGCGTGGCGTTGCTCAAGGAATTCAGCCCCCGCCTGTCGGTCTACGGCAGCGTGAGCACCGGCTTTTCGCCGCCCACCACCGACGAAATCCGCACTTCCGATGGCAGCCTCAACGGCGACTTGCAGGCCGAGCGCGGCACCAGCTACGAGGTGGGCACCCGCGGAAATTTTTTCAACAATCGGCTGCTCTACGAGGTAAACGTCTTCGATTTCGAGTTGCGCCAAACCGTGGTCAGCAGTACCACCGACCAGGGCATCGTCGTATTCCGCAACACCGGCAGCACCCACCAGCGCGGCCTCGAAGCGGCCCTGAGTGGCTGGTTATGGCGACAGCGGCAGATAACAAGGGTCGTTTACCGTGATTCAAGAAAGAAAATGCCCCGGCCGGAGAAAACCGGCCTGCGCGCCTGGGCCAGCTACGCCTACAACGACTTCCGCTTCGGCAGCTACCCTAGCGGCAGCGCCGACCTGCGCGGCAACCGCCTCACCGGCACCACGCCGCACACGCTCAGCGCCGGCCTGGATTTTAGCGAGCGCTTCGGCTTCTACCTCAACCCCACCCTAAGCCACCAGGCCCGCGTGACGCTCACCGATGCCAACACCGAAGAAGCGGCCGGCTACTGGGTATTCGGGGCGCGGGGCGGCTGGCGGCGCACCCTGGCCGGTCACCTCGAAACCAACATTTACGCGGGCCTTGACAACGCCACCGACCGAAGCTACAGCCTCGGCAACGACCTGAATGCCTTTGGCGGGCGCTATTTCCAGCCCGCCGCGGGCCGAAACTGGTACGGTGGGGCACAGGTAGGCTGGCGGTTTTAACGCCTGCGGCTTAATGAAGAATGAGGAATGAAGAACAAAGAATTATGGTCTGAACCGCTAATTCTTTATTCTTCATTCCTCATTCCTCATTAAGCGCAGCGTTAAAGCCGCAGGCGTCTAGCTCTGCTCTTCGGGCAGGGTGAAGGAGCGGTCGCTGGGGTCGGTGAGTTCCTTGGGCAGGTTCTCATCGGAGGCCGGAGCCGGGCCGGCGGCGTTCATGGCCTGCTGGTCGATGCGGAGGGAATCGTCCATCTCATCAGCCTTTTCCTGGCCTGAGGAGTTATTGTCGTCGAGCACCTGGCCGTGCGTGGCGGCGTCAAGCATGGGGGTAGAAGCCCCGTCTTCGGAAGGCTCGTTGTCGAAGGTGTTGTTCGGGTTGGTGGACATCGGGGGAGGGGAATGGTTAACGGTTAATGATTAACGGTCAGCGGTCAATGGGTTGCGGTAGAAAAGACTAACCACTAATCACTGACCATTCAATTATTCTTGCCCATCCTTGGTGCTAGCTGATTCTTCGCGGGTGTTGTGGGTGCCGCCGCCGGCGTAGCGCGGGTCATCTTTTGCCCAAGCTTGGCGTAGTTCTTCGTTGTCGGCCCCGTTGGCTTGCGCTTCGCGCACGGCGGCCGCGTTTTGGTTCTGCGTTATGTGGCCGGGCTGGTCTTCGGGGTTAGAAGGAGCCTTTTCCGCCTCTTTTTCGCGGTCATGGAATTCACTGAACTCGTCGGGGTTATCGTTGGCCCCACTGCGGCCACCGGTCAGGGTGGGCCCGTCAGAGCTGGTAGCGGCCTCCGGGTTTACTCCACCAAAGTCGCCGTACTCGGGGCTTTTGGCACTCACGGCGGGGTCGTTGGGGTTGGGCTTCGCGGTGGCCGCGCGCTGTTGCTGGTCGTAGGGACGGGTGTCGTCGGCGGGTGGGGTAGGAGTGGTTGGGGTGTCCATGGTACAAGAAGCGTAAAGAAGAAAAACCAAACGGGACGGGCCCGTATTCGTAGTGCTGTACGCAAACCAGCCGCCGCCGTTCAGTTTCGCGGCGGGTACTTCGCTTCCCCGTTTCATTAGTCCTTAAAAACATGCCCATTCAGCACGACGCCGCCAACCAGCAATTTACCACCACCCGCAACGGCCACGCCGGCGAGCTAGCCTACGCGCGCCCCGCCGAGGGCGTCATCGACTTCACCCACACCTTCGTGGACGAGGCCCTGCGCGGCCAGGGCGTGGCCGACGAGCTGGCCCGCGCCGCCCTGGCCTTCGCCCGCCAAGAGCACCTGAAGGTAAAAACCACCTGCACCTTCATGGCCGGCTTCGTGGAGCGCCACCACGACGAGTACGCCGACATGCTGGCGTAGCCGCTTGCCGCGGCATCAAAAAAATTCCCCGACCAAATAAGGCCGGGGACTTTTTTTGATGCCGCGGCAAGCGGCTATGTTGTCAGTTAACAGTTGTTGGTTGTTAGCACGCAGGCAACATATTAGCTAGGTTGTACGGACAATTAACGAAGCCACAACAGGGCAGAAACGAAATGCACCATTCCCAAAAAACTGCTAGCCGTTTTATCGTAGCGCGTGGCCAGCCGACGAAACTGTTTGAGGCGGCTGAAAAAGCGTTCGACTTTGTTGCGGTCCCGGTAGAGATTTCGGTCAATCCCGCGTTGGACGAGGCGATTTTTTTTGCTTGGAATCACGACTTTGGCACCCATGGCGGCCACGCGG
>JBBQSQ010000200.1:0-8000 GCA_038213745.1 Cytophagales bacterium
CGCATCGATGGCGTGAGCATCCTCGGCATCCGCTCCAAAACGCAGGTGACCCAGCGCGTGCTCGACGCCGCCAACCGCCTGATTTCCATCGGCGCGTTCTGCATCGGCACCAACCAGATTGACCTCAGCGGGGCCATGAAAAAGGGCGTGGCCGTGTTCAACGCCCCCTTCTCCAACACCCGCTCGGTGGTGGAACTGACCTTGGGCGAAATCATTGCACTGGCGCGCCGCATCCCCGAAAAAAACCCCAAGATGCACGCCGGCGAGTGGGACAAATCAGCCGGCGGCTCGTTCGAGATTCGTGGCAAAACCCTCGGCATCGTGGGCTACGGCAACATCGGCTCCCAGCTCTCGGTAGTGGCCGAGGCGGTGGGCATGAAGGTTGTCTACTTCGACATGGCCGAAAAGCTCCAGCTCGGCAACGCCGTGAAGTGCCGCACGCTGGCAGAACTCCTCGAGCAGGCCGACGTGGTGACGCTGCACATCGACGGCCGCCCCGAAAACCAGGACTTTTTTGGGGCCAACGAATTCGCCCAAATGAAGCCCGGCGCGCTGTTCATCAACAACGCCCGCGGCCACGTCGTGGACGTGCCGGCCCTGGCCGCCGGGCTCCGCAGCGGCCACCTTGGCGGCGCGGCCATCGACGTGTTTCCCTACGAGCCCAAGACCAACCACGAGCGCTTCGAAACCGAGCTCCGCGGCCTGCCCAACGTGCTGCTCACGCCCCACATCGGCGGCAGCACGGCCGAGGCTCAACGCAACATCGCCGAGTTCGTGCCCGAGCGCCTCATGCAGTACATCAACACGGGCAACACCCAGCAGTCGGTCAATTTCCCCAACATCCAGCTGCCCGTGCAGCCCGGCCATCGCCTCATCCACATCCACGCCAACGTGCCCGGCGTGCTGGCCAACATCAACAACGTGCTGGCCGCGCACCAGGTCAACATCCTGGGCCAGTACCTGAAAACCAACGAGCACATCGGCTACGTCATCACCGACATCAACCGCGAGTACGACCAGGAGGTGATTCAGGCCCTGCGCGAGGTGGCGCACACCATCAAGTTCCGGGTGCTGTACTAGGCCGCGGGCACTGCCGGGCCGGAAATCAGATACCGCTATGCCAGCCCGTCGCGGAAGCTCCCCGCCTGCATCCCTCCGTCCCTTGTGACCTTGATTTATCGGCCCTGGCCGTCGGCGTATACTTCCTCAAAGCAGCAGGTGCGGGCGTGATGGCTACAGCGCAAAAAAATGTGGCTACGCACTGATGCCTTGCCCGGCATCCGCTGTTGCTTTCGCAGCCGCGGCATAGCAGGGCTGCTATTCCGGCTTTTGCTGAACGATGCAAATGCTCATTTCCCGGCGAATAGCGAAGCCCAGGGTTTGGTAGACCTTGATGGCCGTGGCGTTATCGGTTTTCACGTGCAGGAACGGGGTACCGCCCGCCGCCCGGATACGCCGGGCCTGGTGCCGCAGCAAGTGGCTGGCGTAGCCCCGGCCCAGGTAATCGGGGTGGGTACACACGGCGCTGATTTCGGCGTATGGCGGGGCGTGCAGCCGCTGCCCGGCCATTGCCACCAACGCATCGCCCTCGAAAATCCCCGCGTAATGCCCAAACGCCAGGGTATTGCCCAGAAACGGGCCAGGATTGGTGCGCTTGGTGAGGGCCAGCATGGCGGGCACGTGCTCCGGCCCCAGCGGCAGCAGCCGCGGCCCGCCCGCCGCGCCTCCGGCTGGCTGCGCCTGCACCAACTGCGCCTGCACCATCTGCCACACCGCCATGCGCTGCACCACCTGCCACGAGGGCGGAACGTCAGGTGTTTCGGCACTAATGATACCCAAGCGCTGCCCGGCCGGCACCAAGGCCCGCAGCGCTTCGAACGCCGGCTGGGTGGGCACCGCAAATCCCACGAAGGGCGACACGTCGGCGGCAAAGTACTTCACCTCTTCCGTTCCGTACGCCAAGCCGCAGTTGCCCGAATTCAACGCGTTCCAGACCGGGTTATTAAGCACGTGAGCCATTGACTTCGCGGGTTAGTGGCGCGAAAATACTCTGCACCGGCTGAAAAGCGACCAAGGCCCCGGTTACAGCCGCTCCCGCACCTGGCGCAGCACCCGCTCCACTTCGTTGCGCATGGTGCCGCTTTCCACCACGTGGTTGTTGTTCAGGAAGCTGAAGGCCACCAGCCGGCCGCTTTTGGTGCGCAGATAGCCGCATACGTTGAGGTTGTTGCTGAGGGTGCCGGTTTTGCCCCACACCCAGGGGCCGGCGGCGTCGTGGTAGCGCTTGCGCAGGGTGCCCTGGCCGCCGCCGGCTGCCAACAGGCTCAGCAGGCGGCGCTCGGGCAGCTCCTGGTGCAGCCGGAGCAGCAGGCCCGTGAGGGTGCGCGGGGTGACGAGGTTGAGCCGCGAGAGCCCGGAGCCATCGACCCAAAAAACCGGGTCGGGTAGGCCGGTGAGCAGGTTTTTGCGGGCGTAGCGAATCACGCGGCCGGTGCTGAGCGAGTCGTGCCGGCCGATTTTGGTGCTGCACATCAGCAGCAGCTGCTCGGCCAGGAAATTGTCGCTCACCCGCAGCATGCGGCGGTAAAGCGAGTCGACGCGCAGGCCGTAGAGCGTGCGGATGGAGTCCTGGGCCAGCCGCGGACGCCACGCGGCGTTGCTGGTGGCGCGGCGCAGGGTATCGCCCAGCAGCCGCAGCATCAGCCCGCGGCTAACCACGAAGGGCGTTTCATCGACCCATCTTTTGGTGGTGGGCAGCACGTAAAAGCGGTTTTCGTGCAGGGCGCGCAGGATGTGGGTGTCGGGGTCGAGGCCCGGCGTGCGCATGTCGGCCGGGGCCGGCCCCACCAGCGGCGCGAAGAAGCGCGGCAGCACCCGTATCCGCGACTGCAACGACACCACCGGGCGGGCCGCCGCTACCCCACCCGCCCGCGCGGGCGCGGGCGGCGTGGCATAAAACCGCACCGTGTGCCCGTAAATCGGGAACGGGCCGCGCTCGGGCTGGAAATAGTAGCCGTAGTCGTCCCAGGTCCAGCCCGGACCGAAGGGCGAGACGCAGGCAATGTCGCAGTACGCGAGCGTGCGTTCCGGCCGGTTCAGCAGGAAGCTGTAGGCGCGGCGGCTGGGCACGTCGCCGTGCAGCAGCGTGGGGTCGCCGGTGCCCTGAAAAAACAGGGTATCGTGGCGGCTGAAATAGCGCAGGCTGGGCAGCGAATCGCCCAGCAGGTGCAAGCCGGTGTAGAGGCTGAACAGCTTCATGGTGCTGGCCGGGGTGAAATACCGGGCGTCCTGGTAGCCGTAGAACGGCCGGGCGCTGTCGGCATACGCCAAGCTCAGGCCCACCTGGTGCTGGCGCAGGATGGGCGAGGCCGCCAGCAGCGAATCGAGCCAGGGCAGCGGCTGGTTGGCCGCGGCCGACGCCGACGCGGCCGCCGGCTTATCAGAAGTAGATTGGGCGCAGGCCGACAATTGGGTGGTGCCCAGGGTCAGCAGCACCAAGTAGCAGAGGGAACGTAGCATCGGCCGCAACTTACGCAACAGACGGGGCTGGGGTGGCTGTTGGGGCAATGCTTCTCGTCTCTGGCCGTGCTTTTTTCACAGCACTACGCCCTTCGCCACGGGCAAAAAGACCGGGTTCAGACGGAACGATTCGGAGCCCTGCACGCGCTGGCATAACCCGGCTTTTGGGGTCGTTTCCCTTAGCCATTAACGCAACCCTCCCAGCCGAGCGCCAGAAGCATCGGCTGGGAGGGTTGCGTTAGGTTATTGGCTGATAGTGCTTTACGCCGCTGCCTGGCCGGCCGTGGTGGCTGCGGGCACTTCGATGAGCTGACCGGATTTCACGTCGTAGATGTAGCCGTAAACCGGGATGGTGCCAGGCACCAGCGGGTGCCGCCGAATGCGCTGCACGTCTTCTACCACGCTCGCGGCCAGGTCTTTGATGGTGAGAAAGGAAATGAACTTCGCCTCGTCGGAGCCGGGGCCCTGGCCCACGTCGTGCCAGCCCTTCTCGTCCACGGTAGCGGTTTCCAGGCTCTGGGCCAGCAGGTCGCGGATGATTTCGTCGGTGAAATACTGCATGCCGCAGTCGGTGTGGTGAATAACGAACCACTCCCGGGTACCCAGCAGCTTGTAGGAAATCACCAGCGAGCGGATGGCGTCGTCGCTGGCCCGGCCGCCCGCGTTGCGGATAACGTGGGCGTCGCCCTCGGCCAGTCCGGCGTATTTGGCCGGGTCGAGGCGGGCATCCATGCACGTGAGAATGGCGAAATGCCGGCCGGGGGGCAGCGGCAGGCTGCCCTTGTCGCCGAAACCGGCCTGGTATTGCGCGTTGGCCGCGAGAACTTCATTTAGAATCTGGCTCATGGGATGTGGGGTGAAAGCGTGTGCTGTTGGGAAGTAGAAACGCCAACCGCGCGCTTTGTTTGCACAGTACCATTAAAGCGTATTTCCCTAACGCTCAATGTGCTTCACCTTGGCCTCGTCCAAATCGAGCTGGGCTTCCTGCTGGCGCAGCACTTCATCGTCGAAAGAGTCGTGGTGACGCAGGTGGGCCAGGGCTTCGCGCTCCACCTGCAGCACGTCGAGCAACACGCGGTGGTACTGGCGCAGAGCATCGCGGCCCGATTCGTCCACTTCCAGCGAATTGAGGGTGCGGGTGGTGAGGCTAACCTCGGTTTGCATGCGCTGCTGGAGGCGGGCAATGAGTTCATTGCTTTCCAGCTCGGCGGGGTAGTGGCGCTGGAGGTGCTTCACGGCGGCCGTGCGCAGGTGCAGGCGCACGCCGGCTTCCTGCGCTTCGAGGGGCGAGCGGTCGTCACGCTCCGCTATTTTGGTGAGGCGGATAATGACCGGCAGCGTGAGGCCCTGCACCACCAGCGTCA
This sequence comes from Cytophagales bacterium, assembly GCA_038213745.1. Classification (GTDB taxonomy): domain Bacteria; phylum Bacteroidota; class Bacteroidia; order Cytophagales; family Hymenobacteraceae; genus Hymenobacter. The sequence continues at coordinate 4,884 of JBBQSQ010000200.1, forward strand.
CCAGAATCACGACGAAGGTGATGAACAATATCAGGTTGCGCTGCGGGAAGGCCTGCCCATTGGCCGCCAGCAGCGGCACCGATAGCGCCGCGGCCAACGACAGCACCCCGCGCATGCCCGCCCAGCCCAGCACCAGCGTGCCCTGCCAGCCGGGACTGGGCTCCTTGGTGCGCACGCTTTTGCTCAGCCACCGCGGAATGAAGGCCGCCGGGAACATCCACAGCAGCCGAATAACGATGACCAGCCCGCTCATCAGCAGGCCGTAGCGAATGGCCTCTGGCAGCGAATAATTACCCAGCCCGCCCACCGCAATGGGCAGCTGCAAGCCAATGAGAATGAACACCAGTCCATTGAGCACGAAGCTCACGCTGGCCCACACGCTGTTGGCCTGCAAGCGGGTATTGGCATCGAACACCCGGTGCGAGAGGTGCGAGAGCAGCAGCCCGCCGCTCACCACCGCCAGCACGCCCGAAAAATGAAATTCCTCGGCCACCAGGTACATCACGTAGGGGGCCATGAAGGTGAGCACCGTGTTGATGCTGGGCGTGGTGGGCAAGTATTTATGAATGAGAAAAAAGCCGTAGGCCACGCCCAGCCCCACCACCAGCCCCATGCCGCTCACCACCACAAAGCTGGTGGCCGCCTCCTGCCACACAAAAGCGCCCGAGAGCACCGCCAGCAAGGCAAACCGAAACACACTGAGGCTACTGGCATCGTTAATCAAGCTCTCCCCTTCGAGAATAGCCGTTACCCGCCGGGGCACTTTGATGCCGCGCAGCACCGAAGTCGCGGCCACGGCATCGGGGGGCGAGATGATGCCGCCCAGCAAAAACCCCAGCCCCAGCGTGAACCCCGGAATAACGGCCCGCGCCACGTAGGCCACAATGAGCGCAGTAAACGCCACCAGCCCAAACGCGAGCAGGGCAATGGCTCGCCGCCAGCGCCAGAAGTCGTTCCACGAGGTAGTCCAGGCGGCTTCGTAGAGCAGGGGCGGCAGGAAAATCAGGAAAATCAGGTCCGGCGCGATGGCCACGCGCGGCAGGCCCGGCACGAAGCTCAGCCCCAGCCCGCCCAGTACCAGAAAAATGGGGTAGGAAATGCCCAGCTTCTGCCCCAGCATCACCAGCAGAAACACGGCGAATAGCAAGCCGAGGATGAGCAGCAGGATGGAATGAAGCATGGGCGCGGATGGGGTTGAACAACCCAAAGGAACGCCAGTCTGCGCAAGAACGCCATGCAGCGCATTCTGCGCCTACCGATGACTTAGCCCGCCCGGCATTCCCCTAGCTATGCCACAGCCGCCGACCTGCCGTCAGCCTCCGGGGCCTATCAAAAAGCACCACGTAAAGCACCCCAAGCAAGGGCGTGAGCAGCAGGGCGGTTAGCAGCCGCAGGTGCCAGTAGTGGCCTGGGCTCAGGCCCCAGGCCTGGACGAGGTGGTTGATGAAATGTGCCATTAATAAATGTATACATTTTCTATTGATTCTACAATCAAATCTTGTCAATTACGCAATCGTTTGTCCATCCTGCTACAAAGTTTTTTTCAAACGGCCGTATCCTCTTTTGCCGGATGAGCTTAGCCGGGCCCGGCACCCTGCTTTCGCCACCCCGCCGGGCCCACGGCGCGCAGATTTTCCGGCATCCCAAATTCGGGTGCCGTACTTTTGACCCCCGTCATGCCCGAACGCTCCAACCCCACCCCCAGCGCGTCGGCAGCGAAATACATTTTCGTTACCGGCGGCGTCACTTCTTCACTCGGCAAAGGAATTATTTCCGCCTCGCTGGCCAAGCTTTTGCAGGCCCGCGGGTTCCGCGTCACCATTCAGAAGTTCGACCCCTACATCAACATCGACCCCGGTACCCTCAACCCGTACGAGCACGGCGAGTGCTACGTGACCGACGACGGGGCCGAAACCGACCTCGACCTCGGCCACTACGAGCGGTTCCTGAACACGCCCACCTCGCAGGCCAACAACGTGACCACCGGCCGGATTTACGACCACGTCATCCGCCGCGAGCGTGAAGGTGCCTTCCTGGGCAAAACCGTGCAGGTGGTGCCCCACATCACCGACGAAATCAAGCGGCGCATGCTGCTGCTAGGCCAGAGTGGGGACTTCGACGTGGTGATTACCGAGATTGGCGGCTGCATCGGCGACATTGAGAGCCTGCCCTTTGTGGAGGCCGTGCGCCAGCTTCGTTGGGAATTGCCCGATTATGATTCGCTAGTAATTCACCTCACCCTGCTGCCTTACCTCAAGGCCGCCGGCGAGCTCAAAACCAAGCCTACGCAGCACTCGGTGCGCGATTTGCGCGAGGCCGGCTTGCAGCCCGACATTCTGGTCTGCCGCTCCGAATACCCCATTCCGATGGAGATGCGCCGCAAAATCGCGCTGTTCTGCAACGTAAAAATTAACTCGGTTATCGAAAGCCTCGACGCCGACAGCATCTACTCGGTGCCGCTGCTCATGCGCAAAGAGGGCCTCGATGAGCGGGTTATCAAGCGCCTGAAGCTGACTGGCGGCACCCCGCTGCCCGACCTGGAAGCCTGGAAGGACTTCCTCGGCAAGCTGAAAAACCCGACCGAGGAAGTGACCATCGCCCTCGTGGGCAAGTACGTGGAGCTGCCCGACGCTTACAAATCCATCAACGAAGCCTTCGTGCACGCCGGTGCCCAGAACGAGTGCAAAGTCACGGTGCGCAGCATCCAGTCGGATAACATCACCCCCGACAACATCGCGGCCCTGTTGCACGGCTGCGACGGCGTGCTGGTAGCTCCCGGCTTCGGCGAGCGGGGTTTTGAAGGCAAAATAGTGGCCGTGAAGTACGTGCGGGAGAACAATATCCCGTTCTTCGGCATCTGCCTGGGCATGCAGTGCGCCGTCATCGAATTTGCCCGCAACGTCCTGGGGCTGGTGGATGCCAACAGCACCGAGTTTTCCGGCGAGGTGCCCTACCCCGTGATCTGCCTGCTCAACGACCAGCGCAAAGTCGGTGACAAGGGCGCGACGAGGCGGCTCGGCTCGCCGGCATGCCTCTTGGAGCCCGGGACCCAGGCCTAACAGTGCTACGGCAACACCAGCGTCTGCTAACGTCACCGGCACCCGTATTAATTCAACC
>JBBQSQ010000201.1:0-7943 GCA_038213745.1 Cytophagales bacterium
ATTATCGGAATTGCGGTTTTTGAGGCTGAGCTGGCGGTTGGGGTGCAGGCGCAGGTAGGCCGACACCACCGGCGGCAGCACGTAGAGCGAAATAGTGGTACTGGCCCCGATGACGAGGTGCTGCGTAGGCGCGAAATCCGGGCTTAGGGCGCTCATCTCCTGGTGCAGCTCCTGTTGCAGCTGCTTGGCTTGCAGCAGCTTTTCATAGAGCTTGCGGCCGGCCGGGGTGAGCTGGATGCTGCTGCCCAGGCGCTCGAACAGCCCGGTTTTATAATGCTCCTCCAGCGCTTTTACCTGCTTGCTCACGGCCGACTGGCTGGTGAACAACGCCTGGCTGGCTTTGGTGAAGCTCAGGCGCTGCGCTACTTCGAGGAAAACTTCGTGAGGATGGGAGAGCAAGGGAGGGAGAATTAAAAATTAAAAGTGAAGAATTAAAAATTGGAATCAACCTTTTGCGCTTAGCTAAACCATTTTTAATTCTTCATTTTTTAATTTTTAATTCCCTCTACATTCCCAGCCGCCGCTGAAACGCCGCCAGAAACAGCCCGGCGTGGTAGCCATCGCCCAGCCCGTGGTGCAAATTGACTGACACGGGCATTTGCAGCGTATCGCCTTCCTGAAAAACCTGGCCAAAGGAGATTTTGGGGCAGCTGTCGGGGTGCGAAAAGCTGCGGGCGTGCGAGAGCCCGGTGAAGCGCACCCACGGCAGGGCCGAGCAGTGCACGGCGTCGGGCCGGCCGGTGGTGTCGTTGAGGCGCAGGCCGGTGCTGGCCTGCACGGCGGCGATTTCGGCCTCGGCGGCGACGATGAAGCCGGCCAGCGTGTCGTGCTGCTCGATGAAGGAAAAGGCGAACGTGTGGTCGGGCCGGCCGAGGGTAGCGGAGGCGTGCACGCGGTCGTAGCAGTATACCTGGCCGTCTTCGATGCGGTAGCGGAAGGCTTCGACTTCGTTGGCAGCTTCGAGGGCATGGTAGAGGTAGTACAGAAAAAACGATACGCCCAGCCGCTTGGCGGCGGCCTGCGCGGCCGTGCAATCGACGTTGGCCGTGAGGCCGAAGAAGGGCTCTTCGAAAGCCGAGAAGAAGGCAAAATGCTCGCGGCGGGGCCAGGTTTCGAGGTCAATCAGGTGCTTCATGGGGGGCAAAGGTCGGTAGCTTTGCTATTGCTGACTATAAAAACGGTCATGCCGAGCGCAGCCGAGCCATCTCGCAGGCCACAGTAACTCCATCGGCTGAATTACTACCCCACGCGAGATGCCTCGGCTGCGCTCGGCATGACGTTCAAAATTATTCCTATCCCCATGCCTATCCAAACCTTCATCGCCTTCGACGCCGACGACACGCTCTGGCCCAACCAGCCGCACTTCGACCACGTTGAAGCCCAACTGCTCCAGATTCTGGCCCCGTATGCCGACCATGCCACCATCAACGCGCGGCTCTACGACGTGCAGCGCGGTAACATGCAGTTGTTCGGCTACGGGGCCAAGTCGTTTATGCTCTCGATGATTGAAACCACGATTCAGCTCTCGGGCGGGGCCGTGGTGGGGGCTGAAATCCAACGTATTCTTGACCTGGGCAAGGACCTGCTGCGCTTTCCCATCGAGCCGCTGCCCGACGTGGTGGAGGTGCTCACCGAGCTGAAGGAGCGCGGCCACCAGCTTATTATCCTCACCAAAGGCGACCTGTTCGACCAGGAAAGCAAAATAGCCCGCTCGGGCCTGGGCGACTTCTTCGATTACGTCGAAATTGTGAGCGAGAAGGACGAGCCCACTTACCGCCGCCTATTCGCCCGCCTCGGAGCCACGCCCGAGAACTTCGTAATGGTGGGCAACTCCCTGAAATCGGATATTCTGCCGGTGGCGAAGCTGGGTTTTCCGGCCATCCACGTGCCCTACCACGCCAACTGGATTCACGAATACGTGCCCGCTGAGCTGTTAGCGGAGGTGGAGTTTAAGGCGGTGGAGCGGCTACGGGAGGTGCCAGGGTTGATGAAGTAATAAAAATCAGCGCGGCTATTTTGAGGAATAAAAACCAAGAATTCTTATGCGTCAAGCTCAACCAGCGTGGCCGGCACGAGGTTACCCACGGCTTCCGAACGCGGAATCTCTACCGTAAAGGTGCTGCCTTCGCCTTCGGTGCTCTCGACGGAAATAGTGCCGTGGTGCCACTCCACGATGGTTTTGCACAGCGCCAGGCCCAGGCCGGTGGTGGCCTCACCGCGCAAGCCCGGCCGCCGGGCTTTGGTGAACCGCTCGAACAGGAAGGGCTGCACGACCAACGGAATCCCGACCCCATCATCGACAACCTGGACGAGCACGCTGCCGGGCCCGGGTGCGATGTGAACGGCCACATGGCCGGCATCGGGCGTGAATTTGAACGCATTGCCCACCAGATTGATGAGTACCTGCGTGAACTTGTTGACATCCAGATTCACGTATATTGGCTCATCGGGTAAGGTATAGGTGAAGTGGTGGCCCAGCAGCCGCTGCCCGGTCTGGAGCTGGTCGAGCGGCACGCGTAGGATGGCGCCAATATCGACCCGGTTTACCTTGAGGTCAGAGTTGGCCGAGGTCAGGAATTCGATGTTGATGAGGTCGCGAATCATTTTCACGCTGTCGCGGCTGGTGGTTTCGAGCACACGCAGCATTTCAGGGATGCGGCTGTTTTCCGGGGCCACCACCTCCTCGTGCAGAAACTCCGCGATTTGCTGGACCATGATGAACGCCCCGCTCAAATCGTGCGAGAGAATCTCCAGGGTGGCATTCTTGCGGCTGTTGAATAGGTCCGCGTTTTCCTGATAGCGCTTGGTCACGCTCACGTCGCGCAGGATGCCGCCCAACAGCACGCGGCCGTCTAGAGCTTGATACGAGGGCGTGAGGCAGAACCATTGGTTGGGCTTGCCGGGCGTTTGGAGGCGCACTTCCACCTCGTCGGTCATCTCGTTCTGCACCCATTTGGCCCAGTAGTGGGCGAGGTAGGCCAAGTCGTCGGGATGCAGGCGTTGGAGCAAGGCTGGCAGCTCGGTATTTACCCCGTGCAAAGTGCCGTGCAACACGGTCTGGTAAGCGCCATTGACGAACACGATGCGGCCGACCGTGAAGTCGTACACGAACTCGACGTGGGCATTGGCTTCCGCCTGGTTTAGGAAGAAGGCGGCGAATTCGTTCATGTGAAAATTATTGATTATCAGAGCAGTGCAAACACTAGTTCCATTAGACTGCTTCATACGAGTGCGACAAAATTATGGGCACCCGCCGAGGTCGATTACGCTGCTGGGTCGCGAGTGCACCCCGGCCCGGCCCGGTTCCGACTTCACCCGGCCGGGGTACTTCCGGCGGGGGTCGGCGAAAAAAATAAGCGCAGCCATCTAGGCGGCAATTATTACTACCTTCCGGCCACAATTCCACTCCCTCCTCCCCATGCTGGCCCGTTACCGCTTTTTGCCGCTGCTGCTGATGCTGCTGGCCGTATCGTCGTGCTCGAAAAAAACCGCCCGGGAGCAGGCCGCCGCAACGGCCGCTACCACCGACGGCGACGAAATCGACCCCTACTCCAACCTGGTTTTCACCTTCGATGAAAAGGTGGTGGACGAGGCCCAGCAGAACCGCTGGGATACCACGCGCTTCGTCACGTTTTCGCCCAATATTCGCGGCAAATTCAAGTGGACCGGCGACCGGGAGCTGACGTTTTCGCCGCTGGAGCCCTTCCGGCCCAGCACCGTTTTCTCGGCCGCGCTCCGGCCCGAGGCGCTGCCCAGCGGCAAGCAGCAGCTGGCCCTGAACCGGCCCAAGTTCCACACGCCGTACCTGGATATGGCCGCGCCGCAGGTGTTCTACGGCAGCTCGAAGCGGGCGGCGGGCACGGCGGAATTGCGCGCCAATCTCGTGTTCAACTACCCCGTGCGGCCGGCTGATGTGAAGGCGCGCCTAAAGGTGACGCAGGGCGGCAAGCCCGTGGCGGTGGAAGTGAACTCGGCCGAGCCGGATGCGACGGTGGCCGTGACGTTTATGCAGGACGTGCAGGCGGGCACGCCGGTTCAGATTGACATCGCGCCCGGCCTGCGCCCGGCAGCCGGCACCAAGGCCACCGAGAAAGTCCTCACCGCCCAGGCCGAAATCCCTGACCAGAGCACGCTGGAAGTCCGCGAGCTCACCGGCTCGCTGCTCAACGGCCAGCCGGTGGTGACGCTGCTGCTCAACCAGCCCGTGAGCGCCGCCGACGTGCAGCCCAATTTGAAGGTGACGCCCGCCGTGGCCTTTGCGGTGGAAACGCTGGAAAGCGGCTTTGCCCTGCGCGGCGGGTTTGAGGTGGGCAAAACCTACCAGGTTTCGCTGGCGGCCGGCACGCGCGGGTTGCTGGGTGGCAGCTTGGGCGAGGCCTTCAGCCAGGCGGTTTCGTTTGGCGATGAGCGGCCGAGTCTGAGCTTCACCAGCAGCGACAAGGCCATGTACCTGGATGCGCTGGGCAACCGGAATCTGGGCCTGCGCATCAACGAAGTGACCAAGGTGAAGGTGACCATCGCCAAGGTCTACGCCAACAACATTCAGCAGCTGCTGCGCGGCGAAAAGCAGTACGGCTACCCCGAATACGACGAGGGCGAGCCCCGCGAATCCAACACCGACGAAAACGGCGACTACATCGACCGCAGCTTTCAATATTATGACACCGAGAGCATCGGCAACGTGCTGTCGGAGCGCACGATTTCCGTCGATGGGCTGCCCAAGGAAGGGGGATTGCGTCTGCTGAATCTAAATTTGAAAGACCTCGAATTTCAGGGACCGATGAAGGGCCTGTACGTCATTCGGGTGCAGGATACGGAGCGGCAGTGGCTGCAAGTGAGCAAGCTGGTGGCCGTGACGGACCTCGGCCTGATTGTGAAGCAGGGCGCGACGGGCGGCACGGTGGTATTCGCCAATTCCATCCGCACGGCCGAGCCGCTGGCGGGTGTCACGGTGAACCTCGTAAGCTCGAATAACCAGGTGATTGGCACGACGACGACGGACAAGTCCGGCGTGGCGCAGTTCGACTCGGCGGCCAGCATGAAGCGCTTCTCGCTGGGCATGATTACGGCCGTGAAGGATGCTGATTTTTCGTTTCTGGATTTGACCAAAAGCCGGGTCGAAACCTCGCGCTTTGAGGTGGGCGGGCTGACCTCGAACGCGGCGCACTACCAGGCATTTTTGTACGGCGACCACAACCTGTACCGGCCCGGCGACACGGTGCGGACCAACACCGTCATCCGCACCGAGGACTGGAAAAGCCCGCCGTCGGGCCTGCCAATGAAAATCCGGCTGCTGCTACCCAGCGGCAAGGAATACAGCAGCTTGCAGCAGAAACTGAGCGCGGCGGGCAGCTTCGAAAGCCGCTTCATTCTGCCGCCCACCATCATGACAGGCCTCTACACAATGGAGGTGCTGACCGGCAACGACGTGCTGCTGACCTCGCGCCAAATCAGCGTTGAAGAATTCATCCCCGACCGCATGAAAGTGACCGTGACGGCCGCGCCCAAAACCGTGAAACCGGGCCAGGACGTGACGGCCAGCATCACGGCCGTAAACCTCTTCGGCCCGCCCGCCGCCGACCGCAAGTTTGAGGTCGAGTTCTCGCTGAAGCAGAAGTCGTTTTCGGCCCCGAAATACCCCGATTACAACTTCACCATCAACAGCGGCGAGAAGCGCCGGACCACCAACGAGGACGGTGAAGCCAGCGAAAGCGCCCTCACCTCGCGCTTCGAGAAAACCGTGCGCGAAGGCATGACCGACGCCGCCGGCCACGGCACGGCCACTTACACCGTGCCCGATTTCCACGACCTCGGCACGCTGGAAGGCGTGGCCTTCGCCACGGTGTTCGACGAAACCGGCCGGCCCGTGAACCGCCTCGCCACCTTCGACGTGCAAACCCAGGCCACGATGTTCGGCATCGCCAACCTGCCCGACCTCATCAGCACCAAACAAGCCCTCACGGTGAAGCTGCTGGCTCTCACGCCCGCCGGCAAACCGACCTCGGCGCAGGCCGATATCAAAGTGGTGCGCAAGCTCTGGGAAACCGTGCTGGAGCGCCAGGGCGGCCGCTACGTGTACAATTCGCAGCAGCGCGACCAGGTGATTTTGAGCCAAAGCCGCGCCGTGGGGGCCGAAACCAGCTTCAGCTTCACCCCCATCTACTCGGGCGAATACGAGGTGCGCGTGAGCCGGCCGGGCGCCAGCAGCTACGTCACGCAGCGGTTTTACGCCTACGGCTACGGCGATACGCAGGCCAATTCCTTCGAGGTGAACAACGAGGGCGAGGTGACCATCGAGGCCGACAAACCTAAGTACGCGCCCGGCGAAACAGCCAACCTGCTGCTGAAATCGCCCTTCGCCGGCCGCATTCTGGTGACGGTGGAGCGGGCCAACGTGCTCGACCATTTCTACGTGACCACCGACGGCAAGGCGGCCGAGGTGAAAATCCCCATCAAAGCCGGGCACGTCCCCAACGTGTACGTGACCGCCACCGCCGTGCGCGCCCACACCGCCCAGGACCGCCTGCCTCTCACCGTGGCCCGCGGCTTCCTGCCCCTGACCGTGGAAAAAGCCGATTCGCGCCTCGCCGTGGTCATTACTGCGCCCGCCGCCAGCCGCTCGCAAACTTGGCAAACCGTGGAAATCACCACCGCGCCCCGCGCCCAGCTCACCCTGGCCGTGGTGGACGAAGGCATTCTCCAGCTCAAAAACTACCAGACGCCCGACCCGCACGCCTACTTCTACCAGAAGCGCGCCCTCGAAGTATCGGCCTTCGACGTGTACCCCGCGTTGCTGCCCGAACTCGGCACCAGCAGCAGCGGCGGCGACGCGGCCGACATGCGCAACCGCACCAACCCCGTACCCAACCGCCGCGTGAAACTGGTCTCGAAATGGAGCGGTGTCCTCACCGCCGACGGTGACGGCAAAGTGCGCTACCGGGTGCGCGTGCCGCAGTTTAGCGGGGCGCTCCGCATCATGGCCGTGGCCTACAAAGACGATGCCTTCGGCTCGGCCGAATTCACGATGAAGGTGGCTGACCCGGTGGTAATATCCACGGCGCTGCCGCGGTTTATGAGCCCCGGCGACACGATTGACGTGCCGGTAACGCTGACGAATACGACCAAGAATCTGATTGCTGTGAAAGTCACTAAGCAACTTTCCGGCCCGCTTGTGTCTGCTGAACCCATTGAGGAACTGAACGGAGTTGATGGAGTCAGTGTCAAAGGCAGAAATGAAGAATGGTCCGTTTTACTGCGTCCTAACGCTGAAAACAGAGTCACCTTTCACGTAGCAGCACGGCAAACTATTGGCGGCGGTAGCGTCAAGATTTCCGCCACTGGATTGAAGGGAACATCCGAAACTTTCACCGAAACCATCGAAATCCCCATCCGCCCGGCCGCCTCGCTCGAAAAGCGCACCGGCAGCGGCGTGATTGCCGGCGGGGCCACGCTCCCGCTCAACCTGAAAACCGATTTCCTGCCCACCTCGCTCAGCAGTCGACTGGTTGTGAGCCGCTCGCCGCTCACGGAGTTCAGCAAGGATTTGCGCTACCTGCTGCAATACCCCTACGGCTGCCTGGAGCAAACCGTGTCGGCCGCCTTCCCGCAGCTCTACTACGCCGATTTGGCCGCCACTTTGCAGCAGAAAACCGGGGCCGCCGCCAAGGCCCAGCGCTACAACCCGAACTACCACGTTCAGGAAGCCATCCGCAAGATTGAGGCGATGCAGCTCTACAACGGCAGCCTGAGCTACTGGCCGGGCGGCGACTACGACAACTGGTGGGCCACCGCCTACGCCGCCAATTTCCTGCAGGAAGCCCAGCAGGCCGGCTTCGCGGTGAATAAATCGGTGCTCGACAAGGTGCTGAAATACCTGGCCTTCCGCCTCAAAAAGCGCGAAACCGAGCCCTACCAGTACTTCGACGTCAGCAACATTGCCCGCC
>JBBQSQ010000202.1:0-7897 GCA_038213745.1 Cytophagales bacterium
GGCTCCAGGGTTTCGGCGGCTTGCTTTTCCACCGTGAACTTGATGGCGTCGGCGGCGGCTTTGGTGCGCAGGTAGTACATGCCGGTTTTCAGGCCGCGCTTCCAGCTGTGGAAGTGCATGCTGGTGAGCTTGCCGAAGTTCACGTTTTGCACGTGCAGGTTCAGGCTCTGGCTCTGGCAGATGTAGGCCCCGCGGTCGGCGGCCTGGTCGATGATGCGGCGCTGCGAAATCTCCCACACCGTCTTGTACAGGTCCTTGATGTGTTGCGGAATGCGGGCAATGCCCTGCACCGAGCCGTTGGCGGCGATGATTTCCTGCTTCATCTGGTCATTCCAGAGGCCCAGGGCCACCAGGTCCTTCAGCAGGTGCTTGTTCACCACCATAAACTCGCCGCTGAGCACGCGGCGCACGTAAATGTTGCTTGTGTAGGGCTCAAACGACTCGTTGTTGCCCAGAATCTGGGCGGTGCTGGCCGTGGGCATGGGCGCCACCAGCAGCGAGTTGCGGGCCCCGTGCTTCACCACCTCGGCGCGCAGGCTCTCCCAGTCCCAGCGGCCCGAGTCGGGCGTCACGTTCCAGAGGTCGAACTGGAACTTGCCCTGGCTCAGGGGCGAGCCGGGGAAGGTTTCGTAGTGCCCGTCCTTGATGGCCAGGTCCTTCGAAGCCGTCATGGCCGCGAAGTAGATGGTTTCGAAGATGTCCTTGTTCAGCCCGCAGGCCTCGTCGCTCTCGAAGGGCATGCGCAGGGCAATAAACGTGTCGGCCAGCCCTTGCACGCCCAGCCCGATGGGCCGGTGGCGGAAGTTCGACTTCTGCGTTTCGGGCACTGGGTAGTAGTTCACGTCAATCACCTTGTTCAGGTTCAGCGTGGCCTGGTAGGTCACCTCGTACAGCTTGTCGTGGTCGAAGGTGGTGTTGCCCTTGCTGTCGGTCACGAGGTAGCGGGGCAGCGCCAGCGAGGCCAGGTTGCACACCGCAATCTCGTCTTTATCAGTGTATTCGATGATTTCCGTGTTCTTGGTAATCAGCCCGTTCACCGTCCACGAATGCTCGGCGCTGTCCACGATGAGGCAGTAGGCATCCTCATTCGGCAGTACTTCCAGCCGCTCGAACGTGGCGTGTAGCTTCTGCTTGTAGCCTTCCTTTTGCAGGTTTTGCAGGTAGGCGGCATTGCCCCGGTACTGGCCTAGGTGGGTGGCCCGCTCGGCAATCTGGCACGCCTTCACCGAAGTCAGCAGCAAGCGGTAGAGCGGCTGCGAGGTGTAGAGTGCCTGCCCGCCCTGCCCGTTGGGCATGAGGCGGGTTTCCGTATCGCGCATCTTTGTGAGTGAGGTTTTCACGCCGAAGTTGGCCCACAGAATCTGCACGTCGGCCAACAGCGATTTTTGGGTCGAAGCCAGCGAGCAGGTCGTGATTTCGCCGGCCTGCACCGTGCCATCGGCCAGGTACAGCCCTTCGAGGTAGCGCGACACGGTTTGCTTGCTACCCGTCCACACGAAAGCCGGCACGGCCAGCTTGATTTCGCGGGTGAAACCCAAGCGCTCGAAAATACGGAACAGAATGCTCGACGACAGCCGGTACTTCGTGCTGTTGTCTGCCGTTTTGCACAACTTGAACATCGGGCGCTTCGCCGGCACGTAGGTGGCAGCGTGCTCGTTGCCGGTCAGGTGCGCGTAGTCGAACTCGTTTTCGTATTTCTCCACTACCCGGTGCACGGCGGCCTCAATTTCGGCGCGTTGCGCTAAGGCGTTGTTCCAGATGTCGAGGTACACGTTCTGCTTGCTGAATGTGCCATCGCCGGCCACCAGGCCCGCCAGGAAGGCTTCGTCGGCCATGTCGCCGTCGCCCCACAGGCCCTCAATCTGCTGGGTCGAAATTTTATCGCCGGCCACCAGTTCCTGCGCTTCTTTCCAGCCGGTGTTTTCCACCCATACCTTGTGGTCGGGGGTCACTTTGTGGGTGTAGCCTTCGCGGGTGATGATGTTGACCATCTCGGCGTTGGGCCGGGGCAGGTACATTTCCGAGGCCGTTTCGATGCGCTCGCGGCCCACCACCAGGTTTTCGGTACCGTCGGCAAACAGCTCGCCGATGGTCAGCATTCCCTTGGCGGTCGGTACGCGCTGGTCGGCCGCAATGCAGCACAAGTTGCTCGACTTAATCGTGCCCAGGTTTTGCTGGTTCGATTTGCCGTTGGCCGCGTCCTTAAACAGCATGTAGGGCGTGCCCGTCTCCGTCTGGCTTTCCAGAATGGCAAACCACAGCTCCTGCGCCTTAATGGTGCGGCGGCCGCGGCCCTCGCGCTCGTACTTCAGGTACAGCTTCTCGAATTCGGGGCCCCAGCTGTTCTCCATGCCGGGGCACTCGTGGGGGCACATCAGGGTCCAGTCGCCGTTGTCCTCCACGCGCTTCATGAACAAATCGGGCGTCCAGAGGGCGTAAAACAGGTCGCGGGCGCGCATTTCCTCCTTGCCGTGGTTCTTCTTCAGGTCGAGGAATTCGAAAATATCGGCGTGCCAGGGCTCTAGGTAAATGGCGAACGCACCCTTGCGCTTCCCGCCGCCCTGGTCCACGTAGCGGGCCGTGTCGTTGAACACCTTCAGCATGGGCACCAACCCGTTCGAGTTGCCATTCGTGCCCTTGATGTAGGAGCCCGTGGCCCGCACATTGCTCACCGAAAGCCCAATGCCGCCGGCCGACTGCGAAATCAGCGCGCAGTTCTTCAGCGTGTCGTAAATGCCATCAATAGAGTCGTCCTTCATCGTGAGCAGGAAGCAGCTCGACATCTGCGGCTTCGGCGTGCCCGCGTTGAATAGCGTCGGCGTGGCGTGCGTGAACCACCGCTCACTCAGCAGGTTGTAAGTTTTGAGCACCGACTCAATATCATCCTTGTGGATGCCCACCGACACCCGCATCAGCATGTGCTGGGGCCGCTCCACCACCTTGCCTTCCAGGCGCAGCAGGTACGAGCGCTCCAAGGTCTTAAAGCCGAAGAAGTCGTAATTATAGTCCCGGTCATAAATAATGGCCGAGTCCAGGGTGGCGGCATTCTTATGAATCACCTCCCACACGTCGGTGGCGAGCAGCGAAGCGTTGTCGCCGTTCTTGGGGTCCTCGTAGGTGTACAGCCGCTTCATGGTGGACGAGAAGGACTTACTCGTCACCTTGTGCAGGTTGCTCACCGCGATGCGGGCCGCCAGAATGGCGTAGTCCGGGTGCTTGGTGGTGAGCGAGGCAGCGGTTTCGGCGGCGAGGTTGTCGAGCTCCACGGTGGTCACGCCGTCGTAGATGCCGTCAATCACCTTCTTGGCCACCTCAATCGGCGATACGAAATCCATGTGCAAGCCGTAGCACAGTTTCTCAATGCGCGCCGTGACTTTGTCAAACTTCACGGATTCGCGGCGGCCGTCGCGTTTAATTACTAGCATACCAGTGGTGTTTTGGTGTGGGTTTTTGCTTATAAAAAGCAGCCGAAGCGGAGCGGGTTCGGCGGCAAGTCGTTGGTGGAGTTGTGAAAGGGCAGAAAGAGCGGCAGCAGCTGTTAGAGCCGTTTGCGTATTTAATCCCGGAAATTACCGCTTCTGTTTGGGGAGGGCAAGGAAAAAATTCGGAAGTTTTCCACACACCGCCTGGAACAGCCCCCCGGACCCTTTTTTAATCTGCCCCCAACGGCAACAGCCACCGCTCTTACCTTTGAACGCAAACTGCTCTACCCCTTTCGCTTACTGTTTTGGCTAAAAACTACCCCCTTATCGGTCTGGTGCTGCTCGGCAGCATCTTGCCCCTGGCAGCCCAGTCGCCATTCACCCCTCGGATTGCAGCGGGCTACAGCCACAGCCTCGGTATTGCCCCCTCGGGCGCGGTGGCGGCCCACGGCGAAAACCGGGGCGGTGAGATTGGGGATGGCACCACTACCCCCCGCCTCAACCCCGTGTACCTGACCCCGCCCACTGGCCAGACCTGGACGCAGGTGCTGGCCGGCGACTTTCGGTCGACGGCCCTGACAGCCGCCGGCGAGATGTACACCTGGGGTTCCAACGGCTACGGGCAATTCGGCAATGGCACCACGACCGACCAGCGAACGCCGACCCGCATTGCCCCACCCACCGGCACGACTTGGACGGGAGCCGCCGCTGGCTTCGGCCACACCGTGGCCCTGTGCGCCAATGGCAGCCTCTACACGTGGGGCGACAATTACTACGGCCAGTTGGGCATGGGCAGCACGGCGATGACGCTAGCTCGCCAGCGCATTATTTCCCCGGCCGGGCTGCCCTGGACGCAGGCCGCCGCCGGGTACAATTTCTCGCTGGCCCTCTGTTCCGATGGCTCCCTTTATGCCTGGGGCAGCAATCGGGACGGCCAGCTTGGCGATGGCACCACCACCAGGCGCACTACCTCCGTGCGGGTAGCGCCGCCTACCGGCCAAACGTGGACGCAGGTAGCCGGCGGGTTCTGGTCGGCCGCCGCAATCTGCTCTGATGGGTCGCTCTACTCCTGGGGCAATAATTACGAGGGGCAGCTCGGCAACGGCATCACCACGGGCCAGTTGGCCCCCGTTCGGGTGGGGCCGCCCGCCGGCCTGCGCTGGGTGCAGGTATCGGTGGGGTACGAGCATATGTTGGCTATTTGCTCCGATGGGTCGCTCTACTCCTGGGGCAATAATTATGAGGGCCAATTGGGCAATAGCACCAATACCGGGCAGCGCACGCCCGTTCGCGTGGCCCCGCCCACGGGCAAGCAGTGGGTTCAGGTAGCCGCGGGCATGTATCACTCCGTAGCACTGGCTTCCGATGGCCAGGTGTACACTTCCGGCTATAATTTTAGCGGGGAGCTCGGCAACGGCACCACCCGAAACCAGAACTACTTCACCCGCGCTTACACGGCGCTCGCTTCTAAGGCGGCAGCTTTTGCTCCGGTGGTAGCTGCTACCCCCAATCCCTTCACGGAGGATATTGAGCTTCAGCTGGATACCCACGTCGCTGGCTCCGTCGCCTTTGCCCTGTACACGAGCCTGGGCCAGTGCGTCAGAGAAGAAACCTACGCCGTGCCAGCCACCACCAGAAGCTTGAAGATTCACGGCCTGGCATCGCTGCCAACGGGCGTGTACCTACTCCAAATCGGCACAGCCGGGCAAAGGCAAGTCTTCAGGCTCGTGCATTAGCCGCTATGCCCAACAACCGCTAACTACCGGCTGGCCGTGCCTGCCGGCCCCGACTGACAAGTCAGTATCACGCTCACATCGATTGACTTGGCAATGTTATTCCGCACCAGCGCCGGAATTTTTATCCGGTAATCGGCCGGGGCCACGCTGAATTTGGAGGTGACCACCAAGTCGTTGCCGCGGAGCTGCAAGGTACCGGGCACCCGCACCTTGCGCTTCATATTGCGGACGGTGAGCAGGCCCTGCACGTACACCGGCTGCGGGCCGCGCCGCAGGGCCGCCTCGTCGGGCCGGGTCACCAGCGTGCCCACGAAGCGCGCCCGGGGGTACTTCTCCGACTCGGCGTAGTTCTCATTGAAGTGCTCCTGCATCAGCGAGTTCTTGAACTGAAAGTCCTTCATCAGCATCGAAAACGCTAGCTGTCCATTACCCAAATCGAAGATGGCCGCCACCCGCGTGTTCAGGGCCTCAATATCCTCCAGCGGGGCAGTGGAGAAGAAGGCGGTTTGGCCACTGGCCGTGGTGTAGCGTTGAAGCACGGCCGCCGCAGGGGCGGGAATAACAGCAGTTGGCACCGGCGCGGTTTGGGCACCGGCAACAGGTACCGCCACCGCCAGCAGGAAGAACAAACCGTTTTTCATGCGTAATCAATTATTGAAAAGCGGAAATACGACAGCCAACAGCGGGCCCTGCGCCCGCTCTCATCCCGACTCGCCTTTTACCGCAACGCGGTTGCCCGAAATCAGAAAGATTTCAGGCAACCGCGTTGCGTCAATTACCAACTGCTCAATTATTGGCGTTGTATCTGCTCTATTCTTAGCCGCGTACCACCACAGCAGGCGCAGTTGCGCACGTCCTCGTAGGTGGTGTACTTGAGGCAGACTTTCAACCCAGCCTGTTGAAAACCCACCGGCAGCGAATCGGGTGGCAGCGTAGCACTTCCGGCCAGCTGAAGCAAAAAACCGTTTTGGTCACAGCCGTTGCGCCCCCGTACCACCGTGGCACTCTGGTAGCCTTCGTCACAAGGCGAGGAGTCTGTTTTTTTGCAGGCGGCCAAGCCGACCAATAACAAGAGCGAAGCAAAGAACCGACGGGCAAGCATGGCAGGAGTAGTTTATGGTTCACCAGCAGCATTTGCTACCTGACCGCCACCTCTACCAAACCGTTGCACCGGGGCTTAGAAATCCTCGTCCAACGAGAACACGTTGTCGTTGCGCTCGCTCATCACCCCGGCTTTTTGGTACTCGGCCACGCGCTTCTCAAAGAAGTTCGTTTTGCCCTGCACCGAAATCATTTCCATGAAATCGAAGGGGTTGGTGGCGTTGTAGATTTTGCCGCAGCCGAGGGACACCAGCAGGCGGTCGGCCACAAACTCAATGTACTGGGCCATGGTCTTGGCGTTCATGCCAATCAGGCTCACGGGCAGGGCATCGGTCACAAACTCCTGCTCGATGCGCACGGCGTCGGCGATGATGGCTTGCACGCGCTCCGGGTCGAGCTTGTGCTGGAGGTAGCTGTAAAGCAGGCAGGCGAAGTCGCAGTGCAGCCCTTCATCACGCGAAATCAGCTCGTTGGAGAACGTAAGACCGGGCATCAGGCCCCGCTTTTTCAGCCAGAAAATGGAGCAGAACGAGCCCGAGAAGAAGATGCCTTCCACGGCCGCGAAGGCGATGAGGCGCTCGGCAAAGTTCTCGGAGTTAATCCACTTCAGGGCCCACTCGCCTTTTTTCTGCACGGCGGGCACGGTTTCGAGGGCGTTGAAGAGATAGTCCTTCTCCTTGGGGTCTTTGATATACGTGTCAATCAGCAGCGAATAGGTCTCGCTGTGAATGTTTTCCATCATAATCTGAAAGCCGTAGAAGCAGCGCGCCTCGGGCATCTGCACCTCCTGCATGAAATTCACGGCCAGGTTCTCGTTCACAATGCCATCGGAAGCCGCGAAGAAGGCCAGCACGTGCTTGATAAAGTGCCGCTCGTTGTCGTTCAGGTTGTTCCAGTCTTTTTGGTCCTGCGAGAGGTCGATTTCTTCGGCCGTCCAGAACGAGGCCTGCGACTTCTTGTAGTACTGCCATACCTCATCGTTCTGGATGGGAAATAGCACGAAGCGGTTGGGGTTTTCGGCGAGGAGCGGTTCCATAAGGCGCAGGGTTTTGATGACGGTTTTCGGCGTGAAAGATGGCTGACTAACTGCCATGCGCGGGCAGATGTTTTGGCACAAGCGCCAGCAATACGGCCATACTTTCAGCACCAAATATAGCTCCGCCGGGCAGACCAATTGCCCACCCGATTAGCTTTTTTATTCGTTATTTTTTAGCTAAGCCCGCATTTTTTTCAGGCGAGTTGCACTGTTTTTCGCCAGATTTCTTAGTTGACCCAAGCAAACCAACGCCCTTCTAAATCAGCCCTTTTGGCCTCACTTATCCACAATACAGCTGTGGATAAACCTACTTGTCCCCAAACCGGCCGCTTTGCAGGCCAGTTAATGTCGTTTTTTAATCTGGCCTTAATCTGCGCTTCATCCACGCGAAGGCCCTTTTGGAGCGGCTGATGCCAGGCAGCCAATGATGATTAAGAACTTAGGGTTTGGATTTCCCAAGGCGAAGTCGTACTTTTGCCTTCCCATTTCAGAAAAACCCGCGAAAGCTGATGTACGCAATTGTTAACATAGCTGGCCAGCAGACCAAGGTTGAGGCCAACAAATTCGTTTACGCTCACAAACTGGCCGGCAACGTTGGCGAC
>JBBQSQ010000203.1:0-7805 GCA_038213745.1 Cytophagales bacterium
CAAAGCGTCAACGATTACCTGGACCTCTACACCAATTTCCGCCTCAAAGTGCTGGAAGCGGAACAGAAGGGCCTCGACACCACCGAGGCCTTCAAGCGCGAGCTGGATGGCTACCGGCAGCAGCTGGCCCAGCCCTACCTCACGGAGAAAAGCGTGACCGACCTGCTGGTGCGCGAAGCCTACGACCGCATGGGCCAGGAGGTGAACGCCTCGCACATTCTCATCCGCGTGGCCCCCGATGCCACGCCCCAGGACACGCTGGCGGCGTACCAGAAAGTGGAGGCGCTTCGCCAGCAAGCCTTGGCCGGCCAGGACTTCGGCCAGCTGGCGCGCACGGCCAGCGAAGACCCTTCGGCCAAAGAAAACGGCGGCAAGCTCGGCTACTTCACGGCCATGCAGATGGTGTACCCGTTCGAGTCGGCGGCGTACAAAACGCCGGTGGGCCAGGTTTCGGCCCCCATTCGCACGCGCTTCGGCTACCACATCATCAAGGTGAACGACAAGCGGGCCGCGCAGGGCGAAATCAAGGTGGCCCACCTCATGATTCGGATGAACGCCAACGCCGCTAAGGCTGACTCGCTCACCGCCAAAAAGAAAGTAGACGAACTGTACAGCCGCCTGAAAAAAGGCGAAAGCTGGGACAAGCTCGTGGCCCAGTTCTCGGAAGATGCCGGCTCGGCCGCTAACGGTGGCGAGTTGCCGCCCTTCGGCACCGGCCGCATGATTCCGTCGTTTGAGGAAGTGGCATTCAAGCTGCAAAAGCCCGGCGAAATCGCCGCCCCAGTCCAAACCCCCTACGGCTGGCATATCATCAAGCTGATTGAGCGCCAGCCCATGGCCAAGTTTGCCGACGTGGAATCGACCCTGAAAAGCAAGGTGGCCAAGGACTCGCGCTCAGAGTTGAACAAGGCCGCTTTTCTGAAGCGCGTGCGCCAGGAAGACCAATTTGTGGAAGTGCCCGTTTCCAAAACCTACGTTTTCAGCAAGGCGGATACAGCCCTGGTAGCCGGGCGCTACAAATTCGCCGCGCCCACTGCCCCTGGCAAGCCGGCTAAAGCGGCCAAAGCGGCCAAAGGCGCTGCCAACGACAATTCGACCTTGTTCACCATCAAAGGCAAGCCTTACCTGGTGAAGGATTTCTTGGCTTACGCGCAGCAAAACCAGCGTCCGCGCACCGGGGCGCAGCCGGCTTTTGCCATGCAGCAGCTCTACGACCAGTACGTGGAGCAGTCGCTGACGGAGTTTGAAAAAAACAGCCTCGAAACCAAGTACGAGGACTACCGCATGCTGGTGAAAGAATACCGCGACGGCATCCTGCTCTTCCAATTGATGGATGAGAAAGTATGGAGCAAAGCCATTGAGGACACGGTGGGCCTCAAGAAATACTTCGCTGACAACCAAGCCAAGTACCAGTGGGACCAGCGCGTGCAAGGCACCGTGATTAGTGCTGCTACGCCGGCGCTGCGAAGCCAGGTGCAGCCACTCTTCGGCAAAAGCGCCACCGCAATGCCCACCACCAAGGGCATTCCGGCTACCATCGGCTTCAAGGCCAAAACGGCGACGCTCACGCCCGCTGGCACCGAGGCCCTGGACAAGCTGACCAACCTGATGCTGACGGACACCACCTTGCGCATAACGGCCAGCAGCCCCGTAAAGACGGCCCTGGCAACCCAGCGCACGGCTCGTATCAAGACCTACTTGGTTGGTAAAGGCGTATCCGGCAAAAGCATTAAAGCCACTACGGCAACCAAGAAATCCAGCGCTGCTGATGTTATTTATATGACGGCCTACACTCGCGACCCGGCGGCTATCGAGCAGCGCTTCAATGCGAAGAATCCACTGTCGGTACAAATCAGCCAGAAGGTGTTCCAGAAAGGCGACAACAAGGTGGTGGACGACCTCCTGACCAAAGGCCCCGGCACCTACAACGTAGAAAAGGACGGCCGTTATTTCACCGTCACCATCGACAAAATGCTGCCCGCTGGCCCTAAAACGCTGGCGGAAGCCCGCGGCCAAGCCACCTCGGACTACCAGACGTACCTGGAAAAAGAATGGATAACCCAGATGCGCACCGCTCGCCCCGTGAAGGTGAACGACGGGGAAGTAAGCAAACTGGTAACGAAATAATTTCAGTGAGCAGTTAACAGTGAGCAATGAGCAATGAATAGCTAAACCTGAATCAGCAACTGCTAAACCGGATTTAACTGTTCACCGATAACTGTTCATTGTTAACTGCTCACTGCTAACTGTTAAATGCACTAAGCCTGCAACCATCTGAACTAAGCGGCGCTCCTTGTTTTTGTCCGCCAACGGATTTATCGTGAAATTTGTGGGCCAATTCGCGTGTTAGGCGTTCGTGGCTCAAGCCCCGGCACCTGCCGCTGGGCGTTATACTACCTCTCTATGTTCGTTAAAGTGAATCGCGCCGCGGCGTCGGCCCTGCTTACGCTGCTGTTGTTACTGGGCTTTGCGCCCACCTCCCAGGCTCAGTTGGGCATTACCCGGCCCAAGGGCCAGACCTTGCTCGACGGCATCGTGGTGAAAGTAGACAACCAGATTGTGCTGCGTTCCGATGTGGAAAACATCTACGTGCAGGAAGTAGCCCGCGCCGCCGGCAAGCCGCTGTCGCCGGATTTGAAGTGCAAAATCCTGCAAAGCCTGGTGCTGAACAAGCTCATGCTGGCCCGCGCCGAAGTCGATTCCGTGACCGTGACTGACCAGCAGGTAAACGGCGAAGTAGACCGCCGCATGGCCTATTTCATTCAGCAAATTGGTTCGGAGAAACGCCTGGAGGAGCAGTACAACAAGCCCATAAAAACGCTGAAAGATGATTTGCGTCCGCAAATCAAGGAGCAGCTTACGCAGCAGAAAATGCAGGAAACCATCACTGGCAAGGTGAGCGTGACGCCGCGCGAAGTGGCCCAATATTTCAGTAAAGTGCCCAAGGATAGCCTGCCCTACTTCAGTACCGAAGTGGAAGTGGGCCAGATTGTGATTCCGGCGCAGGTGAACGACAAAGCCAAGCAAGCCGCCATGACCAAGCTCAACGACATTCGGGGACAGATACAGGCCGGTGCTGACTTCGCCACCTTAGCTAAGCAGTATTCCGAAGACCCCGGCTCGGCCAAAGAAGGCGGTTACCTGGGCTTTTTTGGGCGCGGCGAGCTGGTGCCCGAGTACGAGGCGGCTTCGATGAAGCTGGAACCCGGCCAGCTCTCGCCGGTGGTGCAGTCGCAATTCGGCTTCCACCTGATTCAGTTCATTGAGCGCAAGGGCAACAAGTATTCGACGCGCCACATCCTGCTCAAGCCCGCAACCGGGGCGGCGGACGCCAGTGCCTCGGCCCAGCTGCTCACCAAGCTGCGCCGCCAGATTCTGTCCGACAGCATCAGCTTCGCCAAAGCCGCCAAGGACAATTCGTCCGATAAGACCAGCAGCAGCAATGGCGGCCTGCTCGCCAACCGCCAGGACGGGGGCTCGCGCCTGCCGCTCGACAAGCTTGACCCGGCCATTTTCTTCACCATCGATACCATGAAGGTGGGGCACATCACCCCGCCCATGCCTTACCGCACCGACGACGGCAAGGACGCCATGCGCATTCTGTGGCTGAAATCGAACACGGCCCCGCACCAGGCCAATTTGCAGGAAGACTACCAGAAAATAGCTTCCGCCGCCCTGAACGATAAAAAGAACAAGGCGCTCGACGAGTGGTTCTTGAAGAACCGCGGCAGCGTGTACCTGGAAATTGACCCGGAATATGCCCAGTGCAAAGTATTGGACGTAGCGGAACGATAAACTTGCGAAGGACGAACGTCATGCTGAGCGCAGCCGAAGCATCTCGCGTGCGGCACTAATCCTTTTCAACGACTGATTTACTACCACAGGCAAGCTGCTTCGGCTGCGCGAACGCTAGATGAGCATAACGTGCTTTTCTTCCTCCTAACTACCTCGAATGGCTCAATTCCAAAACGATAAAGAAGCTGCCGATGCCTTGGCCGCCTCCTTCCAGAAGCTGCGCCAGGAAATTGGCAAAGTCATCGTGGGCCAGGATGAGGTGGTCCGGCTGGTGCTTACGGCCGTGTTTTCGCAAGGCCACAGCTTGCTGGTCGGCGTGCCCGGCCTGGCCAAAACCCTGCTGATTCAGACCATTGCCGACTCGCTGGACCTGTCGTTCAACCGCATCCAGTTCACGCCCGATTTGATGCCCTCCGACATTGTGGGTTCGGAAACCATGAACCAGCAGCGGGATTTCCACTTTGTGAAAGGTCCGATTTTCGCCAACATCATTCTGGCCGATGAAATCAACCGTACGCCGCCCAAAACCCAGGCGGCCCTCCTGGAATCGATGCAGGAATACGCCGTGACCGTGGCCGGGCAGCGCTACCCGCTCACGCGTCCGTTCTTCGTGCTGGCCACCCAAAACCCCATCGAGCAGGAAGGCACCTACCCCCTGCCCGAAGCGCAGCTCGACCGGTTCATGTTCAACATTGAGTTGGGCTACCCCAGCTACGCCGAGGAGTTGAACATCGTGAAGCAAACGACATCCAACATTAAGCCGACAGTGAATAAGGTGCTGCACGCCGCCGACATCCAGGCGTTTCAGGAGCTGGTGCGCCGCGTACCGGTGGCCGATAACGTGATTGAATACGCCGTGAGCCTCGTGCACAAAACCCGCCCCGCCACCGAACGCGCTGCCCCCCGCGCCACCCAACTGCTGGAATGGGGTGCCGGCCCGCGCGCCTCGCAGCACCTCATCGTGGGAGCCAAATGCAATGCCCTGCTCAACGGCAAGTATTCGCCCGACATTGAGGATGTGCGCGCCGTGGCCGTGCCCATCTTGCGCCACCGCCTCGTGCGCAACTTCAAAGCCGAAGCCGAAGGTATCGGCGTGGAACAGATTGTTAAAGAACTCCTTTGAGTTATGAATTATGAGTTAAAAGTTATGAGTTGGCTTTCGCTGACGAGCTTTCAACTCATCATTCATAACTTTTAACTCATAACTCAACAAAGTTGGAAGCCCAAGCCTACTATCAGCAATTTGAGCGCAATGTGCGCATCATCCTCGACGCCCTGGCCGCTGGACTGGACCTGCGCACCACGGCGCTCGAAACCAGCCTGCCCATTGAGGTTTACGTGCTGTGCGAAGTGCTGAACCAAGCCGCTGGCGAAAACTTTGCCCTCACGGCCACCGGCGTGGCCCGGCTAGCCGAGTTTCAGCAGCAGTTCATGAAGCACGAGGGTCAGACCCTGGCCGCCATGCAGCACGTGCTGGCCGACAAGCGCGCCACCATGCGCACGCCCGAAGGCCGCGTATTGGCCAAGGAAATGCTCATTCGCCGGCTGGAATTCTTCAACGAAGCAGCCCGGCAGGTGAACGTGATGCGCACCCAGCAGTCGCTGGGCAGCCCCAACCAGTACGTAGGCGTGAACAAATAACCGGTTGCCCTGCTTAGAAAAGCCGTCCCTGGGCCCAGGGACGGCTTTTTGTTTTTCGGCTCGTCTCGTCTTCCCCCACCGTAGCGGCGCATTTGCCGTACCATCCGACGCTATGCTGCCCCGCGACCCTCTGCACACCGCCCGCCTCTGCCTGCGTCCCTACGAACCGGCCGATGCCGATGCCTTTTTCCTGCTGCTCGATGCTGACCGGCTGCGGTTTCACGCTTCCTTCCCCGACCGCCTCCGGGCCCTGCGCGTGCCCACCGATGCCCACGCGGCCCTGCAGGCTTTCGCCGATGACTGGCGCACCGGCCGCTTCTATGTTTTTGGCATCTGGCACCGGGCCACGGCCACCTACCTCGGCGATATCTGCCTGATGCCCCAGCAAAAGGGCCAGGCCGAAATCGGCTACTACCTGGCTGCCGCCGCCGAAGGCCAGGGCTTTGCCCGCGAAGCGTTGCAGGCCATCGCCGCATTTGGGCTCGATTGCGTGGGCAGCCAGCGCCTGCTCGTGCGCTGCTACGCCGACAACGTGCGGGGCCAGGCCGTAGCGCGGGCCGTAGGTTTCCAGCCCGAGCCGCCACCCAAGCGGCCCCTCTGGTTCCGCAATTCGGATTCGCTGGCCCACATCCGCCGCTTCTGGCTCACGCGGACCTCGTAGCCCCTGCTTGAGCCCGTGCATCGGCTGCCGGGCACAAGCTGAGGAAGGTGCTGCAAGGCCCTATTGCCCCACGCGCACCCGCCGGCCCACGTTGCCCAACAGCCACTCCTGCCGAAAATTTAGGTACACGCCAAACGAGAAATCCAGCAGCTTAGCATTGAAATCATACAGCGGCTCCACGCGCGCTGTGAGGGCAGCCGCGTCCGAGATGCGGAAGTCACGCAGCAGCCGCACTAGCAGAATCTTCCGCTGGCGGTCCAAAAACTCCGGGTTCGACACCGTGCGCGAGGCGCTCTGGTACAAGTCGCCCCCCAGCGGCGCGATGAAGCGCGAGCCTTGCCAGTAGCTCAGCATCACATCGGCGTAGCGAGTTTCGAGGGTGGTGTTCAGGTATAGGCCATTGCCGTACTTGAAAGGATTCTGACCTTGGGTAGGAGAGTTATCCTGAAAGCCGAGCACATAGCCATTGAAGCGCAGCGCCTGAATTTTGGAATTGCCGAACGAGCGGCGAGCCTCAATTCCGATAGCTTCATTAAACAAGGTTTGCAACGGCTTATCGAGTGTATCAATCTGCCCGCCGTGGTGAATGGCCGTAAATTGAAATGGCACAGAAACCTGCCAGTCCCGGTACTGGTCACTTAAGGTATAGCTGCTGCTCAGGCCGCCCGCTATTTCCTCTTGGTAGTCGCTGTAGCGGTACTGCTGCCGCTGCCAGTCCACCCAAAAATCCACAAACAGCCGGTCGCCCAGGTAGCGGTACTGCAAGCCCTCTTCCAATGGGTTCAGCATCACCCGTTCGAAATTGAAGAGCGGCTCAATATAATTGTGGTTGAGATTTGGGCGGATATTACCCAGAATGAATTGATGGTGCCCCGTGGTCCAAGTGGCGCGGTAGGTAGGCCGCGCCTGCTTCAGATACGGGTTACCGAAGTCTTTCCAGAGCAGGATGCCAGCTTCAAGGCGCAGATTGTTAGCAGGATAATAAACCAGTTGCGGGTTAAGCTGCGTGCCGAACAGCGTGTAGCCGTCCACAATCTTGTTGAAGTATTCGTTGTCTTTGAAAAAAGTGAAAGCATTAAGCGACAACCGTAACTCGCCCGTGTGGCCTTCCTCGTTCAATGCCCGCACATAGCGCGCGTCTGCTTGAATTCGCATCCGAATTTCTGCTTTGGCAGAATCCGCTTTGTTGGTTGGAACTTCTTCCTCGGGCTCGGGATTTTTTTTAATGTCATATGGACGAATAAACGCCCGATTATCCAACTGCGCCCGTGCTTCTCCCACCCTAATTAGCACAACCACAAGGCCAACTAATATTTTTAGATAATTCCCCATATATTTCCCCTTTCAATGGCACCAAACCATTGAGCACTGTGTTAGAAAAAGCCGTCGTAAAACCGCCCAATCAGGGCTTTTACCAAGGAATAGATTTATTCGATTGCGACCCGGCCAAAACCGTTAACTTTACCAAACCTAACCCGTTTTTTTTAAATCCCCCCACATGGCCCTAGCTACCAAAGCGGCTCCCAAGGCCGATAAAGTTGAAAAGGCTGAAAAAGGCGAAGTGAACACCGCCGCCGAAAAAATGAAAGCCCTCCAGCTCACCCTGGATAAGCTGGACAAGGCCTACGGCAAAGGCACCGTGATGAAGCTCTCCGACAACAAAGTAGGCGACATTCCGAGCATCAGCACCGGCTCACTTTCGCTCGAC
>JBBQSQ010000204.1:0-7612 GCA_038213745.1 Cytophagales bacterium
GGTATTGCCCGAGAAAAAAACCATGGAAACCGAATCGGGGGCCAGGGTCGAGGCGTACTGCAAGGGCACCGTGACCAGCGTGTAGCTGCTGGCCAGGGCCGGAAAATCATAGGAGCCGCCTGCCACCAGCGTCGTTGCGCCATTCACGCGGCGCGTGAGTATCACCACCATCGCGGCCGAATCGGCGATGGCCTGGCTGCCCTGTAGCTGGTAATAAAACTGCAGACTGCGCGGCCGGGCCGTGAAGGGCAAGCCGCCCGGCAGGCTGGCGCTCTGACGAATGGAATTGCCCAGAATCAGAATGCCCGGCACGGCCCCAACGCCCGGCAGGCTCACGGTTTGCAGCTGCGCGGCAAAGGGTCCCGCGTGCGTCACGTTCGTCTTCACCACCGTGCCCGTGCGCAAAATGCCCCCCAGCAGGTCGTCGGTCGTCAGCCAGTTGGCGGGCGACTCCACGCCATTGCGCGTGACCCAGGTATCGAGGTTGCCATTGGGGATGGTTTGGGCCGGAGCCGGGGCGGCCAGCAGCAGGGTAGCCCCGGCCAGCGCGGCGCGTAGCGCGCCTAGTAAGGTTTTCATAGGAAATTGGGGAAGAAGGTGGCCTGAAGCCAGCGGCCGGTGCCAGGCGGGGCACCGGCCGCTGGAGTCTGCGCAAAGAATTTGCCATTGCTAATATAGTAAATTATGAATACAATTGCGACCAATGCTTTCCTGCCGGCCCATTGGGCGGCCCGAGGGGCGGCTATATTTGCGACATGGCGTTTTGGCAGCCCTCCGCGAAGTACCTGATATTGGGCCTGGGCCTGCTGGCGGGCCAGGGGCCGGTAGCGGCGCAAGGCCTGGCCAACCCCCTGCGGCAGGTGCTACGCCACGACACCGCCGGGCTGGCGCAGGTGCTGCGCCGGCCCGACCAGTACCGCCTGCAAATCCTCTACACCCGCATCCGGCGCGATGCGGCCGGGCGGCCGCACTTCAAGTCTTATGGCTACCGGCTACGGCCCCGCGCCTATTTCTACCCGGCCAGCACCGTGAAGCTGGCGGCCGCGGCGCTGGCCTTGCAGAAGCTGCGGGCCTTGAACGCGCTGCACCCCGGCCTGGGGCCCGACTCGCCCATGCTCACTGATTCGGCCTTTGCCGGCCAGACGGTGGTGCGGCGCGATAGCACGGCCGCCGGGGGGCGGCCCACCGTGGGTAACTACGTGCGCAAGGCGCTAAT
Organism: Cytophagales bacterium; assembly: GCA_038213745.1. Lineage (GTDB taxonomy): Bacteria > Bacteroidota > Bacteroidia > Cytophagales > Hymenobacteraceae > Hymenobacter. The sequence goes on from JBBQSQ010000204.1 coordinate 1,217, forward strand.
TGTGAGCGATAACGACGCCTTCAACCGCTTGTATGAATTCGTCGGCCCCGGGGAGCTGAACCGCGAGCTGGCCCGCCTGGGCCTGCACCACAGCCGCTTGCAGCACCGCCTGTCGGTGGGCGACCAGGAGCCCGGCAGCCGCCACACCAACCCCGTGCGCTTTTTCGCCGATACCGCCGCGGCGGTGCAGCGGCTCTATGAGCAGCCGGCCGGCTACTACGCCGGCCCCTGGCCCCGGCTGGGCCTGCGGGGCGAAGCCATCGGCCAGGGCTACCTTAAAGGCGACCAACTGGTGCCGGGCCCGATGGATTTCAGCCAGAAAAACGCCTTTTCGCTGCCCGACCAGCAGCGGCTGCTCCGCACCATTCTATTCCCTGAAACCGTGGCCCCGGCCCGCCGCCTGCACCTCGCGCCCGACGACTACGCCCGGCTGCGGGCGGCGCTGTCGGAGCTGCCGCGCGAAAGCCCGCACCCGCGCTACGACCCCGCGCACTACCCGGATACCTACGTCAAGTTTCTGTTGGGCGGGGGCGGCATTGCGCCCTTGCCGCCGGGTGTGCGCGTATTCAACAAAATTGGCCAGGCCTACGGCTTCCTCATCGACAACGCCTACATCCAGGACGAGGCCCACGGGGTCGAGTTCCTGCTCAGCGCCGTGCTCTACGTGAATGCCAACGGCGTGCTGAACGACGACAAGTACGAGTACGACGCCATCGGCTTTCCCTTTCTGCGCGACCTGGGCCGGCGCGTATACGAGACCGAGCTGCGCCGGCGGCGAAGGGAATAAGATGGTCATGCTGAGCGGAGGCGCAGCCGCAGTCGAAGCATGACCGTCTTATTCCCTTCCCTCTTACTCCACGGCCAGGCGGCGGGTCTGGCTGCCGCTGCGCACCAGGTACACGCCGGGGGCAAGGCCAGCGGGCAGCGCCAGCTGCAGGGGGCCTTTGGCGGGCACCGCGGCGCTGAGCAGCACCCGGCCGGTGAGGTCGAGCAGCTGCACCGCCTGGCCGGGGGCCACGCCGCCCACTGCTACCGTGCCGCGGGCCGGGTTGGGCCACAGCTGTAGCTGGGCGAGGCGGCCAGCGGGCACGGCCACCGTGCGCACCGGCGAGAACGTGGCCGTGCCGTCGGTGTCGAGCTGGCGCAGCCGGTAGTACACCTGCGGGCCCGTGGCCGTAGCAAAAGTGCCGTCGTCGAACCGATAGGCGCGCGCGGCGCTGCTGCTGCCCTGGCCGGCTACCCAGCCCAGGCGGCGGAAGGCGCTGCCATCGGCGGAGGCTTCGACCTCGAAGCCGGCGTTGTTCGTTTCCGTGGCGGTGGTCCAGGCCAAGTGGGCAACGGGGCCGCGGGCCTCGGCACTAAAGGCGGCCAGCTCGACGGGCAGCGGCGTGCCGGCGAGGGTGATGTTGGCGTTGTTGATGGCAAAAAACACGTTGCCCAGGGCCTGGATTTTCAGGCGGCCCAGGGTGGTAGTGGTGCTGGGCAGGCGCACGTTGGCCGCGCCATCGTTGGGGGTGCTGGCCAGCAGTACCGTGGGGAAGGTGAGGCCGCCATCGCTCGAAAACAGCACCTGCACGTTGGCGCAGCTCACCGGGGCCTGGTTGGTGCCCAGCACGCTCCAGGTGAGGGCGTAGCTGCTGCCCGGCACGGCCGTGAGGGCGGCGCTGGGGGCCGTGACGGCGAAAGGGCCGGCGGCGGCCACGGCCAGCGTCACGTTGGCCCCGGCCACGCCGCCGCGGTTGTCGCGGGCCGTGAGGCGGAAGTTGAGCGGGCGGGCCACCTGCGGCAGCTGCTCGCTGGTTGAGGCGGTGCCGCTGAGGATGTTGGCGAGCGACGGGAAGGTGCGCGTGGGGCTGGCCACCGGCGCAAAGCTGCGAAACAGCGGCGGGGCCGACGCATCGGTCGGGGCCCCGGCCAGGCCCGAGGCATCGCCCACATCCAGCTCCTCCCAGGAGTAGGTGAGGGCGTCGCCGTTGGGGTCGGTGCCGCTGCCGCTCAGGGCGAAGGGCGTGCCCACCGGAATGGTGTAGGTGTTGCTGGCGGGCACGGTGAGGCTGGGCGGTTGGTTGCCGGTTGCGGAGAATGTGCCGCAAGCATTCCCCAGGTCGGTAATAATGGCGCTGAGGCTGCCCGCGTGGAAGTAATTGATGCCGTCCCCCACGTTGTCGGGCGCGCAGCGCGAGTCGTACGACATAATGGTGTTGCCCGCGCCGGGCTCGTAAGCTGTGGTGGCGCTGCGCCTGCCACCGTCGCAGTTGCCCTTGTCGCCGTTGAAGGTGTGGGCTGAGCCCAGCTGGTGGCCAATCTCATGCGTCACCACCTCGGCCATCAGGCTGGGAGAGGCCCCGGTGGATGCCCCGCCACCCTTGAAATCGCTGAGGCACGTCACGCCAATGTAGGCTACGCCGGAGAAGCCCCCAGCCAAGTAGCCCAGCACGTGCCCGATGTCGTAGTTATCGCTGCCAATCACGGTGTTGATAGAGGCGCGGCTTTTATCAACCATGGTGCTGGGGTCGGCGTTGTTGTAGGGGTCGGTGGCGGGGTTGGTGTAAATCAGCAGGTTGTTGTTGGCCACCAGCTGCAGCCGCAGTGCTAGTTCGCGCTCGTAGACGGCGTTGAGCGCGTTCACCAGCGTGGCCATGCTGGCGAGTGTGCCGCTCACGGTGCCGCCGCCCAGCTGCTGCGTGTATTCGCCGGTAGCGGCCAGGGCCAGGCGTAGCGTGCGCAGCTGGCTGCCGTAAGGGGCTGGCGGGGCCGCCCCCGTCCCCGACAACGAACGGGCCGCCGAGCCGGGCACCGTCAGGGCCTGGCAGCTGAAAGCCGGCGGAATACCGGGCTGGCTGCGGTAGCGGCCGGGGGCCGCCGGGTCGGGGGCCAGGGCTACGGCCTCGCCGCTGGGCCCGAGCACTTGGGCGTGCAGGCCGGCCGGGTCGGTTTCGAGGCGCACGGTGGCCGTGGGCTCGTCGAGGCCGTGGCCGGCGTAGGTCTGAATTTCGGGGTAGCGGGCCGCTAGGGCGGGGGCCAGCACTGGCACGTGCGTAAGGGCGAAGCGGTGCAGGCGGCCGTCGGGGTAGGGCAGCTCCAGCACCACGGCCTCCTGCGGGCGGGTTTCGGGCGGAGCCGGGGCCAGGCGGGCGGCAAGCTGGGCGGCATCGAGGACAAACCAGCGGCCGGCTTCGGGCTTGGCCCCGCCGCGGGCCGGCGGGGCGGCGGCGGGCTGCCACAGCGCGGTGGGCGTTTGGGCGCGGGCCGCCGGGGCCAGGGCCAGGGCGAGCAGCAGGGAAGCAACAGGATACCGTTTCGTCATAGCAGGGAAGCAGGCAAAAGGCAGGTGCCGGACACCGGGGCAGCAGGGGCCGGCAGGGCCAGCACTCCGTCAAAGCCTCCGCCCAGTGGGGCATCTGCACTTCGTTATATCCCCGCAAAGTCTCAATAAGTTCGCCTTAAATATGATTCAGGGAATATTAATAACGGTTTTGTGTCATTTGTTTAACTGCGTATTGGAATGATGAAAAACGCCCCATTCCCTACAGAAACCGCGCCCGCAGCCCGGGCGTGGGCAGCATGCAGCTCTGCTGCCGCCCAAACCAGCGGTAGCGGTGCCGGGCCACGAAGCGGTAAGCCGCATCGCGCCAGGCGCGGGGCAGCACGTAGCCCGCCAGCAGCAGCCGCCACGGCCCGCCCAGGGCGCGGGCAATGCGCAGCACGGCGTCGGAGTGCGAATACAAGTGGCCATCGAGCTCCAACAGCACCGAATCGGGCTCGGCGGCAAGGGTGGCCGCATCCAGGCCGTGGGCTTTGAGCACCGCCTGCCCGGCCGCGCTTTGCAGGGCCGCGAAGCGGAAGCGGCCGGCCGGGTCCTGCCGAATTACGAACTGCACGAAGCCGTTGCAGAGGTTGCACACGCCGTCGAACAGAATAGTAGCGGGAGTAGAATCAGTCATGGCTGGCGGCGGGAAGCTGGATGGTGGCCGCGGTACTAAACGGCCGGGCCGGGCCCAATGTTAACGCAATACGCCAACTGCTCGTTAAGTAACGGCTGGCCATGCGCCCGCAGTCCATCAGCCGATATGAACCAAGTAGTGCCGCCCGCGCCCGCGCCCCTGCTCACGGATGCTCAACCCGCGCCCGGCCCCACGGGTTTTTGGGGCGTGCTGCGCCGGCCTTTTGTGCTCGATTTGCGGGCGCTGGCCTTGCTGCGCATGGCCACGGCGGTAGTGGTGCTGCTCGACCTGGCCATTCGCAGCACCGACCTGGAAGCCCACTACGCCAACATGGGCGTGCTGCCCATGCCCGCCATCTTTGAGCACGGCTGGACGCCCTATCAGTTTTCCCTGCACGCGGCCAGTGGGCTGTGGCAGGCGCAGGCCCTGTTATTTGCGCTGGCCGCCGGGCTGGCGGTGGCGCTGCTGGCCGGTTACCACACGCGGCTGGCCACGGCGGCCTCGTGGCTGCTGCTGGTTTCGCTGCAAAACCGCAACGTGTTTATCGGCCAGGGCGGCGACGACTTGCTGCGGATGCTGCTGTTTTGGGGCTTCTTCCTGCCCTGGGGCCGGGTCTGGTCCTGGGATGCGCGCCAGCGGCCGGCCCCGGCTCGGCTGGACTACTTCAGCGCGGCCACCGTGGCCTACATCGTGCAGCTGGCCTTGCTGTATTGGTGCACCGCCCTGCTCAAAAACGGCCCCGAATGGACCCAAACCGGCACGGCGCTCTACTACGCATTCAGCCTCGACCAAGTGGTGCTGCCCGTTGGGCGTTTGCTCTACCCGCACCCCGACCTGCTGCGCTTCCTGACCTTCGGCGCGTACTACACCGAATTGCTGCTGCCGTTTGCGCTGTTTTTGCCGGTGGGCGTGGCCTGGTGGCGGCTGCTGGTGGTGGGCGTCCTGTTCGGGTTTCACCTGGGCATTGGCCTCACGCTCTACGTCGGGTTGTTTTTCCTGATAAACATGGCCTCGGTGCTGGGCCTGCTGCCGCCCGTGGCCATGGCCTGGCTGGCGCATCGGGTGCTGCCCCACGCCGAACGGGCCCGCCGCTGGCGGCCCCGCTTGCCCGCCTGGCAAGCGCCCTGGCGCCTGCGCCTGGAGCGCACCTGGGAGCCCTCGGCCGGGAGCCGGCGGCTGGTCCGCGCCACCCGCGAAACCCTCGTAGTCGCGGTGCTGGCCTACGTGTGCTGGTGGAACCTCGACGACGTGGCCGTGCTGCGCCCCGCCGGCGGGCTGATGTCGGAGCCGATGCGCTGGTTCGGCTACCTGTTTCGGGTCGACCAGCACTGGGGCATGTTTGCGCCCACCGTGTTCAAGGACGACGGCTGGTACATTCTCGAAGCCACCACCACCAAGGGCGCGGTGCTCGACCTGAACCGGGCCGGCGCGCCCGTGCGCTACGGCAAGCCCGCCTCGGTGGTGGCGCTGTTCAAAAACGACCGGTGGCGCAAGTATTCCGAGAATTACCTCTTCGTGAGCAACGCCTGGATGCGGCCTTACTACTGCAACTACCTGCTCCGCATTTGGCACGAAAACCCGGCCCACGCGCCTTTGCAGCACCTTTCCATCATTTATATGAAGGAAGTATCACTGCCCGACTACCGGGTTGCCAAGCCCGTGCGAGAAGTGCTGTGCGACTGCGCTCCTCCACGCTAAGTGCTTGGCGGTCCGTACAAAGACCGAAAAATAATTACGTATCTTTCAATTACAAACACAGAAAAATTGCGCGGCTGACGGCCGGGTAATTACAGAATTTGCTACGTTTTTTTCCTCTCACCTTTCCCCAACCCTATGAAACGCAAATGGCTTTTTGGATTGACTGGCACCCTGTTGTGCGCGTCGCTCACCGTTTTTAGTGCCTGCACTACTTCCGAAAATGCTGGTTCTACCAGCGGTTCCACTTCGGGCAGCACCACGGATGGCACCACCACAACTGGCACTATGGGCACCACAACTGGTGCCACCACCGCGGGCACCACAACGGGTACCATGGGCACCACGACTGGTGCCACCACCACGGGTACCACCACGGGTAGCATGGGCACCACAACTGGTACCACCACCACGGGCACCACCACGGGCACCACCAGCGGTACGACGACGGGTACTACCTCCGGCACTACCACTGGCTCAACTACCCGATAAGCAACTGTTTAAGTAGGTATTCAGAAGTAAGTAGTCAGTAGTCGAACCAAAAAACATTGTCTATCAGATTTTTAATCAGGGTCTGACTACTGATTACTTATGACTGACTATTTAATTGAAATACCTAGCGCAAGAAGTGCCTGCCTAACAGCAGGCATTAAGCCCACTGCTTCAGGTACTGAAATACTTCGGGGTGGGTGAGGAGGCCGCCGTGGTGCTGCTGGCTGAACACGGCCGTGCGCACCTTGGCCCCGGTCGGCAAGGC
>JBBQSQ010000205.1:0-7564 GCA_038213745.1 Cytophagales bacterium
TTCATGATGAGCTGGCAGTTGCAGCGCTGGTTGGCGCTTTCAAGCAGCCTGGGCGTCCAGGGTTTTCTGGGGCCTTCCGCTCGTCTCAACAGCGTCAACCCATTCGTAGCGCAGGTCGGCCTGCACCTGGTAGTGAACACCCGACCTGCTGCGCGGCGTTAGTTCCTTCTAATCATGTTGGCCACGGCATCTACCCACTGCGGCTCCGAGTTCAGCGAGGGCACCAGCTGCCAGTGGCTACCGCCGGCTTCTTCGAATAGCTCCTTGAACTCTTCGCCCACTTCAATGGTCGTTTCCAGGCAGTCGGCCACGAAAGCGGGGCTGAAAGCCAGCACATTTTTGATGCCCTTGGCGGGAAACTCTTTCAATACCTCATCGGTGTAGGGTTGGAGCCAGGGGTCGCGCAGGCGGCTTTGCAGGCGGCTCTGGAAAGCTACCGTGTACTGCTCAGGCTGCAGGCCGAGACCCGCCGCCACCAGGCGCGATGTGGCGAAGCACTGGGCGCGGTAGCAATACTGGTTTTCGGGCGTGAGCGTATCGCAGCAACTGCCGAAGCGGCAGTAGTTGGTTGGGTCGCCCTTCTTGACGTGGCGCTCCGGGATGCCGTGGTAGCTGAATACAACGTGGTCGTAGTGCTGCTTCTCCATTTCGGCCCGGCCCCGCGCCACGATGGTGGCGATGAAGCCCGGGTCGGTGGCAAACTGGCTGATAAAGCTGATGCTGGGCACCACCCACCAGTCTTTCACGATGTCCATCACCTTCTCCTGCACCGAACCCGTGCTGGCCGACGCGTACTGCGGAAACAGCGGCAGCACAATGATGCGCTCCACGTTGGCCGCCCGCAGCTCCTCCAGCGCCTTCTCCACGCTGGGCTTCTGGTAGCGCATCCCGAAGGCCACCACGTAGCCCTCACCCAGCTCGGCCTGCACTTTCTCCTGCAAATCGAGCCCGTGGAAGAGCAGGGGCGAGCCCCGGTCAGTCCACAGCTCCTTGTAAATCTTCGCCGATTTGGGAGCCCGCAACGGCACGACCAGCCCCTGAAACAGCGGGTAGCGAATAGCGGCCGGCATGTCCACCACGCGGCCATCGGTGAGGAATTCGTTGAGGTAGCGGCGCACGTCGGGCGTGTTGGGCGAGTCGGGCGTGCCAAGATTCACGAGCAGCACGCCGATGCGGCGCGCGGTAATGGTGGCGGCCGCAGCGGCCGGGGTCGGCGCAGCCGCCGTTTCAGCAGCAGGAGTGAGGGTGTTCATTGGGGCAAAGGTCAACCGCAACGCGCGGACTGCGGGCGGGTAGTTAAGCAACCAGTTGGGCACCGGCTTGGTTTGGCCCGCCGGGGGAGGATAAAATGCTGGCCGAGCCGAGGCCAGCGCCGTGAGCCGGCAGGGCGGGCGCGCACGGCCAAGCACCTTGCTTGGGGCGGCCGTAGCTTTTACCCTGCAAAATCCGTACCTTTGCGGCCCTGATTATCAAACCCATCCCTCGTGAACCCCGAAACTAAACCCCACCGCGCCGGCTTCGTGAGCATCATCGGCAAGCCCAACGTGGGCAAGTCCACGCTCATGAATGCGCTGGTGGGCGAGCGGCTCAGCATCGTCACGAGCAAGGCCCAGACCACGCGCCACCGCATCCTGGGCATCCTCAACGGCGATGATTTTCAGCTGATTTATTCCGATACCCCCGGCATCATCCAGCCCAAGTACGAGCTGCACAACGCCATGATGTCGTTCGTGTACTCGTCCTTAGAAGACGCCGACGTGGTGCTCTTCGTAACCGACATTTACGAGAAGCACGATGAGGAGCCCGTAGTGGAGCGCCTGCGCAAAATGACGGACACGCCCATCATCCTGCTGGTTAATAAAATCGACCAGGCCAACCAGGAAGAAGTGGAAGCCAAGCTGGCCTACTGGAAAGAGCAGCTCCCCGACGCCGCCGAGGTGCTGCCTATTTCGGCCCTCAAGCAGTTCGGCACCGAGGGCGTGTTGCAGCTGGTGATGGAACGCCTGCCCATTCACCCGCCCTACTACCCGAAGGATGAGCTCACCGACAAGCCCGAGCGCTTCTTCGCTGCCGAAATGGTGCGCGAGAAAATCTTCAAGCTCTACAAGAAAGAAATTCCCTATAGCTGCGAAGTTGTTATCGAAGAGTTTAAGGAAGAGCAGGATATCATCCGGATTCGCGGCATCATCTACGTCGAGCGCAACTCCCAGAAAGGCATCGTCATCGGCCAGGGCGGCGAGGCGCTGAAAAAAGTAGGCACTTGGGCCCGTGAGGAAATGGAGAAGTTTTTCCAGAAGAAAGTCTTCCTGGAAATGTATGTGAAAGTGAACGAGAACTGGCGCACCGACCCCAAAGCGCTGAGCCGGTTCGGCTACCAGTAGGGGCGCGTTGAACGCGCCCGCCGGAACCGCCTGCTTTGCGCCTCACCACCTGGACTCGGACGCTCTTCAACATACCACCGAATAACACCATTGTTCAACGAACGGGCGCGTGCAACGCGCCCCTACCGACCTCACTTTAAAATACCCCGGGCACTGCCGAATCTAGGTCGGGTCGGCGGCTGGGGCCACACATCATGTCAAAGCAAAACACGGTCGCCATTGTTGGGCGGCCCAACGTGGGCAAATCCACGCTATTCAACCGCCTCGTGGGCCAGCGCAAGGCCATCATGGACAACGAGAGCGGCGTCACCCGCGACCGCCACTACGGCTACGGCGACTGGATTGGCAAGAACTTCACCGTGATTGATACGGGCGGCTACGTGCACAATTCGGAAGATATTTTCGAAGGCGAAATCAACAAGCAGGTGAAGCTGGCCATTGAAGAGGCCGACGTCATCCTGTTCATGGTGGATGCCGAAGCCGGCGTGCACGGCCTCGATGAGGAGTTTGCGCACGTATTGCGCCGCTACATCAGCAAAAAGCCCATCTACATGGTGGCCAACAAGGCCGATACTAACCTGCGCGCCAACGGCGTGGGCGAGTTCTACTCGCTGGGCCTGGGCGACGGCGAAATCTACGCTATCAGCAGCGCCAACGGCCACGGTACCGGCGAATTGCTGGATGCCGTGGTGGCTAACTTTGAAGACCCGGGCGAGGAAGAGCCGGAGTCGGAAATTCCGCGCATTGCGGTGGTGGGCCGCCCCAACGTGGGCAAATCCAGCCTCGTGAACCTGCTGCTCGGCGAAGACCGCAGCATCGTAACCGAAATTGCCGGCACCACCCGCGACTCCATTTCGGCCCGCTACAACGCCTTCGGTAAGGAGTTTATCCTGGTGGACACGGCCGGTTTGCGCCGCAAGGCCAAGGTGAGCGAGGACGTGGAATTCTATGCCAACATGCGCAGCCTGCGCGCCCTGGAAGAGTGCGACGTCTGCATCGTAATGCTCGACGCCAGCCGCGGCATCGAAGCCCAGGACGTGAACATCATTACCCTGGCCGACAAAAACCGCAAGGGCATCGTGATTCTGGTGAACAAGTGGGACTTGGTGGAGAATAAGGAAACCAATACTTCCAAGGAGTTCGAGGCCAAAATTCTGGAGAAGATTGCGCCGATTGCCTACATCCCGGTCGTGTTTATTTCGGTGCTGAACAAGCAGCGCGTGCACAAGGCCATCGAAACGGCCATTGAAGTGTACCACAACAAGCGCCGCAAAATCCCGACCTCGCAGCTGAACGACATCATGCTGAAGGAGATTGAGAAGTACGGCCCGCCCGCCCTTAAAGGCAAGATGATTCGCATCAAATACGTGACGCAGCTGCCCACGCACAACCCCGTGTTCGCCTTCTTCGCCAACCTGCCGCAGTACGTGCAGACCAACTACGTGCGCTACCTCGAAAACCGGATGCGCGAGCATTTCGACTTCACGGGTGTGCCCATCGGCATCCTGTTCCGCAAAAAGTAAACGGGGTAGAACTTTATGCTGAGCGCAGCCGAAGCATCTCTTCCGCGCAGGTAATTATTTACTCCCTCAGTAGAAATACTTCGACTGTGCTCAGCATGGTAGGCCAAGCATTCCTCATAAATTCTTCATAATTTTTTTCCAGCAGCGGGTTACCTTCTTTAAGTAGCGGTATAAAGCCCCGAATTTGAAGCTAAGCATCGGCTAAAGCTTCGGAAGTTGCTTGAAAATCAACCACATTTTAAAACAAACCCCAAGATGAAAAAAGTATTGTTCCTCGCCCTGGCCCTCGGTTCGTTCACTTTCACTTCGTGCGAAAGCAAGAAAGAGGAAGCCCAAGAGCAAGTTGGCGAAAACGTAAAAGACGCTGGCGAAGCCAAAGCTGATGCCATGGAAGACAAGGCTGACATGGTACGTGACTCGGCTGATGCCAAAGGCGAAGCCATCCAGGACAACGCCGACAAAATGGCTCCTGCTATGGAAACCCCCGCTGAAGAAGTTAAGAAGTAATTCTTACTGCTTAATGCAATAAAAAAGCCTCTCCGGTAACGGAGAGGCTTTTTTGTGGGTTAGAGTTACGGTTTACAGGGCAGTTTCGGGGGCTCCCAGGCGGCGGTTCAGCAGGCCGTCCACTACTTCGAACAGGCGGCGCGGCTCGTAGGTGCGCCAAGGCAGGTCGTCGAGCTGACCACCAAAATTCACGTAGTTATCCACATTATACTGCTTCATCTCGCGTAGCACGTGCTCCTGGAAGTTTACGCCCGCAATCCAGCCATCCTCCACGTCCTCGTACCATTCCTCGTAATAATCGTCGTCGGAACCGTGGAAATTGAATACGTTTTCGCCGATGAGAATGAACTTGCGGATGCCCTCGTGCACCAGAATATCCACAATGTTGCGCTTTAATGCCATGATGTCGTTTTCGATGGCATCGTTCCACTCGCCGATAAATTCGAGCACGGCGATGCCGATTTCGTAGTCAGCGAAGAGGATTTTGAAGAACAGCGTTTCCGACCCCAGGCTGTCCCACTGCGGATGGATGTAGTAGCCGTAGATGGTGTTGGTATAAGTATCAAGGCTGTTTTCGGCTTCGAAGAGCGGCGAGCGGGGGTCTTCGGAGGCCGAATATTGCTCAATCCAATTATAATGCGGCTCGATGGTGTGCATGGGGCGATGTAGCACGTGTTTTAGCCTGTGCCTCCCTAGAAACGCCAAAAATCCCGAATCGTTCGGATGAAAAAGTAAGCCCGTGAGGCACAAGCGAAAGCATGTGCTACTGCTTGGCAGCCTCTAGCGCTGCCCGCACGCTGCCGTGCTGCTTCAGCAAAACCGCCGCCTCGGCTTGCGCAACGCCAAGCTCGTCCATCAGCATGCGTTCGCCGCGGTCCACCAGCTTCACGTTGGAGAGTTTCATGTCGACCATCTTGTTGCCTCGCACGTAACCCAGGCGGATGAAGGTGGCCGTGGTGAGCATATTGAGCACCATTTTCTGGGCCGAGCCGGCCTTGAGGCGCGTGCTACCGGTGATGAACTCTGGCCCCGTCACCACTTCCACCGGGAACTCGGCCGCCGCCGCCACCGCCGAGCCGGCGTTGCACACCACGCAGCCGGTGGCCAGGCCCGCCGCCCGCGCCCGCTGTAGCCCACCGATAACATAGGGCGTGCGGCCCGATGCGGCAATGCCTACCAGCACGTCTTTGGGGCTGACGTTATGAGCCTCAAGGTCTTTCCAGGCCTGTTCGGCATCGTCTTCGGCCCCTTCAACGGCCACCCGAATAGCGCCATCGCCGCCCGCCATGAGGCCGACGACCATCTCGGCTGGCACCCCGAACGTGGGCGGGCACTCCGAGGCATCGACCACGCCCAACCGCCCGCTGGTGCCCGCCCCGATGTAGAACAGCCGCCCGCCGGCACGCAGCCGGGCCACGGTGGCTTCTACCAGCCGCTCAATCTGGGGCAGGGCCCTGGCCACGGTTTGGGGCACGGTTTGGTCGAGCTGGTTCATGCCGGCCAGCAGCTCGGTGGTGGAGAGGGTTTCGAGGTGGTTGAATTCGGAGGGTGCTTCGGTTGTCATCATAGGGTGTAGAACATGCGTTAGCTTGTTCAAGGAAAAAAAGGAAATTTAAACGGTGCACAAGCTAATGCATGCTCTACAGCAATTGCCCCACAACGGGGAAATTATCGAATACGTTGGCGGTGTGCGGCGCGTCTTTGTCCAGCTCGGCGGTCAGGTCCTGGCCTGCCCAGTGCTCGTAGTGGTTGCCGCGCCGCCAGAGGCGTGAGCGGCTCACGTCATAAATCTGCCCCTGGTAGGCTACCCAGATTTCGTCGCGGTCCTGGCCGTTGCGCAACGCGAGCTGGTTTTTGGTATAGGTTTTAGTTGTCAGTTGTTCGTTGTCGGTTGTCAGGCTCATAGTAATTCCAGTAAGCAGTAGGTTGATTCTAATAACTGACAACGAACAACTGACAACTAAAACCTAGCTCAGCAACGCCTGCAACCGAATCCAGCGCTGCGGCAAGTCGCCCTGCGAGGCATTAAGGTAATCTTCGTAGGTGCACGGCACCACGCGCTTGGTGGCGTTATCGCCGAGGCGTTCGACTTCCATCCACCATTTTTCGGCGCGGCGCGATTTGTAGAACACCAGCTTGTCGGGGTTGCCGGGTAGCACCACCGTGTACGTGAGGAAGCGGAAGGTGCCGAAGCCGGTTTCGGGCTTGCGGTGATAAAAGCCTTCGACAAAATACCAAAGCATAGTGGCCAGCGTAGCGGCGGCCAGGCCGTTGGGGTCCACATCGGCCCGGTAGCCGTAGAGGCCGAAGGAGCTAAGCTGCTCGTTGTGACCAGCGTACCAGCATAGCTGGGTGGCCTCCTCGTTGCCCAGCCCAAACGGGTTGGCCGGGTAGTAGCCCGGCGAATCCTGCCAGCGAATGGCCGCAATGTCCACGCTCATGAAATCGGCCTGGCGCACCAGCGGTTCGGCCATGCGGCGGTCGGCCCGGACTTCGCCCACGCTCATGGTTTCAAAATGCAGTTTTTCGAGTGCAACCAGCACTTCCGGCGGCGTGAGGTACTGCTGATGGCCGAGGTGGGCCAGGCTGAATACAAAGTTGGGCTCGTGCACCAGCATCCGGCGCAGGTGGCTTTCTTCGGCCGGGGTGCTGGGGCTTGGTTCGGCCATGTCAGGCCGGGAATCGACCACCGCAAAGCTGATGGCGCGGTCCTGGCTCTCGTAGGCCAGGAACTGCCCATAATCCAGGTCCTGGCTCCCGCCGAGCAGGATGGGCACCGTGTTTTCTTCCAACAGCGCCCCAATAATTTCGCGCAGGCGCTGGTAGGTGTCCTCCAGCGTGAGGCCGGGGCGCAAGTTGCCAAGGTCAACTAACCGCAACAGGCCGGTACCTTTTTGCAATTGGTAGAAGCGCTGCCGCACTTCGTTGGCTCCGTGGCGGCGGGGGCTGGGCGGGCCGGCGGCGCTGCCGCGCCATTCATCGAGCCCGATGAGGGCCAGGTCGGCGGCGCGCCAGTCGGGAAACGTTTCGGTGAAGCGGGTGGCGTAGGCGGCCAGCGTGGTAGGCGCGGGCGCGGCCTCGGTCAGCGTTTCCGGCAGCGGGTCAAAAAACAGAGCCAGATTCATGGGGAGCAAATATGCGCGGGCCTCAAAA
>JBBQSQ010000206.1:0-7489 GCA_038213745.1 Cytophagales bacterium
GGCAAACTGGCCGCAATGGAAACGCCGGCCGTTGCGGGCAGAAAGCTGGTTGGCCCGGCGGCCGTGCTCTCCCGCCTCGCTACTAAAGACCCCGATTATCGGGTGCGCCTCATTGCTATTCGGGCGCTGCCCTTCGGCCCCGAAAACTACTCGGCCAGCCGCAAAGCCGTGTTCTCAGCCCTGGCCCACGACCAGCCCGCCGTGGCCCTCACGGCGGCTGAATGGTTGCTGGCCCACGCCAAAGGCGAGTCGGGGCCATTGCTGGCCGCCCTGGCCGATGGCAACCGGCAAGCCTCGCCCCGCGTGCGGGCGGCCCTGCTGCGGGCCGCCGTGCACCATGCCAGCCCAGCCGCCCGGCCCAGCCTGGTCGAAACCATTGAGAAGCGCTACCCAGCCGCGCCCACGGTGTACGAAAAAGGCTTTTTGCTGGAAGCGCTGAGCGAAGCCCCGGCCGCGTTTGACTTCGTGCGCACCGAGGCCTTTGCGGCGGGCCAGTCGCCGGTGGTGGCGGGCTACGCGCTGGGCGCGCTGCTCACCATGCGCCGCAACGCCGATTTTTCGGCCAGCCGCCACACCGATTTTGCCGCGGCCATGCGCCAGGCCCTGGCTAGCGGCGACGTGGCCCAGCTCGGTACCGCCGCCGAGGCCCTGGCCGACCCCAAGCTCTACCCCGAACCCCAGCCCGCCGACCTCACGGCCTTGCGCCAGGCCCAAGCTAAGCTGCAGCTGCCCCGCGAAATTGAGGCCTGGCAGGGACTGCAGCTGGCCCTGGATAAGCTGGAAAAGGCCCCCAAGCCCACGCCTTCACCTGTGGCCACGGCCCAGCAGCACCCCATTGATTGGGCCGTGGTGCAGGGCGTGCCGCTGGGCCAGCAGGTGCGGCTACGCACCACCAAGGGCATCATTTTACTGGAACTGAAGCCCAACGAAGCGCCCGGCGCGGTGGCCAGCTTCGTGACGCTCATTGGCCAGCATTTCTACGACAACCTGTATTTCCACCGCGTGGTGCCCAATTTTGTGGCCCAGGGCGGCGACCCGCGCGGCGATGGCAACGGCAGCGCCCCCTACAACCTGCGCTCCGAGTTTGGCGACCTGCGCTACCAGGAGGGCAGCGTGGGCCTGGCCTCGGCCGGCAAGGACACCGAGAGCTGTCAGTTCTTCATCACCCACACGCCCACGCCGCACCTGGATGGCCGCTACCCCATCTTCGCGCAAGTGGTGGGCGGCCTGGACGTGGTGCACAAACTTGAAATTGGGGACCAGATTTTGGGCGTGGAACTGGTGCAAGTGCCGCAGTAGGACGAGGCAGGCGCATGAGGTAGCTGCGGAGGCGAGGCACTGCCGCCGCCGTAGCAAACAGACTTGCTCGGAAACAGGTTTGAGAGATAAAGCGCATCAGCACAAACCGGGTGGTCATCATTGTTCGTACTTGTTCGGATATCCGGCTAATCCGTTAAATTCGGGGGTTGTTAGGCAGGCTTCGTGCCGAAATGCTGTTTTATGCCTCGGTTACTTCAGTGAGCTAAACCCCTATGACCCGCGCCGAATTGGAACAAGCGCTTCGGCAGCAGCAGGCCGAAAACGCCGCCCTGCGCGCGGAAATGGCCCGGATGACTCACCTGCCAGCCGTTGCCTCTCCCGAGCCCGGCACCGCAGTGCCCAACCAGGAGCAGTTTGCCGTGCTCATCCAGGAAATGTATCCGGCCGTGATGCTGGCCGACACCAAGGGCGTCATTACGTGGGTGAATGAGGGGTTCACGGCCCTCTGCGGGCTTGCGTTGTCCGAAGCGGTTGGCCACGGGTCCGAATCTATTTTGCGCAACACGCTGGCGGTGGGCCCGGTGCTGGACTACATCCGGGCCAGCTTGCGGGCCGAGGTGCCTTTTCAATACGAGGTGCCCAACCCCCGAACGCCCGATGGCACCCGCTGGATTCGGGTGAAGGTGCAGCCCATCTTCAACGCGCAGCGCGAGCTGGCCGTGTGGGCGGGCCTGTTGGAAGACATCACGGAGTGGAAAAAAACCCAGCTGACCTTGGCGGAGAGCGAGCGCCGCTTCCAGGTCCTGGCCGAAAACACGCCCGGGGTACTCTACGAGTGGCGTAAAAACCACGACGGCTCCTTCCAGTTTGGCTACGTGAGCCCAAAGCTGTTCGGACTGTTTGGCCTGCCCGTCGAGGAGATAGTCCGGATACCAGACTACGTGCACCCCGACGATGTGGCGGCCTTTCGGGAGTCGATGAAGCAAGCGGTGGAGGCCCAGGCCGCCTGGACGCACGAGTGGCGGCTCTTGGTAGCGGGCCAGCCCCTGCGCTGGATGCAGGGCAACTCGGTGGTAACGGGCGTTGACGACAACGGCGTGCTGTACAGCGGCATCTTGCAGGATGTCACCTCCCTGAAACAGGCCGAAATAGCCCTGCGCGAAAGCGACATTCGCCTGCGGCTGACGGTGGAGGGTTTCGGCGATGGAGCCTGGGAAATGAACGTGCAGACCCGCGAAATTTTTTACTCCCCCGACTACAAAGCCATGCTGGGGTACCAGGACGAGGAGTTTGCGAACCAAATAGAATCGTGGTACGCCCATGTGCACCCCGACGATGTGGCCGAAGTGCGCCACGCAACGGCCACTTACCTCAGCAGCGCCGCCCCGATGGCGGCCATTGAGTACCGCATTCGCTGCAAAAACGGCGACTACAAATGGGTGCTGAGCCGGGCCCTGGTGACGGCCCGCGACGCGGCCGGCCAGCCCCTCATCCTTACGGGGCTGCAAACCGATATTTCGAAGCTGAAGAAAGCCCAGGAAGCGCTGGATGTTTCCAGCCGGCGGCTGTCCACCGTTATTGCCAACTTTCAGGATGGGCTGGTGCTGGAAGACGAAAACCGCAACATCGTGCTGGTGAACGAGGCCTTTTGCAACTTGCTGCACGTGCCCGTGAGCCCCGGCCAGCTCATGGGCAAAGCCGGCGCGTGGCTCACGGAAGGGTCGAAGGACTACGTTAAAAAGCCCAATCAGTACGTGGCGCGCATCACGGCCCTGCTCCGCCGCCGCCAGCCGGTGACCGCCGATGTGGTGGCCCTGCGCGATGGCCGCGTGCTGCAGCGCGGCTTCACCCCGATTTTTGACCAGGACCGCTACATTGGCCACCTCTGGAAGTACGAGGACATTACGGTGCGCAGCAAGGCCGAAGCGGCGCTGAAGCGGCGCGAGGAAAAATACCGGGGCATTATCGAGAACATGTCGCTGGGCCTGGTTGAAGCCGACCTGGACGACCACCTGCTTTACGCCAACCAGAGCTTTTGCGACCTGACCGGCTTCTGCAACGAGGAGCTGACCGGCCAGCGGCTCTCGCCCCTGCTGCTCACCGGCGAGGACCTGGAGCTGGTGGAGAGCAAGCTGGAAACCCGGCAGCGCGGCATTGCCGACTCCTACGAAATTACCGTGACCACCAAGAGCGGCGAGAAGAAATGGCTGCTCGTGAGCGGGGCCCCCATCTACGACGACCGGCAGCAGCACATCGGCTCCATCGGCATCTACCTGGATGTAACCCGCCAGAAGGACCTCGAAGCCAGCCTGCGCGAGGCCAAGGGCCAGGCCGAGAGCAGCTCGCGCGTGAAGCAGGAGTTCCTGGCCAACATGAGCCACGAAATCCGCACGCCCATGAACGCCATCCTGGGCATGAGCCAGCTGCTGGCCCAAACCCCGCTCGACGGCCCGCAGGCCAGCTACCTGCACGCCATCACGGCCTCGGCCGAGAACCTGCTCGTGCTCATCAACGACATTCTCGACCTTTCCAAAATCGAAGCCGGCCGCGTGGACGTTGAGCACATCGGCTTCCGGCCCGCCGACCTCTACGCCCAAATCGAGAAAAACCTGCTATTCAGGGCCGAGGAGAAGGGGCTGAGCTTCAATTCCCACATTGGGCCCGGCGTGCCCGAGGTGCTGCTCGGCGACCCGTACCGCATCACCCAGATTTTGTTGAACCTGGCCGGCAATTCGGTCAAGTTCACGGAGCGCGGCTCGGTGCGCATCACCTGCGCGCTGCTGCACCGGCTGCCCCACGGCGAGGCGCTGGTCGAGTTTGTGGTGGGCGATACCGGCATTGGGATGGAGGCGGACTACCTCGCGCAGGTATTCGATAATTTCAGCCAGGAAGACTCGTCCGTTACCCGCAAGTTTGGGGGCACCGGGCTGGGCCTGGGCATCAGCCGGAAGCTGGTGGAGCTGCTGGGCGGCGAGCTGCGGATGACCAGCCAGAAAAACCGCGGCACCACCAGCCGGTTTGCCCTGCGCCTGCCGGTGGGCACCGCCGCCGACTTGCCCCAGCGGCCCGAAGCCCCCGACCTGAGCGGCCTGCGCCAGGAACTGCGCGGCAAGCGCGTGCTGCTGGTCGAAGACAATACCTTCAACCGCATGCTGGCCACCGTGTTCCTCACCAACATTGCCCTGCATGTTACCGAAGCCACCAACGGCCAGATGGCCGTGGACCTGGCCCGGCACCAAGCCTTCGACCTGGTGCTGATGGACGTGCAAATGCCCGTCATGGACGGCTACGAGGCCACCACCGTGCTGCGCCAGCACCTGGGGCTCACCGTGCCCATCATTGCCCTCACGGCCAATGCCATCACCGGCGAGCGCGAAAAATGCCTGTCCGCCGGCATGAACGACTACCTTACCAAGCCCTTTCAGGAAGCCGCCCTCATACAGATGGTGCACGACTGGGTGGTGGGCGGCGGGGTGCCAACCCCGGCCAGCACCAATTAACGCTAGCGGTTCACGAGCTGTAAGGCCCCCTC
Organism: Cytophagales bacterium; assembly: GCA_038213745.1. Classification (GTDB taxonomy): domain Bacteria; phylum Bacteroidota; class Bacteroidia; order Cytophagales; family Hymenobacteraceae; genus Hymenobacter. The sequence goes on from JBBQSQ010000206.1 coordinate 4,793, forward strand.
GCCGTAGCGGGCCCCCACCACGGGGTGGGCGGCCAACAGCGCCCGCAGCCGCTGCGCCTCGGTTTCGGACAGCGTTACCGCGGCGGCGGCGGCATTTTCTTCCAGGTAGCCGCGGCGCTTCGTGCCCGGTATCGGGATGATGTGCGCATCCTGGGCCAGCAGCCACGCCAGCGCCAGTTGGGCCGTACCAATGCCCTTTTCGGCGGCTAGCTGGTGCAGGCCCGCCACCAGCGGCGCATTGGCATCGCCCACTTCCGCCCCAAAGCGGGGCATGCTGCGGCGCAGGTCCTGGGCGGCCAGCTGCGGCCCGGGGGCCGTGAGCAGCCCGCGGCCCAGCGGCGAAAACGGCACCAGGCTCACGCCCAACTCCCGGCAGGCCGGCAGTATTTCAGCCTCCACATCGCGGGTAAACAGGGAGTATTCCGATTGCAGGGCCGCGATGGGGTGCGTAGCCGCCGCCCGCCGCAACGAGGCCGCCGAAGCCTCCGAAACGCCCAGAAAACGCACTTTGCCGGCTTGCACCAGCGCCGCCATGGCCCCAACCATCTCCTCCACGGGCACGGCCGGGTCGATGCGGTGGGCGTAGTACAGGTCGATGGTGTCGATGCCCAAGCGCTGCAAGCTGGCGTCGCAGGCCGCGGCAATGCGCTCGGGGCGCACATCCACCCGCGAGCCGCCCTGGCCGTCGGCCACAAACCCGAACTTGGTGGCCAGAAACACCTTTTCCCGGTTGGGCACCAGCACCTCCCGCAGCAATTCTTCGTTGGCCCCAAAGCCGTAGATGTCGGCCGTGTCCCAGAACGTCACCCCCAGTTCAAGGGCCCGGTGCAGGGTAGCCACCGCTTCTTGGGCGTCGCTGGGCCCGTAGGCATAGTCCGAGGCCATCGACATGCAGCCCAGGCCCAGGGCAGAAACGTGCTGGCCGGTGCGGCCCAATTCGCGGGTTTTCATAATGGAAACCTTAGTAGAATGAATGAAGAAGGGAAGGGGAGGAGCGACAAAGAAAAACGGCCACGCTGCGAGCATAGCCGCTGCATGACCGTTTTTCTTAAACTGCGTTGAGCACCGGCTTACTTGTCCTCGCGCCCGTGCACCTGCGCCGGCGGCGAAGTGGCTTCCACGGCCGAAAAGCTTTCCAGAATCTTGTTGGTGTGCTCCGCGTCTTTGGGCACCACCCACGAATTGCCCGGCTCCAGAATAACGGTTTGACCGGCCAAGTGCAACTCGGCACGGCCGCTGAGTACGTAGCCCACGGTTTCGTAGGGGCGGGCGGCGGGCGCTTTGGGTTCGCCGGGCTGTTCGTTTTCCCACATGCGCATGGCCACGTGTTTGCCGGAGGCCAGGTATTTTTCGCCCTCGGGGCCTTTCGGGGAGTGGCGCGAATCGACTTTGGTGATGGTGGTATCAGACATGGGATTGGGTTGGGTAAGGGGAGAAAGAGTATCTTTTGGGCGGGCTGGTGAAGCCGCGCGGCGGCCCCGGCACGCCCGTTGGCTAAACGGGGGAAGCGCGCTACGCGTTGTGCGCCCGCCCCAAAACCTTCGCTGCGCCGCCTGGTTGAAATCCCCGGTCCTTGCTTTTATTTTTTTCTGCGCCCGTGTATCCCGATTCCTTTGTTTCCGAGCTGGCCCACGCCCACGCCGCCGCCCCCGACGCCCTGCCCGGGGCCGCGTTCTGCGCCCTGGCCGATGGCCTGATGGCCCTGCTGTTCCCGCAGCGGGCCGAGCGGCCCCTGCCCACGGCCGATGCCGTAGCCGCCGAGCTGCACCACTTTCGGGCCGAGCTAGCCGTGCTGCTGGCCCTGGTGCCCGCGCTGCCGGCCTCCGCTGCCGCGCTGGCCGATGAGTTCACGGCGCAGCTGCCGGCCCTGCGCGCTGCCTTGCTGCGCGATGCCAGCGCCATTCTGGCCAGCGACCCGGCCGCCACGGGCCTCACCGAAATCATCAGCACCTACCCCGGGTTCTACGCCACGGCGCTGTACCGGCTGGCCCACGCGCTGCACCAGCGCGGCCTGCCGCGCTTGCCGCGCCTGCTCAGCGAGTACGCCCACCAGCGCACCGGCATCGACATTCACCCCGGCGCGCACATTGGCCCCGCTTTCTGCATTGACCACGGCACCGGCCTCGTCATCGGCGAAACGGCGCTTATTGGAGCCAACGTGCAGATATACCAGGGCGTCACGCTCGGGGCCCTCAGCGTCACCAAAGGCTTGCAGGGCACCAAACGCCACCCCACCATCGAGGACCACGTCGTGATTTACGCCGGGGCCACCATTTTGGGAGGCAGCACGGTTATCGGCGCGCACAGCATCATCGGCGGCAACGTGTGGCTCACCGAAAGCGTACCCTCGCATTCGCGGGTGTATCACCGCGCCCACATCAACATTTCGCGCAGCGTAGACCCGGCCGCCGAGCTGGTGTTTTCCATTTGACCAATGGGTGAATGAGTAAATAGCTGAATGAGTGAATGAGGGTCTGTTTTTCGTTCGCTCCTGTTTTTCGCTTCTCGTTCAATCATTCACCCATTCGCTCATTCATCCATTCACTCATTGTTCCAATGAAAGCCAATTCCATTCTCGACACCATTGGCAACACGCCGCTGGTGCGCCTCAATAAACTATTCGCTGCCACTCGCCCCGACGTGGAAGTGTGGGTGAAGATGGAGCGCGCCAACCCCGGCGGCTCCATCAAAGACCGC
>JBBQSQ010000207.1:0-7359 GCA_038213745.1 Cytophagales bacterium
TTCGAATAATAAGGTATCTACTGAAGTGTGTTATTTAAGAATAAAATTCTTTCCTCATTAGGCTATTAGGATACCCAACCACAAGAAAGCAGCCACTAAAGCCTTGCCCTAATAGGACATAGCTTTAACCAACGTGGCTGAAACTAAAGGACTATGGGCTGAAAGTCCATACGGTTGAAAGCGAATGAAATTCGGCAGTTTCGGCTAAAGCCGGTTGGATAAGCTGCCCATACGCATTCAATGAAGTGATTGCCTGCTTACGGCAGCAAGGAATGAGTGGCAACTAAACTCTTACCCTGAAAGGCATAGCTTTAATCATCGCGCTTGAAAAGTAAAAACTAGCTCATCCGATATGTTTGAATGTCGTAAAAGGCCACGTTTTTTAAGCGGGCCATTATTAAGAACAGCCTTGGTTATGCCCATAAAAGTATTTTTATTGAAAATAAATTTTTTATGCTAATCATTAATAATATTATTATAGTCTTTTTTGAACTGACTATTTCCTTTTATAACGTTAGCGCAACAAATAGATTTGCGCAGTAAAGACGGCAAGCGACCGTTCAGTTACAGCATAACAATTTCTTTCATTTTTCTTGTTTCCCCTTTCCAACTCCTAAACCGTATGAAAACAAAACAATTACTCCTGCCCATCGCCTGCTTAGGCATAGCCTTGGGATTGTTCGGTTGCGAAAAAAAATCCGCTATCGAGCCGGTACCACAGAAAATGGCCAAAGCAGATGTGTCGGTTAAAGACGGCATTCTAGTTTTTAAAGATTGGACTACTTTGCGCCTTTATAATGCAAATCTTAACGCCAAGGGAATCCAGTATGCGGATGAATGGGAGAAATCCATGCATTTTGAATCTGTAGCCCATATTCTCAACGAAGTCAACGTAGCAGAAGCCAAATTGGAAGAAAGTTTTCTCCTTGGAAAATCTGCTGAAGAATTGAAGCGCCTCAGCAACGAACCTGCTCCCCATACCGCATTGTACACCAGATGGGTTAATGCGGGCACATTGCGCGTTGAAAAGGAGGCCGATGGTGCGGAGAAGGTGGGTGTTGACGCCTCCCATACGCACTACACCAACGTGATGAACTCAGAGGGTTTGGTTGCTGCTGGCGACACCATTTACCAATTCAAAGGAAATAAGATTAAGGTCACCACTAAGGGACTAGCAAATGTCGTGGCATTGAAAGCGGCTACCGCTTCTGAGCCCGGACAACAGATAAGCGTTCAGGTGAATCCTTTTCGATACGATAAGACCGGCCAATCAGGTCAGCAGCGTAGCACTAACGAATTGACATTTGATGGCAATGATTACGTTGATGCTTACAACAACAACCACGAACGTTCGACCATTAAAGTCGCCTTGTTTTCCGAAATCCTAGATGAAGCGCACAAACGAAACCGTGTTGATTTTTGGATAGAGGCCACCTGCGAACATAAAAACTTTTGGGGCAACTGGGTCAACAATGAGTTTGGGGATGGCATTTATGCCATTGAAGCCGATTGGTCCTGGAATGCGGATGTTAATCCCTATATTTATGCCAGGAGCACTTATTTGAGGGTAGAGAACTTTACCGTGGGGCGTCAGACACTTAGATTTCTGCCTGACACTCGTGCAGGTTACATCAAGATGGATTATACGACCGGTGCGCCGCAGTTTGGCAACCAAATTTTCCCAAATGGGACATATACTGCTTATTTTGACCCAAGTCTTGGATATAATTACTACATAAGTCAGGGTATCAAAATCAACAGAGGCTCGACATTTAAGCTCATTCCCGTACGGTATCGGCCCGAGGCCCTCCTGACTTGGTACAAGATATAAGCTCAAAGCAAAAGAGGAAGTCCTAAATGGACTTCCTCTTTTGCTTTGAGCTTATATGCGCGGGCAATCATTGACAGGCGAGAGATACGAGGCATAAGACCACTGTACGGTTAAAAGCTGCGTTCATAGCTCACTGCAGGCAAGATAGGAAAAAGGCTCAACTGATAGAGCTGCTTCTGCTTGGCGGCGTCCAAGCTGTAATAAATGTAGTACGGATTGTTACGGCTGTAGGCATTGTAGGCTCCTACGCGCCAGACACGTTCCCCGTGCTTAACGGGCTTGGTAAAGGTTGCCCCCATATCCAAGCGATGGTAGGCGCGCATTCGGAAGCTGTTTTTAGGGCCGTACAGCTCTGCTTCCTGATAAAAATAGCGGTCGGAAGCGACGTTGGAACCCAGCCCCTGCCCGTAGCTCTGCTCGATGACGTTATAGTTGCCCTCGGCCAGGGTCAGGGCATTGCCTGTGCCGTACACCCAAGTGGCGGAAAGGGTTATGCGTGGACGCAATTGGTAGATGAACACCACGGACGCATCGTGGCGGCGGTCGAACTTATACGGGTACCACTGCCCGCCGTTAAGTTGGTCGAACTGCCGTTCGTTACGGGCCAGTGTGTAGCCTACCCAGCCCGTGAGGCGGCCGGTTTTCTTTTGTACCAGCATTTCGACGCCCTGCACCTGGCCCCGACCACTAGTTATGACCTTGTCCTGCCAGTCCTGGGAGCTGTTGTAGAACGTGGCCCCCTCCCGGAACTCAATCAGGTCGTGCAGCGACTTGTGGAAGGCTTCCACGCTGACTTCCACGCCCCATTCGGTGATGGTGTGCGCCACGCCTACCGCTGCCTGCTGCGCACGTTGCGGCGCGACGCGCGCGGTAGCGGGCACCCACAGGTCCGTGGGTAATCCGGCCCCGTTGTTGGAGAGCAGGTGCAGGTACTGCTGCATCGTCGAAAATGAGGCCTTCAGGGCCGTGTGCTCGCCCACCAGGTAGGTAGCCAGCACGCGGGGCTGCACCCCGCCGAAGGTGCGGCCCCCCACCGAATACGCGACCGCCCGCAAGCCCACGTTCGCGGACAGCCGGGTGTTGACCCGAATTTCGTCTTCCCCGTAAAATGCCCCTTCCCAGGCACTTACGCGCTGGCTCCCAAAGGTGGTATCTACCGCAATGGTGCTGGTTTTGGTGGTGAAGGAGTTGATGCCGGGCGTAAAAGCGTGGTGAATGGCCGTGCCCCCAAACCGAAACTGGTGCACTGGGCTGGCGTAGTAGTCAATGTCGGCCTTTGCCTGCACATCCTGCACGCCGGACGTGAAGAGCGCCTGGCTGTCCTCGCTGCGCCCCGTCGGCGAATCGTCCTCGGAATGGTACGACTGGCCGTTTTCGTAACGGAACCGCGTCGCGGCCACGGTGGCGTTGCCGAAGAGTTTGGGCGAAAATTGCCGGTTCCAGCGCAGCGAGGCCAAGGCATTGCCGTAGCGCAGGTTGCTCTCGCCCTGGTACCGAAAGTCCCCCTGCGGATTGGCAATGGTTTGCGGTTTCTGGGTCAGAAACAACCGGTCGCCCCCCAAGTAGACGGCGGCAAAGACCTGGTCTTGGTCCGTCAGCTGGTGGCTGACTTTTAGGCTGGCGTCGTAGAACGAGTACCCCACCACGCTGTTGCCGCCCGACGAAACACGGCTGGCCACCCGCGAAAACAAGTCCAGGTTGCCGCGCCGCGCCGACGCCAGGAACGTGGTTTTACCGTTCTTCAGCGGGCCTTCCAACGAGAGGTGGGTGGCCAGTACGCCGATGCCCGCGTTGCCGCGCAGTTGCCGCTTGTTGCCTTCCTTGAGGCGCACGTCGAGTACCGACGACAGCCGCCCCCCGTAGCGGGCCGGAAAGCCGCCCTTAATGAGTCGAACGTCGCTGATGGCGTTGGCGTCAAAGATGGACAGGAAGCCGCCGATGTGGCTCACGTAGTAAATGGGCACGTCGTCGAGCAAGGTCAGGTTCTGGTCGGGCGAGCCACCGCGCACGTAGAGCGCCCCGCTGCCTTCGCGGCCGGACTGTACGCCGGGCATCAGTTGAAAGGCGCGCAAGATGTCGGGCTCGCCAAGCAGGGCCGGGAGCTGGCGCAACTGGGTGACCGGAATCTGCAACGTGCTCATTTCCACGCGGCGTTCCAGCGGGGCATCCAGGTGGCCGGTTACCTGGACATCGTTCAACTGGTTGTCGGCCACCAAGGCAAAGGAGTGCGCGCCCGTGTGCCGCCCCGCGAGGGTGATGCCGGTGCGTTGGTAGCCCAGGTAACTGGCCGTGAGGCGGATGGAGTCCTGTGGCAGTAAGGTGAGGGAATAAAACCCGGCCGCGTTCGTTGTCGTGCCTACTTGCCCGCTGGCCACGTAAACCGCCGCGCCAAGCAGTTTCTCCCCGCTCCGGGCATCCTGGACAAAGCCGCTGAGCGTTATCCGCGCCGGCTGGGCTTGGAGCGAAGAGACTGCAAAGAGGGCCCAGGCCGTTAGCAGTAGCAAAAATCTGTTTCGGTGGGTAGAAATTACTGCCATGTTATCGTAGCGGAAGAATGGCGGACTGCTCGGCATAACCGGCCATCACCCCGTAGCCCCCGTTCACATTGGAGTACATCGTGCTGGGGTCGCCCAAGAAAAGCAACTGGGTCAAATTGTAGGTATCGTCCTTGCTCCCTTGATTGTAGAGGTGCCGGGTCCAGCTTTTGCGGTACTGGTAGTACGCCCGGCTGACCGACCGCAACACGAGGCGCGGGGGGCGGGTGGTTGGGCCACCCGAACCGCCGCCGCGGCTATGCGGCAGGAAGGAGGCGCGTAGCTCAAAGTCTCGACCATTGAAGAGTTTGTCCGAAAAAACGAGTGATTTCGAATTTAAACCGCTCTCGTCCTCTGCCACCAGGGCCGCGTTGCCGCGGGCATCCAACGTCAAAAACTGGCTTTCCTGGTACCCACTGATTTCATAAAAATTGACGAATTGCGCCGGGTCGGCGAACCGGACCACAATAGTGCCCAACAGTTCGTTGTTTCGGTCCGTGCCCGTAGGGTAAGAGAACCATGCCTCCTGGATGGGCACCGCCGCCGGGACCGTATCGGTGGCGCTCACGCTTGGGTATTCGTCCACGGCTACCTGCAACGTGTAAGGTGTGCTACTACTAGGTTTGGTGGGAGAATAATACAGGCCATTTCCTTGGTTGCGCAACACTTCGACAGTGCCCCCGGAGGTGAAAAGCGAAACCCGGGCCGAGGCAAGCAGCCGCGAGGAAGCGTCGGTGGCGCTGGTAACCCGGCTCACCTGGACGCGAAAGAGGCTATCTGGCGTTAGAATAGAATTGACCACCAGTCTTTTCGGGGGAGCTGGCAGGTCTACGCTTATTTGGTCGATGCAACTAGAAAGAGTCAAGTAGGTAGCAGATAGGTACAAGTAGTTTATTGCCAATTTCATACATCTAGGTTGTTTTGCCTGAATAAACGGAAGGCATAGTTGGATTCGTATGGATGGGACAGGATTTAGCGCAATAAAATTGCATTAGTACTGCAATTCGCCTATGCATCATGCATTGAACGCATTAAAAACGAGAGATTATTTCTGCATAGCGCCTAAAAGCGTCTTGCTTTTTCAGAGTCGCAGAAACTATGGCAACAAAAGTGGCCTCAGTAACTGAAATCAATGTCCATGTTTTTACCGCGTCCAACCCGTACCATTACCAAGACTGGCATCAAAGAAAAAATCACCACCCATTACGGCCGCAAAGACGCGTAGGCGCGGGAAGCGTTAAAAGCTTGGTTTGCTTGCTATAGCGGTAGAAATGTTTCGTCTCTGCTTAATGCGCAGAGTGCTCAGCATGACGCTCTGCGGTTCGCGCTAAGCCCCGATTCTCCCCTACTCCACCACTTCGTAAATCTTTACGGGCTGGGCCTTGTTCTTCAGCGTTACTTCACTCACAAACTGGCAGTTGAAGGATTCCTTCACCCGCAGGTACACCGCCTCGCTGATGATGACCTGGCCCGCTTTCGCCGCCGACTGCAAGCGTTGCGACACGTTCACCACGTCGCCGATGACGGTGTAGTCCAGCCGTTTGAGGGAGGCCGAGCCGATGTTGCCGGACACGACTTCGCCGGTGTTCACGCCGATGCTTACTTCTGGGCGGTACTCGAACCCGGCGGGCAGCGGGGTTTGGTTAGTTTGCAACGCCGTGCGCGCCGACAGGGCCGCGTCGATGGCGCGGTCGAGGTGGTGCTCGCCGCGGAACACGGCCATCACCGCGTCGCCCATGAACTTGTCGATATAGCCGCCCTGCGCAATTACTTCCTTCACTATCAGGTCGAAATAGGTATTGAGCAGGCTCACCACATCGGTGGGCGCGAGCTTTTCGGCCAGCGACGTGAAGCCGCAAATGTCGAGAAAAACCACGGTGGCCTCCACGGTTTCGGACGCTAGCAGGCGGTTCTCAAAGTCGGGCCGGGTCATGAAATTGAGCACTGTTTCGTCGACGTACATCTTCAGGATGTTGTTTTCCTGGATGGCGCGCAGCGTGTCGCGCAGCTGGCGCACCTGGTCGGCGGTTTTTTCGATGGTCAGCTCCAGGTCGGCAAAATCGACGGGCTTCACCACGAAATCAAACGCGCCCCGGTTCATGGCCGTGCGCAGGTTGCCCATGTCGCCGTAGGCCGACACGATGACCGTTTTCATGGCCGGGTGCTCGGTGTGGGTGCGCGTGAGCAGCGTGAGGCCGTCCATCACCGGCATGTTGATGTCGGAGAGAATGACGTCGGTATCCGGGTTTTCGAGGATGCGCTCCAGGGCTTCCTGGCCGTTGGCGGCGAAGAAAAACTCGTAGGTACACTCCCGGATTTTGCGCCGAAACTTCTGCTTGATAAGCAGTTCGAGGTCGGCTTCGTCATCGACCACCAGAATTTTGGTTTTCATAGGGTTGGCAGCAGTCGAAATAGTTGGGTGAAAATACGCCGGGAAAGGATGCCGCTCAGATTCCCGCTCGTCTTGCTGCGCCGGCTTAGGGCAGCAGGTGCTGGAGTTTTTCCTTGAGCACGGCAAAATCGACGGGCTTGGTCAGGAAATCGTTGGCCCCCAGGCTCATGGCCTGCTGGTAGCTGGCGTTGTCGCCGTAGGCCGTAATCATCATCATGGTAGTCGGCGGCATTTCAAATTCCGCCTTGACGTGACCGAGCAGGTCGAGGCCGCTCATGCCGGGCATGTTGATGTCGGAGAGGATGATAAGGACCTTGGAATGGTGGGCGCGCAGGTAGGTCAGGGCTTCCTCGCCCGAAAAGGCGAAGCTGAAGCTCATCTCGCCGTTGCGGATTTCGCGGCGGAAGCGCTGCAAAAACAGGTCGCGCACATCGGTTTCATCGTCAACAACCAGGATTTGCATGGGGCGGATGCTTGGAAAAATAATCGAACCAAAGGTAGGGCCCGGCCCGGCATAGGCGGGCAGGCGGATACTAAATTCGGTGCCCCGGCCGGGCTCACTCGCCACCGTGAGCGTGCCGCCGTGGCCCTGGGTAATAATG
>JBBQSQ010000208.1:0-7330 GCA_038213745.1 Cytophagales bacterium
CCACCTCGAAATCCGCATCCGCAAGGCGGTAGAGGCCCAGCTACAGGGCGATTTTCATTCCGTGTTCAAAGGCACGGGCCTGGAATTCGACGACGTGCGCCTCTACCAGTACGGCGACGAGGTGCGGGCCATCGACTGGGCCGTGTCCAGCAAAGGCCACGGCACATTCGTGAAAACCTATAAGGAGGAGAAGGAACAGCAGGTGATGGTGCTGCTCGACGTGAGCGGCTCGCTGGACGTGGGCGACGGCCAACGCCGCAAGCTCGATGTGGCCCGCGACATTGCGGGGCTGCTGGCCCTGTCGGCTGCCCGGCAGGGTTCGGCGCTGGGCCTGTTTGCTTTTTCCGACCAAAAAGAGCTGTATTTGCCGCCGGGCAAGGGGCCCCGGGCGGCCTATGCGCTCATCAACCGGCTGTTTGCCTTGGTGCCGGCCTCCAGCCGCACGGGCGTGGGGGCAGGCATCCGGCAGGCGCTGGGGCTGCTGAAGCGCCGCACGCTGGTAGTGCTGGTATCCGATTTTATTGACGGCAACTACGAACGGGAGCTGACCATGCTGGCCCAGCGCCACGACCTCATTGTGGTGCAGGTGCTGGCCCCGCGCGAGCGCCATTTTCCAGCCCTTGGCATTGTGCCCCTGTGCGATGCCGAAACCGGGCAAACGCGCTGGGTAAATACCTCCGCTCCTGGCTTCCGGGCCAGCCTGGAGGCCACCGCCGACCGCCGCGAAGCCGAACTGGTGAACATCTGCCGCCGCCAGCGCACCGGCTTTCTGGCGCTGAGCACGGAAGACGATTTCGTGCCCCAGCTCGTGAATTTGTTCCGCCACCGCCAGCAATCGGGCCGCCGTGGGTAAGGGCAAGCATCTTTCCTGGACGACCGCCTGGGCCGTCATGCTGAGCCTGCCGAAGCATCTCTACCGCTTCGTAGCGTCGGTATTGGTTGCCTCTTCGGGAGAGAGGCTTCGACTTTGCTACGCTGCGCTCAGCATGACGTTCTTCTTATTGCGCGCCGTGTTGCCAACCCTGGCCCTTGCCCAAACTGCGCCGCCGCCCGCCGCCCCGCAAGGCCGTTTTCTAAAGCAAACCGTGCTCATTGGCGAGCCGCTGGACTACGAGCTGCGCTACGAGCACGCGCCCAATTTGGAAGTGATATTTCCGGATTCGCTGGCCCGTTTCGCGCCGTTTGAATACGCGGGCAAAACGTTTTTCCCGACCCGCACCCGCCAGGGCCGCAGCCTCGACCGCGCCATTTACCACCTGCGCACGTTTCGCCTCGATTCGGTGCAAACCCTGGCCCTGCCCGTGACCATTCTGGCGGGTGAGGATACCTTGAGCGTGGCCGCGCCGCCCAGCCGGGTGCGCCTGCTGCGCACGGCCCCGCCGCCGCCCGCGGGAGCACGCGAATTGCCCGCTCTGCGCCAAGACCTGGCCCTGGTGCCGGTCGAGCCGCTGTTTAATTACCCGTATTGGCTGGCCGGCGTGGCCGCGCTGCTGCTGCTGCTGCTGGGAAGTGCGGCCCTGTTTCGGCAGCGACTCACGCGGCGCTACAAGGCCTACAAGCTGCGCAAAAACCACGGCTATTTCCTGGCGCAATTTGCTCGCCACGTCGAGCGGTTTGAGCTTTCCCGCTCGTCTATCAACGTGGAGCGGGCCGTGGTGCTCTGGAAAAACTACCTCGCTGGCCTGGAAAATAGCGGACTGAATTCCTTCACCACCCGCGAAATCGTGGTGCATTTCGAAAACGACAACGACGTGCGCAAAGCCCTGAACGCGACCGATAAAGTGATATACGGCAACGTGCAGACCGAAGAAGCCGTGGAGGTCGACCGGGCGTTCCAACGCCTGCGCGGCTTTGCCGAGCGCCGCTACGCCTCGGTAAGTCAGTGAACAGTTGGAAGTGGGTAATGAAGAACGTCATGCTGAGCGCAGTCGAAGCATCTCTACCGCGTAGGTAATCGATTTTACTACTGCGGTAGAGATGCTTCGACTCCGCTCAGCATGACGTTCTTTTACTGTTCAATGCTCTTCAAGCTACCTTCGCGGCTGCTTGAACGACTTTTTCAACCTTCTGCGCTACACCACACTGGCCAGCTACCAGTGGCAGCAGCCGCGCCTGCTACTGCTGATTGCGGCCGTGCCGCTGCTGTTTGGGCTGCGGCGGGCGCTGGCCCGGCGGCGGGCGCGGGTGGCGGTGGCCTTTGCGCCTGGCCCCGTGCCGCGCGACTGGACGGCGGCGCTGCGCTTCCTGCCCGATGTGGTGCTGGGCCTGGCCATTAGCTTCGCTATCATTGCCCTGGCCCGGCCACAGCGCACCGACGAGCGCGTGGAGCAGTTCGGCCGCGGCATCGACATCGTGCTGGCCCTGGACGTGTCGGGCTCCATGGAAATCCAGGACCTGCGCCCCAACCGGCTGGCCGCCGCCCAGCGCATTGCCGCCGACTTTCTCAAAACTCGGGTGGGCGACCGGCTGGCCCTGGTAGCCTTCGCGGGCGACGCCTACTCGCTGGCCCCCCTCACCACCGACTACGACCTGCTGGGCGAGAGCCTGGCCAGCCTGCGCGTGGGCATGATTAAAAACGACGGCACGGCCATTGGCACGGCCCTGGGCGTGGCCACCAACCGCCTGCGCGAGTCCACGGCCCGCTCCCGGGTGGTCATCCTGCTGTCCGATGGCGAGAGCAACGCCGGCAGCCTCGACCCGCAACTGGCCGCGCAGCTGGCCCACGCCTTCGGCATCCGCATCTACACCATCGGGCTGGGCAAAGACGGCTTCGTGCCCTACGGCCAGGACTCGCTGGGCCGCACCCGCTACGTGCAAACCCGCCTCGACGAAACCACCATGCGCCAGCTCGCAACCGCCGCCGAGGGCCAGTTTTTTCGGGCCACCGACGCGGCCGGGTTGCGCACGGTATTTCAGCAAATCAACCGCCTCGAAAAATCAGAAATTAAGCAGCTGCGCTTCCGCAATACCAAGGATTTTTACCGGCCCTACCTGTGGCTGAGCATTGGGCTGTGGCTGCTGTGGCTGCTGCTGAAAAGCACGTTTCTGAGCAACCCGCTGGAAGACTAAAAAACAGTGAACAGTTGGCAGTGAGCAGTTATCAATTCTGCTGAATTCCTGTTGCCGATATTTCTTTCCAAAACACTGATAACTGTTCATTGCTAACTGTTCACTGAAAATATGTCCATCGCCGATAACATTCACCGCCTCAATGCCGAGTTGGCCGGCACGGCCGCCCGCCTCTGCGTCGTTACCAAAACGCACCCTGTCGAAAAGCTTGAAGAAGCTTATGCCGCCGGGGCCCGCTGCTTTGGCGAAAACCGGCCGCAGGAAATGGCCGCCAAGCACCCCAAGCTGCCCGCCGATGTGGAGTGGCACCTCATCGGCCAGCTCCAAACCAATAAGGTGAAGCTGCTGGCCCCCTTCGTGCACAGCATCCAAAGCATCGACAGCGGCAAGCTGCTCAAGGAAATCAACAAGCACGCCGCCGCCAACGACCGGGTTATCAATGGGCTGCTGCAATTCCACATTGCGGCCGAGGAAACCAAGTCCGGCCTCACGCTGCCCGAAGCCGAAGAAATCCTGGCCTCGGCCGAGTACCAGCAGCTGCACAACGTGCGCCTCACCGGCGTGATGGGCGTGGCCACCTTCACGCCCGACGAAGTCCAGCTGCGCCAGGAATTCCAGCTGCTGCACCGCCATTTCGACCACCTGAAAGCCACCTATTTTGCCGATTCGGACGCTTTCCGCGATATTTCGATGGGCATGAGCGGCGATTATGCATTGGCGGTGGCCGAGGGCAGCACTCTGGTGCGCGTGGGCAGCGCCATTTTCGGCAGTAGGGGGTAGGGGGCGAACGCTGCGCACCTCTGCGTAAACCTCTGCGCCCTCTGCGGTAAAGCTATTGGAACGAAACCAGCACGAGCGCAAGCGCGGCGGTAGAAATTCTTCTATCTTCCGTCCTTCGTCCGCCGCAAATTCCCGCCCATGCCCGCCACCACTGCGTCCCCGTTGCCCCCACCGGCCATTGTGGCCAACCAGCACATTTACGACGACTATTTTCGGGAGGAGTTTACTCAAACCCTGGACGAAAACATCCTTCAGCTGCTCGACCGCGTGTGGTTCCGCTCCGAACTGGTGGGCTTCGATGCGTACCCGCAGCGCAACAACCCCGACCGGCCGCTGATTTTTGCCAGTAACCACTCGGGCATGGCCTTTCCCTGGGATGCCATCGTGGCCCTTTCGCACCTGTGGCGGCACCTGCTGGCCACCAAGGGCAACCTGCGCGACTTGCCGCGCCCGCTTTCGGCCCCGCTGCTCTCCCAAACGGCCCTGATGAACCCGTACCTGGTGCGGGAATTCTGGAAAAAGTGCGGCTCCGTGGACGCCACGACGCTGAACTTTGAAACCATGATGTACTACCAGGACCACAACCTGATGCTCTACCCCGAGGGCGTGCCCGGCATCGGCAAAGGCTTCAACCGGAAGTACCAGTTTCAGCGCCTGGCCACCAGCATCGTGCGCCTGGCCCTGCAACACGGCACCGACATCATGCCCTTTTACACCATCAACGCCGAATACCTCAACCCGTACGCCTACAGCTTCGAACCAATCAACCGGCTGACCAAGAAAATTGGCATCCCGTTTCTGCCCCTCACGGTGCTGCTGTTGCTGGTTCTTATCCAGCCCTGGGCCTTTTACCTGGCCCTGCCGGCCAAGCTGACCTTCGTGATGGGCACTCGCATTCGCATGTCTGACCTCACCAGCAAAACCGTCGATGAGCTCACCCGCGACGAGTACCTGGCTCTTTCGGAGCAAATCCGGCAGCGCATGCAGGCCGAAATGGATGCCGCCGTGCTCGCCCACGGCCAGCAGCCCTACCGCTGGGCCGAGCTCTGGCAGCGCATCAAGGAAAACTGGCGCTTCTTCCCCTTCTTCCTGCCCTTCGCCTGGCCCGCCATGTTCACCGAATTCGAGCGCCTCTACGTGCACGAAGGCCGCCGTCATTTCCGCATGCAGCTCGACAAGCCCGGCGCGTGGCTGAAAATGATGTGGCGCAACCCCATAACCCTGGCCTATTTCATTCCGTTGATTGGCTGGATTCCATTGGCCATCAAAGGCTACAAAGGCAATAAGTTGGGGGAGAAATGAATTATAAATTTTGAATTATAAATTATAAATGACCAGCCCAAGTCACCAGGTGTAAAATGAAGGATAATGTCATCGTTGACAAAACGTATGCCTTTGCATCGCGAATTGTGAAACTGCACAAATACCTGACGCAGGAGCAACGAGAATACGTTCTTTCAAAACAGGTTTTGAGAAGTGGAACATCAATTGGAGCCAACGCGGAAGAAGCGGTGGCTGCGTCCTCCCACGCCGATTTTATCCACAGGCTTACCATAGCCGCCAAAGAAGCACGAGAAACTGCTTATTGGCTGCGTTTACTCCACGACAATGAGTATTTGCCCATACCGATTTTCCACTCAATTTATCAGGACATTGACGAAATAAAAAGGATTATTGGCAGCATCGTTAACAGCACCAAGAAACCTGATATTATTCCTCAAAAAGACAATTTATAATTTATAATTCAAAATTTATAATTCCAAAAATGCCCTCGTTTCAACACCTGTTGCTCAAGCAGCTGCTTACTGCTGCGGCTGCGCCGCTGGCCCGGCGCAAGCCCAGTGTAGGGGCCATGCGCCTGGCCATGGAGGCCGGCTCGCTGTTCCAGTTCATGCCCTGGCGCGTGAATCTGGAAAGTTTCCGGCTCGATAACCGCTTCGAAGCAGAGTGGCTGCGGCCCCGCACCGCGCATCCCACGCGGGTGCTGCTCTACCTGCACGGCGGCGGCTACGTGCTCGGCTCCCTCAATACCCACCGCAGCCTGGTGGGCAGCCTGGCCCAGCGTTGCGGCCTCAACGTGCTCACCATCAACTACCGCAAAGCGCCCGACCACCCCTTTCCGGCCGCCCTCGATGATGCCCGCCGGGCCTACCGCTGGCTGCTACGCCACGGCCACCAGCCGCACGACATTGTGGTGGCCGGCGACTCGGCCGGTGGCGGCCTGGCCCTGGCGCTGCTGCTGGCCCTACGCGACGCCGGCGAAGCCCTGCCCGCCGCCGGCATCGGCCTCTCGCCCTGGACCGACATCAACCTGCCCATTACTGCTCTGCGCCGCGTGGCCCGCGAAGAGTCTCTCCTGCTCGAAGCCCTGCAAATGCGCACCTGGGGCCCGCTCTACGCCCACAAAACGGCCCTTACGCACCCGCTGCTCTCGCCCGCCCAGGCCGAGTTGCACGGGCTGCCGCCGCTGCTCATCCAGGTTTCTACGGCCGAAGTGCTGTACGATGACGTGGTGCGATTCACCCACAAAGCCCAGGCCGCCGGCGTGTCCGTTACGCTACAACCCTTTGAAGGACTGGTACATTGGTGGCATCTGTTTTGGCGCGTGGTGCCCGAGGCCCGGCAGGCGCTCGACCAGGTGGCCGATTTTCTCGTGGCCATGTGGGCGCAGCCGCACCGGGTAGCGCCGCCGCTGCCCGTGGCCGAGCGGCGCGCCAGCGTGCGCCGTCGGGCCGCGTAGGGCAGCAGTATTCCGGAGTATTATCTTGGAAACGGATAATATTTGAAAAATAAAAACTTCATTTTGATGATTTTAGGCTACTTTTCGAAAAAACCGGCGCACACGGTTCTGCTATATTGCGAAGCCTTTGTAGGTTTGTATCGAAAATAGTCGGCTTGCATACTAATTTACGGTAGCAACGCCTTTTATATCAAATACTTCCCTTTTTTCATTTTCACCCTAACTCGTTTCTTTGTCATGGAAGATTTGTTTAAGAAGTTCGTTAATGCTGGCGTTGGCTACATTGCCCAGGGCAGCAAGTCGGTTCAGAGCACCATCGAGAAATTGGTGAAGGACAACAAGATGACTCAGGCCGAGGGCAAGAAAATTGTGGACGAGATGATGAAAAGCGGCGAAACTAAGCGCGCCGAACTCGAAAAGCAGTTTCAGGGCCTGACCGAGCGCGTAAAAAGCACCGTAGGCTTCGGCGATACCAAAGCCAAAGCCAAGCCCGCCGCCAAAAAAGCGGCTGCCAAGCCAGCAGCAAAACCTGCCGCCAAGCCTGCCAGCAGCGTCGCCAGCAAAACTGCGGGTGCCGTTAAAAAAGTCGCCGACAAAGTGAGCTCCGCCGCGGGTTCGGCCCAGAAATCGGCGGCCGCAAAGGCTGGTGCCGCCAAAAAGCCTGCCGCTAAGAAGCCGGCTGCAGCCTCGGCCCCTAAAGCCGAAGGCAACGCCTAAGCAACGTACATTGCCGATAGAAAA
>JBBQSQ010000209.1:0-7254 GCA_038213745.1 Cytophagales bacterium
CCGTTGTGCAGGTAGTGCAGGTACATGCGCAGGGCGGCTTCGCGGTCGGGGCGGGCCAGGGCTTTGGCGGCTTCAAAGTAGATGCCATCGCCGGCGGGGTTGCGGGCGTTGGCGCGGGCCAGTTTCTCCACGGCCTTCACAAAGGCGGGCACTTTGGCGGGCAGCAGCGCGGTGAGGGGCTCAAAATAAAGCTTCCAGCGGTTAGGGGCGTGCTCGTTGAAGGTGCGCTCGGTTTCGACACTGGGCGGCGGCACTTTGGGGACCATGGTGGGCAGCAGGGCCGCCACGCGCTGCCCCAGCAGGAGGTGAAACGTTGGTTCGAGGCCAGTGAGCTGCCGGGGAAAGAGGGCGGGCGCTTTGCGGGCGTAGTTGAACCGGCTCCGCAGGGCATTTTCGCAGAGCCGGAAAATGGCCAGGTAAATGTCGGTGCCCGCCTTGCCGCCCCGGCTGTGGTTGTCGTACCAGAAGCCGGCATCGAAGGCAAGCTGCTTGGCCTTGTTTTCCAGGACGGTGGCCGTTTTGGCCAGGGTGGTGCCGGCGGCTTTTAGCTGGTGGTCGAGGCCGGGCAGCACGGCCAGGTAGAGCAGCAGCGTGGCCTGCCGCATGGGTTCGATGTTCAGGAAGGTGTTGTTGCCGGGCAGGTGAAACTTGTCGAGCCAGGTGATTTGCCGGGGCGTAAGGCTCAGTTTTTCGCCGTAGGTGTGGCCCAGGGTGGCCGGTGTGTGGTAGTAATAATCGTAATTATAGATAAAAACCCCCGACCCCGGCGCCGACTCAATGTAGGGCGTAGGCTTGGGCGGCGGCGGCGGGGCGGGGGCGGCATTGGCCACCGCCAGCCGCTCAAACAGGCCGGTGATGTCGATAATGGAATCGTCGGCAGGGGCTGCGGGGCGTTTGGGCGGCATGGGCGAATGGGAGGCGAAGCGGCCGTAAAAGTCGGGCGAAATCACCTCACTTGAAAGCTGCGGCTAAGCAGGCAGCGGTGGCCTCTTCGGTTTCAGGGGTTTTCGGGTGGGGCTGATTTCGGGTTGGGGAGAGGATGTTAAGTCCAAAAAGCGGCTCAAGGGCGGCTAACCAGGCATCGGCAGTTCGGGTTTCCGAAACCCAAACTCCGCGCAGGGTGTTAAATTCGGCCCCGCAATCCTACCGGCAGCCCTTCTGCATCCAATGACCAACAAAGAAATCAAAGCCCTTATCTCGCTGCTCGACGACCCCGAAATCGCGCCGCAAATCCAGGATAAAATTCAGAACCTGGGCGAAAGCATCATTCCGTTTCTGGAAGAGTCTTGGGAGGAAACCCTGGACAGCCAGCAGCAGCAGCGCCTAGAGGACCTGATACATCACCTGCAGTTTGAGGGCTTGCAGCAGCGCCTGAAGGTGTGGCGCGAGGCCGGAGCCACCGATTTGCTCGAAGGCATGTGGCTGCTCAATACCTACCAATACCCCGACGCCGACTACCAGGCCCTGAACCGCGCCATCGAGCAGCTCCGCTTTGAAGCCTGGACGGCCCTGCGCCCCGAAATGCACCCCGCCGACCAGGTGCAAACCCTGAACTATGTGATGTTCCGGCAGCACAAGTTCGCGGCCAATACCCAGCATTTCCACTCGCCGGCCAACTCCATGCTCCAGCGAGTGATTGAAACCAAGCGCGGCAATCCGCTCACACTCTGCGTGATTTACTTGCTGGTGGCGCAACGGCTGCACCTGCCCGTGTTCGGCGTGAACCTGCCCAACCTGTTCGTGCTCACATTCCGGCCCGAATTGCTGGGGGCGGAGCCGTTTTACATCAATTGCTACAACCGGGGCTTGGTGCTTTCGCGCACCGATATTGAGCACTATGTTTCGCAGCTCAACATCAATTCCAACCCCATTTTCTTCGAGCCCTGCTCCAATCTCGACATTGTGCGGCGCGCCCTGCGCAACCTGCAAATGAGCTTTGAGAAGCTGCAAGAGCCCGTGAAAGCCGTCGAGGTGGCGCTGCTACTGAGTATTTTGGAGTAGGGGCGGGTTGCACCCGCCCGTCCATTGAACAGCCAATTGCCGAATCGTGCAACGGCCGGGCGGGTGCAACCCGCTCCTACCGCTTAATCAAGCAGCCGGCGGCGCGCTTATCGGCCACGCCGGCGGGGCGGCCGGCCAGCACATTCTCCAGCACTTGCTTCAAATAGGGCTGCTGCACGCTGCCGGACATTTGGGGGTTGTCGTCGATAGCGCCGCGGTAGCGGACGGCGAACCCGCCCGATACGGGCTCCAACACCACGGCTTCGGCGGTTTTGCTCACGCCCAACAGGCCGGCTACTTGCTGGCTGGCATCGGTGAGGGTGGGGAGCTCGACTTCGCCGGGGGCGGCGGTACCAGGCGCGTCGAGGTTGATGGGCACATTGATGAACAGGAACTGCACGCCCCGGCCCCGGTAGGTGCCGCTGAGGGAAGCCAGCCGTTCCTGGTAGAGGCGCGAAAACGCGCAGGCCGGGTTCAGGAAAACTATCACCACGGCCTTGCTGCCGGCGTAGCTTTTGAGGGCAACGTCGGTGTTGGTGGCCGTTTTGAGGGTGAAATCGGTGATGGTTTGGGCCCGGGCCGTGCTCACGGCCAGCGTGACGGCTAGCAGCACCACGGCGGCAAGGATAGAAATTCGGCGAAAGGACATGGCGGGAAGGTAAGGCAAAACAAGGAAAGCGCCGGAACTACGCGGCCGGTTCGTGGCAATACGTGAGTACGTAGCCCGGGGCCGGCTGGTAATAGCAAATGCGGTGCCGCGTCTCACCCGTGCCCGACACCAACGTAGCCGGGATTTCACCGGATTGCTGCGGCTCAAAGGCATCCAGCAGCAGCTGCTGCCTGAAGATGATGCCGCGCTGGGCCGCCAGCTTGTAAAGCGTCTCCTTGGCGCTCCAAAGCAAGGTGTAGTGGGCGCTGGCCCCTTCAGAGCCGGAAGATTCCGGCGCGGCCCGCTGGGCGGCGGCCCACTCGGCGGGGGCCAGAAATTTGCCGGCCAGCCGCTGGGCTTTGTCGCGAATTATTTCGACGTCGACCCCGGCCCGGCCGCCCTGGGTAACCACGGCCGCCACCCACGCCCCGGAGTGCGACAAGGACATGGCAAGGCCGTGGCCAGTGCCGGCCAGCCACGGCCGGCCGGTGCCGTCGTTGCGCACCAGCAGGTCGGCCAGGGGGGAAGCAGCCAGTATTTCGGCGGCCAACATGTGCGTGAGGGCCCGGCCAGCCAGCCACTGGGCCTGCCGGGTGGCATCGGCGGTGGTGGGCATCAACGCCCGATACACCTGCGGCTGGGGCAACAGCTGCCACAGCTCCGCGGGCGGCTCCGTGAGATGCCAGAGGCCCAGCACGGCGGTAGGGGAGAGGCGCTGGATGGAATGGAGCGGCATTCTTTTTAGTGGTTAATGATTAACGGTTAATGATTAATGTGTGCTAATACGGAAGTGTGGCGATAATGAATTTTATGGTTGAACCTGCAATATTGGGGGGTATAGGGTCATTAACCATTAACCGTTAATCACTAACCGCTAATCACGAAGCTACCTTTGCGGGGCTCTTATGTCCGAAATTTTCCGCCCGCCCGTTACAAAAATTGCCACCTTAGCCGGCCACCGCGACGCGGTGTACGCCATGACGGGGGGCACCGACAGCCGTATTTACTCCGGCAGCGCCGATGGCATGGTGGTGGGCTGGGACGCCGCCGAGCCCACCCGCGACGGGGAGCTGCTGGCCCGCGTCGAAAACTCGGTGTATGCCCTGCGCCACTTGCCCCGGCTGGGCTTGCTGGTGCTGGGGCATAATTTCCAGGGCATTCAGGCCATTGATTTGGATGGGAAACAGCTGGCGCACGCCACCGCTCTGCCGCCGGTGGCCATTTTTGAAATCGTATTTTCGGAAAGCCGCCAGCGGCTGTATGCCGCGCTGGGCGATGGCACGCTGGCCGTGTTGACGCTGCCCGATTTCCGGCTGGAGAAACTGTTGCGCGTCAGCACGAAGAGCTTGCGCTGCCTGGCCCTGCACGAAGGCCGCAGCGAGCTGGCCGTGGGCAGCTCCGATACGCTCACGCGCATTCTGGACCTGGATTCGCTGGCCACCAAGTACACGCTGGGCGAGAGCACCAATTCGGTGTTCTCGGTCGCGTATGCTCCCGACGGGCAGTTCTTGCGCACGGCCGGGCGCGATGCGCAGATTCGTACCTGGGACGTGGCCGCCGGCTACGCGCTGGCGGGCACCGTGCCGGCCCACATGTACACCATCAACCACTTGGCCTTCAGCCCCGATGGCCATTACCTGGCCTCGTGCAGCCTCGATAAAAGCATCAAGCTCTGGGATGCGGCCACCATGACGCTATTGCGCGTGCTGGACCGCGCCCGCGCCGCCGGCCACGGCACTTCGGTGAACCGCTTGGTTTGGCCGGGCACCGAAAACCGGCTAGTTTCGTGTAGCGACGACCGCAGCCTGGCCGTTTGGCAATTAGAAGCATAGTTGTCAGTTGTTCGTTGTCAGTTTTCAGGGAAAAAGATGCCTGATTACGATACTGTAACCCGAACAACTGGCAACGAACAACTGACAACTGAAAAAATGAAACTCACTGCCCTTGACATCCGCCAGAAAACGTTTGAAAAATCCTTTCGTGGGATTGATAGGGACGAGGTGCAGGCGTTCCTGACCACCATTTCGCAGCAGTGGGAGCGGATGGGCGACGAAAACCGGGAGTTACGCCTCAAGCTCGAACACGCCCAACACGACGTGCAAAAAATGCGCGAAGTGGAAAGCAGCCTCTACCGCACCCTCAAAACGGCCGAAGACACCGGCAACAACATCACCGAGCAAGCCCAGCGCGATGCCGACCTGCGCGGGCGCGAAGCCCAGTTGCAGGCCGAAAATATCCTTAACGAAGCCCGCCAGCGCGCCCGCACAGTGGTGGACGAAGCCTACCAGCAGGCCGAAAAAACCGTGGCCGATATGCAGCGCGAAGTGGGCGGCCTGGGCCAGGAGTGCCAGCGCCTGGAACAGCAGCTCGACGGCTTGGTGCGCGACCTGCACCACCTGGCGTCCGATGCGCTGGACAAAGTGGAAAAAGCCCGCAACCGGCCCAAGGGCGGCACGGCGGCCATCCTTTCCCGCGCCGCCCGCGTACAGGTAGAACGGCCGAAAGAACCGGCCGCCGAACCCACGCCCGAGCCCACCCCCGCCATGCACGTATCTACTGCTTCCGCCATTTCGCCCGCTGCTGCTGTTGCCGCCGCCACGCCGGTTTCCTACGCGCCAGGGGCCCGTAGCCGCTCCGAAGAGCTGCTGGAACGCACCGCCGAAACCACCGGCTACAACCCCAAGCCCGGCCAGCAGCCCGACCCTGGCGCGCCCGCCGAAGCGCCGCACCCCGATATTGAGCGCCCCGGTGCCCCGGCCGAAAACCCCGGTATTGCCCCCGCGCCCTACATCAACCCGCCCGCGCCTTCGCAGGTACCCGAGCCCAACCCGCCCAACGTGCAGCCGACCACGCCGGACATTCAGCCCGTGGGGCCCAGCCATCCCGAGATTACGCAGCCGTCGCCCGTGACGCATCCGGGCCAGCCCGGCATGGTAGCCGCACCCGCTGAGCTAGCCGTAGCCGAGAAGTCTTTTTTCGACGAAATCTAGACCGCAGATTTAATAGGTTTGACTGATTATTCGGATTCGGTTGCCGACGTTGATGGGAAAGCCTGCCGTTGCGGCGGGCTTTCTTTTTTTATGGGGCAACCTTTGCAGCGGCGCTTCATCGGCGCAATCGGGGCTTTGGTGGCTCGCCATTTTGTATGTTGTGCTCACCACATCACCACATCACCACTCACCATCTCACCAGTAAACGGCATGGGCCAAATCGCACTCGAAGGGCTGGAGTTTTTTGCCTTCCACGGTTATTACGACGAGGAGCAGAAAATCGGAAATAAGTACGGCGTCGACCTTTACATCAAGTCCAATCTGCTGGCAGCCGGTGAGTCGGATAAGCTGCATGCCACCGTGAACTACGAAGTGCTGTACCGCTTGGTGGCCGAAGAAATGCGCGCCCCCGCGCGGCTGCTGGAGCACGTAGCTCACCGCGTGCTCGACCGCATCATGGCCGAGCTGCCGCACGTGCGGAAGGTGAAAATCAACGTCAGTAAGTTCAATCCGCCACTGGGCGGCATTTGTCACCGCGCCCGGGTCACGCTGGTGCGGCGGCGCAAGGCGGCTGAAGCCGCGGTTTAGCGTAGCTACTCCGCATGGCGGAGGGGGAATAAATTGGTTGAAGCTGGCGCGCATCCGCGACGCGCTGCCGACTGGTCGCGAACCCGTGGCTCGGGCACAGGGCTGCGATGCCCGCTGCGTCGCGTTTCTTTCCCGCGCCAGGAACTGGCGGGATAGGAGCTACCATGTAATCATATGTAAAATTATTGCACTGTAAATCAGTGCAATAACTCCTTGCTGCTTTATCATACGAATAAATTCGTACCTGTTACTTGCAACTACGAACAAGTTCGTACCATCTTTGCCTCGTCCTACGAAATAATTCGTAGCAATCTCGTATCTTTCAGGATGAGCAAAGCCCCGCCCCCCAAACCTACGGATTCCGAACTGGAAATCCTGCACGTGCTCTGGCAGCACGGGCCCGCCACGGTGCGGGCCATCAACGACGACCTGAGCCAGCGCCGCCAAACGGAAGTGGGCTACACCACCACGCTCAAGATTCTACAGCTGATGCTGGAAAAGGGCTTGGTGCGGCGCGACGATGCCGACCGCAGCCACGTGTACCGGGCCGCGGTGCGCGAGCAGGAAACCCAGGGCCTGCTCCTCGATAAGTTCGTGGACGCCACCTTCGGCGGCTCGGCCATGAAACTGGTGATGCAGGCCCTGGGCAGCCGCCAGACTTCGGCCGACGAGCTGGCGCAAATCCGCCGGCTGCTCAACGACATTGAAATCCAAAATTCCACTCCTAACTCCGACGACGATGACCACGCTTGAGCAATTCGTTTCGCCCGCGCTGATGCGGGCTTTGGGCTGGACGCTGCTGCACTCGCTGTGGCAGGGGGCACTGGTGGCCGCCGTGCTAGCGGGCGCTTTGCTGCTACTGCGGCGGCAGCGCGCCGAGGTGCGCTACGTGGCCTCGGCCGGGGCGCTGGGCGGAGTCGTGGCCCTGGCCGGCATCACGTTTGGGCTGTATTTCACGGCGGTGCCAGCTAGTTCGGCGGGTCAGATTTCCGCCCCGATAAGTGCGCCGGTGACAATGGCAACAAC
>JBBQSQ010000210.1:0-7158 GCA_038213745.1 Cytophagales bacterium
TTTGGGCTGGCGGCGCAGCTGCGGCAGCAGCGCGTGCGTGAGGGCCACCGGCAGCAGCATGTTGAGCTGCAGCATGTTCTGCTGCTCGGCCAGGGAAAGCTGCTCGAAGCGGCCCCACAGGCCGTAGCCGGCGTTATTGACCAGCACGGCCAGCTGGTCGGTTTGCTCGGTGGCCCAGGCGGCCACCTTTTCGGCGGCCCCAGGGGCGGCCAGGTCCAGGGCCAGCACGCGGGCCTGGTGCTGGTACTTGGTGCCGATTTCCTGGGCCAGGGCCGTGAGCTGGTCTTCGGACCGGGCCACCAGGAGCAGGTCGTAGCCCCGCTGGGCCAGCAGCAAGGAAATGGCCCGGCCAATGCCGCGCGAAGCGCCGGTAACGAGAGCGTACATGGTGGATGGGTGGAGTTGTGGATGGGTGGGTTATTGCTGCATGGTTTTGCGCGAGGAAGCCAGCACAGCGGTGATTTTGTTGAACTCCTCGTAGACCGGGGTTAGCCGTTCATGGGATAGGATTCCCGATTCCATGAGCAGCTCCAGCCAGTACAGGGTTTCATCCGCTTCCTCGATGCAGATGCACAACTTGGCAAAATACTCCGCCCGCGAACGGCCCCGGCACGCCGCCCGGTAATTGGCCCCTACCGAGGTAGCGGACCGTAACAACTGCCGACCAAGAATGCGCGCTTCTTCAGTTGGGGGTAATGCTTTGTGCAACCGGATAACCCGCAGAGCCGCCGCCTTCGTGCGCTGCCGCATTTCCTCAGCAAACGAAGGAGATTCCATTTGGTGGATTGGTGGATTGGGATGATGGAATTGCCAATTTCGTAAAGTGGGGGCATTTGAGCAAATACGGTTTACCAGCTGCCCCACCAATCCGCCATCCCACCAATCCACTACTTCACCAGGTGCAAAAAGCGCAGGTAGAACGGCGTGGGGCTATCCTCGCTCTTGGGCTGGTACTTGCCCGAAATGATGGGCACGTACATTACGCGGCGGCGGCTTTCCGCGCCGGTGAGGGGCGACTGGGCCACACGGTGCCACATGCGGCCGTCGTGCACGGTAAGGTCGCCGGGCTCGGTTTCGATGGCCACCTCGTTGGGGTCGTAGTACACGTCTTTGTAGTACTTCTTGCGAAACAACATCTTGTGCAGGCCCTGGCGGTGGGTGCCGGGTATCACGCGCAGGCCACCGTTGGTGGCCTTGGTGCCGTCGAGGTGCAGGCCCACGTTGAGCATCGGCCCAATGCGCTTGCCGTAGAATACGTCGCGCAGCGAGTCGGTGTGCCAGCCCATTTGCGAGAATTCGGAGCCTTCCACGTTCACGTAGTGGTTTACCACGAGGCCGTCCTTCTCGTTTTCGCCCACCCGGCCGCCTTCGGCTTCCAGCAGAGGGAAAAGCGCCTTGAACCGCTCGTCCTGCAGTAATTCGCGCAGCACGGGGTGGTGCTGC
This sequence comes from Cytophagales bacterium, assembly GCA_038213745.1. Lineage (GTDB taxonomy): Bacteria > Bacteroidota > Bacteroidia > Cytophagales > Hymenobacteraceae > Hymenobacter. The sequence goes on from JBBQSQ010000210.1 coordinate 1,444, forward strand.
GAGGCAAAGGCGAAGCGCTGCACGATGCGGGAGCCGTCGACATCGTGGCCGTATTTAATGGGCACACCGTTCACTTTCTCTACCCCCTGGGCCAGCCACTTGGCTTGCACCTCCTGCGTGGCTTGCAAGATTTGCTGGACGTATTCGGGGGAAGCGAAGGGGCGAAAATGAAGGAAACCGTGTTTGGAAAAAAAAGCCCGCTGCTCGGCGGTTAGGGTGCTGCCGAGCGTAAAACGTGGGTAGTCAGAAGATAAGGCCATAACTGAAAAGTGGCGGCCGCCGGGTATTCCCGGCGACACACAAAGGTAATACGCCCGGCGCGGCCCCACTCATTGGCAGGCGGTTTGGCAGCCACGGGGCGGCTAGTAACCGCGCCAACGCACGAGGGGTTTTTGATGGGTCAAATTCGGACTTTTTTGGTGAACAGCTTGTGAACACCCCAGGGTCCGGCCCGCGCCGACGTTGGGCGCGACCAAATACTTTAACCGTGCCGGGGCCGGGGCCCCGAAAAAAGGCGTAACGCAAACAGCCGCCCGTGCTCCCTACCGGTCACTAGCGGCCTACTAGCGGCAGGCCTGCGGCGATAAGTTGGCGATTCCGCCCAAAATTTCCCACCTTCACTTCCGCACACGTCAAAATCCGATTCCCACCTAACCCCCCGTTTGCTCCACAATGGTCTTCACCCCCAGCCCCATGCTCCTGAAGCTGCTCTATACGCGCGGCAGCCTGCACAACCTGCCCCAGGACGCGGGCGTAGCTTTTAGCATCAAGAACCGGCTTGATACGGTGAAGATAACGGGCTTCCGGCAGGTGCAGCTTGGTGATTTAGTGATTCCGGCCGAGAAAATCCAGGTCGACTTGGGCAATGGCGAGCGGCGGCTGGCCGCCAACATCGACGCCAACGACCAGGCCATTGAGCTGCCCGTGGGCCGCACCCTAATGATAGTGCTCGACATCCCGCCGCTGGCCGAGGGCATGCACGCCGTGCAGGCCTGGTTCGCGACCGATGGCTTCGGCGACCTGCACGTGGAGGTAGAAGACGCCATTGTGGGCGTGGCCAACTCCAAGCCCCGCATCCCGCGCTCCGAGGAAGACGACTATTCCGAGGCCGCCATTGCGGCCCGGCAGCGCTTCGCCGAGCAGTTTTCGGGCAAGGAATTCACCCACCTCAAGCAGTATTCCTTCGATGCCCACAAACTCCAGGGCAACTGCGAGCATTTCATGGGCGTGGCCCAGATTCCGGTGGGCCTGGCCGGGCCGCTCACCGTGAACGGCGAGCACGCCCAGGGCGACTTCCTGATTCCGATGGCTACCACCGAAGGCACGCTGGTAGCCAGCTACAACCGCGGCATTCAGCTCCTGAACCTGTGCGGCGGTGTCAAATGCACCGTGATTGGCGATGCCATGCAGCGGGCCCCGGTGTTCGTGTTTGACGACGCCCGCGGGGCGCGCGACTTCGGCCTGTGGGTGGAAGAAAACATGAGCCTGATTCGGCCCCAGGCCGAAAGCACGTCGAGCGTGGCCAAACTGCAGTACATCGACACGTACTTGAGCAACAAGTTTGCCTACCTGCGCTTCAATTTCAGCACCGGCGACGCGGCCGGGCAGAACATGGTGGGCCGGGCCACATTCGCGGCCTGCTCCTGGATTCTGGAGCACTACAAGGGCGCGAAAATCGAACATTTCTACCTCGAATCGAACTTTGCGACCGATAAAAAGGCCTCGCAAATCAATGTGATGCGCACCCGGGGCAAGCGCGTGGTGGCCGAGGCCGTGGTGAAGCGCGACGTGCTGATGCAGCGCATGCGCGTGACGCCCGAGCAGCTGGCCTACCACGGGCAGGTGAGCAACGTGGGGGCCTTCATTTCGGGAGCTAACAACAACGGCGCACACTCGGCCAACGGCATCACGGCCATGTTCATCGCCACGGGCCAGGACGTGGCCAACGTGAGCGAGTCCTCGGCCGGCATTCTGTATTCGGAAGTAAACAAGGACGGCGACCTCTACATCAGCATTACCATTCCGTCGCTCATTGTGGCCACGCACGGCGGCGGCACCGGCCTGGCCACCCAGAACGAGTGCCTGCAAATGCTGGGCTGCGTGGGCCGCGGCACGGTGCGCAAGTTTGCCGAGATAGTGGCCGGCGTGGTGCTGGCCGGCGAGCTCAGCCTGGGCGCGGCCATCAGCAGCTCCGACTGGGTGAGCAGCCACGAGCAGTACGGCCGCAACCGGTAAGTTGGTGAAAAGGTAAAATAGTAAGTGAGTAAATGAGTAAGGTGGTTGAATTTCCCCCTACTCATTTACTCACTTACTGTTTTACCGCTAGTCCATCATATCCGCCGACCTTGGCGGGTCGGGCACGAAGCCGGGGTTCCAGCTCATGGGATAGCGCGGGTCGACGTAGGGCAAGGCCGCTTCGGTGAGGTAGAGCGGGCGGAAGGTGTCGACCATTACGGCCAGCTCGTGGGTTTCCTTTTTGCCAATGCTGGCCTCCACGGTGCCGGGGTGCGGGCCGTGCGGCAGCCCCGTGGGGTGCCAGGTAAAGGACGCCAAATCGACGCCTTTGCGCGACATGAAATTACCGGCCACGTAATACAGTACTTCGTCGGAATCGACGTTGGCGTGGTTGTAGGGCGCGGGGATGCTGAGCGGGTGGTAATCGAACAAACGCGGCACGAAGGAGCAGATGACGTAGTTGTGCCCCTCAAACGTCTGGTGCACGGGCGGCGGCTGGTGCAGGCGCCCGGTGATGGGCTCAAAATCGTGAATGCTAAAGGCGTAGGGGTAGAAATAACCGTCCCAGCCCACCACATCGAAGGGGCAGTGCGCGTAGGTGAGCTCGTGCAGCAGGCCCTCCTTTTTGACGTGTACCACGTAGTCGCCCTCGGGCAGGTCTTCCAGAATCAACTCGCTCGGCGGGCGAATGTCGCGCTCGCAGTAGGGCGAGTGCTCCAGCAATTGGCCGAAGTGGTTGCGGTAGCGCCGCACGGTTTCCACGGGGCTGAACGACTCGATGATGAGCAGCCGCACCGGACCCTCCTCAAAGCGGAACTGGTGAATGACGGTGCGCGGCACCACTACGTAGTCGCCGGGCTCGAAGGCCACTTTGCCCAGCTGGCTCCACAGCTCGCCCCGGCCTTCGTGCACGAAAATTACCTCATCGGCCTGCGCGTTTTTGTAGTAGTAGTCCATCCGCTTGTCCGTGGGGTTGCAGATGCTCATGGTCACGTCGGCGTTGCCGAGGAGCGTTTGGCGGGCGGCCAGGTAGTCGCCGCCGGTGCTGGTTTGGGCCAGCGTGCGCAGGTGCTCGGGCTGGAGCGGCCGGTCCTTCAGCAGCTTGGGCGCGTAGGGCCGGGGCTGGCCCACGTGCTTGATTTGGGTGGGCGGGTGCACGTGGTAGAGCAGCGACGACACGCCGTGAAACCCCTGCGTGCCCACCAGCTGCTCCGAGTACAGGGAGCCGTCGGGCTGGCGAAACTGGGTGTGGCGCTTGCGCGGAATCTGGCCGAGGCGGTGGTAGTAAGCCATAAATTGCGGGGGTGGGATTGGGGGAGTGAAGGTAAGAAGCCAAGCCGCGAAATTTAATTTTGCCGCGCACAGGTGGCCTATCGGAACCTCAGCCCCTGCCCAACCAGGAAATTCAGCGCAACCCGATTTTGAACCGAAACTTGGACTATCATCAAGCCAAGGCAGCGTATGCTGCACAACGTTCCCTTTTTTGTAATCACCCCGCTCCTTTTGGCATGACCCACCCCAATCCGCTAAAAATGCTGCTGGCCGCCCTGCTGGGCATCATCAGCATCTCCAACAGCTCGCCGGCCCGCGCCCAGACCAGCTTGATTCAGAATGCGCCGGGCCGCCGCGTGCTCAGCCTCAACGGCAGTTGGAACTACATCATCGACCCCTACGAAAATGGCTTTTACGACTACCGCCGCGAGGCGTTCGACAAGTCGGCCAGCGGCAAGGGCGGCTACTACGACAACGCCAAGCCCAGCACCACACAGGAGCCCGAACTGATTGAGTACGATTTCGACCACTCGGCTGCCCTGCAAATCCCCGGCGACTGGAATTCGCAAGACCCCAAGCTGCTGTATTACGAAGGCACCATCTGGCTGAAAAAAAGCTTCAACATCTCGCCCACGGCCGGCAAACGCTACTTTCTCTACTTCGGGGCGATAAACTACGAGTCGCACATTTACCTCAACGGCAAGAAGCTGGGCATGCACCAAGGCGGCTTCACGCCCATCCAATACGAGGTGACCGGCAAGCTGAACGCTGGCGACAACTTCGTGGTGGTGAAGGCCGACAACACCCGCCACCTCGACGCCGTGCCCACCATCAACACCGACTGGTGGAACTACGGCGGCATTACCCGCGACGTGTTCATCGCGGAAGCGCCGGCGACGTTCATCGTGGACTACAAAGTGCAGCTGGCCAAGGACAATATGAGCCAGTTGGCCGGCTACGTGCAGCTCGATGGCGCGGGCAAAAGTGGCCAATCGGTCACGCTGAACATCGCCGAGGCCGGCATCCGGCAGACGCTCAAGACCGACGGCGAAGGCCGCGCCACGTTCAGCATTTCGGCCAAAAAGCTAACGCTGTGGTCGCCACAGCGCCCCAAGCTTTACGCGGTTTCCCTCCTCAACGGCAACGAAACGGTGCAGGACAAAATCGGCTTCCGTACCATTCAGACCAAGGGCCAGGAAATTTTGCTGAACGGCAAATCCACGTTCCTGCGCGGAATTTCTATTCACGACGAAAACCCGCTGATTCCCGGCCGCGCGCGGGGCGAGGGCGACTTGCGCATGCTGCTCACCTGGGCCAAAGAGCTGGGCTGCAACTACGTGCGCCTGGCCCACTACCCGCACAACGAAACCATACTGAAGCTGGCCGACGAAATGGGCCTGCTCGTATGGGCCGAAGTACCCGTGTACTGGACCATCGCCTGGCAAAACCCGACCACCTACCAGAACGCCGAAACCCAGCTCTCGGACCTGATTTCGATGGGGAAGAACCGGGCCAGCATCATGGTCTGGTCCGTGGGCAACGAAACGCCCCTCGGCGACCCGCGCCTCGCCTTCATGTCCAACCTCGTGAAAAAAGCCCGCGCCCTGGACGATACCCGCCTCATTGCCGCCGCGCTGGAGCTGCACCGCACCCCGGACAACATCATCCACGTCGATGACCCGCTCGGCGAATACCTCGACCTCACCAGTTTCAACGAGTATGCCGGTTGGTACTGGGGCGGCAAGCCCAGCGAAATCACCAAGTACACCTTCGACATCAAGTACAACAAGCCGGTGGTGGTGAGCGAGTTTGGCGGCGATGCCCTGGCCGGCTACCACGGCGATGCCGAAACCCGCTGGAGCGAAGAATACCAGGAAGCGCTGTACGTGAATCAGCTCAAGATGCTGGGAGCCATCAAGGGCCTGCGCGGGATGACGCCCTGGATTCTGGCCGACTTCCGCGCCACGCGCCGCCAGCACCCGGTGTATCAGAATGGCTTCAATCGCAAGGGCTTGATTTCGAGCACGGGCGTGAAGAAAAAAGCGTTTTTCATAATGCAGGAGTATTACCGGCAGCAGGCGGTGAAATATGACGGCGGGAAATAGATGAATTATAAACCCACCCAACAGTTCACTTCATCACCCACGCCCAAACCCACGACAGCGCCGAATACACCCTGCGCATGGCCACCAAAAAGACTATCACCAA
>JBBQSQ010000211.1:0-6947 GCA_038213745.1 Cytophagales bacterium
TGCACCGGCAGCACGCCAACCGAGGGGGATTTGCGTCGGCTAATGGTGCCCACGTCCAGGTGGCGGCTCACCAGCTGAAACGAATGACAAATCAACAATAAATGCTTCTTCTCTTCATTGTGCTGATTATGAGTAAGTAATGCATCAATCAGCCGGAAGTAGCGGGGCTCCCACTGCTCACCGGAAGGCAGCGGGCTGCCAGGGCCACCGCTCGAAACGTAAATGTCATAATCCAGGCCGGGCAGCTCGTTTTCGGCCCGTACATTAAAGGTATCGACGCGAAACCGGGCCCCGTTTTCTTCCGCGCTACGGGCCAGTAGCTGCCGGATGCAGCGCATTCCTTCGTTGCGCGCATTATCATACATATCCAGAATAGCAATTCGAATAGCTTTCATATTTTATCTGATAAATAGGCTATTGCAGCCAAAAGAATAGAAAAAACCAGGCCGCGGCCAGGCGTAAAAACAAGCAACGCCAACCGGAAGGCTGGCGTTGCGAAGGCAAAGATAATTCGGCTACAGCCCAAACGTGGTTTCAGCCAGAATATAGTCGACCACCTTGCTCAGGTCGCCGGTTTCGCGGAAGACGCGGAGCTGCCGGTCGGCCCCGGTGCCCATCTCCATCATTTTCAGTACGTACTCCACTTCGTGGCGGCTGCCGAGGTCGTCCACCACGTCGTCGATGAAGTCGAGCAATTCCAGAATGAGCTTGCGCGTGGGTACCTCTTCCTGAATGCCGAAATCAATCATGTTGCCGTCGAGGCCGTAGCGGGCGGCGCGCCATTTATTTTCCTTAATAAGGGCGCTTCGGTAGACGCGAAAATTGAGGTTCTGGGTCTTGAGCTTGTATATCTTGGCTACCAAAGCCTGCATAACGGCGGCGACGGCAATGGTTTCATCGGCGCGCATCATCATGTCGCAGATGCGGTATTCGATGGTGTCGAAGAAGGGGTGGAGGCGCACGTCCCACCAGATTTTCTTGCCGTTGTCGATGCAGCCGGTTTTTATCAGCAGCGCAATAAACTCATCGTAGTCGCTGGCACTGTGGAAAAAACCGGGAATACCGGTGCGCGGAAATCGTTCGAAAACTTTGGTCCTGAAAGATTTGTATCCGGTTTCGCGTCCTTCCCAAAACGGCGAGTTGGTACTGAGTGCAAATAAGTGCGGCAGGAAGTACCGCAGCGTATTCATCATGTACACGCCCATCTCGCGGTCTTCGATGCCGACGTGCACATGCATGCCGAAAACGAGGTTGGAGCGGGCGGCCTCCTGTAATTCCTCCACTATTTTATCGTAGCGGATGTCGGGCGTGATGGGCTGGTCCTGCCAACGCGAGAACGGGTGCGTGCCGGCCGCACCAATTTTCAGGCCCTGCCTATCGGCCAACTCGATTACCTGGCGGCGCAGGTGCAGCACTTCGGCGCGGGCTTCGCCGATGTTCTGGCAAATATTGGTGCCCACTTCCACCACGGCCTCGTGCATTTCGGCCTTCACTTGCTCGTGGAGCGTGATTCTACCGTTCTCCACAATTTGCGAAAGATGCGAGCGAAGCTCCCGTGTTTCGGGGTCAATGGTTTGAAATTCTTCCTCGATGCCGAGGGTAAACACAGGGGTAGCCATGGCGGAGACGAATAAAATAGGAAAGGACAAGCGCAGCCGTGCCCAACGTGCCAGAGCAGCACGCCAAACACGACCAACTCAGAAAAAACTAGGCAGACTTTTTAGGAGCGGCTTTTTTGGCAGCCGGTGCCTTGGTCGCAGCCACTTTCTTAGCCGCCGGGGCCTTAGCTACAGGTACTGCGCCGGTGGCCGGCTCGGGCTTGGGAGCGCCGGCGGCTTTTTTCGGCGCGGCTTTTTTAGCCGCAGGCTTGGGGGCACCGGTGGCACCCAGGTCGTTGGTTTCGCTCAAGGCGCTGCCTACTTGCACGTCGGCTTTGCTCGCAGATTTCTTTGGGGCAGTCCCCACCGAATGTTGCACGAAGGAGCCCCAGGTGAGGTTGGTTTTGCCGGGCTGGTTGGCCTGGGCGCGCTCAATGGCTAGTAGGGCAGCGTGTTCGACCACCCATTCAAAGTTCTCAGGACCAACGGAATTGGCATCGGCATCGGGGGCCGGGTTGCCGAAATCGATGGCAATGGGCACGCCGTCGCGCACGGCAAATTCCACCGTGTTGAAGTCGTAGCCCAGGCCCTGGCACAGGCGCAGGGTGTAGTCCTTGATGGTATCAAGCAACTGTTGGCCCGCCTCGCCCTGGGTTTTCATGGTGGTTTGGTAACGCTCGTGGGGCGCATTGCGCGGCTCGTAGGGCATAATGAGCACGTGCTTGCCGCCCAGGCAGTAGCAACGGAAGTAGTCATCAAACGCAATGGCTTCCTGGTACAGCATCACCAGCTGGCCGGTTTCGTCGTAGGCGCGCCAGGCTTCTTCGGGGTTATCTACTTTGTACACGCTTTTCCAGCCGCCACCGGAGTGGGGCTTCATGAAGGCCGGGAAACCAATGCGCTCAAAGGCCTTTTCCCAGTCGAACATGGCCAGGTTGCGGAACGAGTTTTCGTTGGTATCGTCGGGACGGGCCTTGCTGGGCAACAGCAGCGTTTTGGGCACCGGCACGCCCAGCTGCACAGCCAGGGCGTTGTTAAAAAACTTCTCGTCGGCGCTCCACCAGAAGGCATTGTTGATAACTGCCGTGCCGGTCAGGGCCGCGTTTTTCAGGTAGGCGCGGTAAAACGGGACGTCCTGCGAAATACGGTCGACAATGACGTCATAGCCGCAGGGCACGGCCTGTTCTACCTGCTCAATATTCACGAACTCCGCCGTGATACCGTCCACGGCTTTCTGATTTACGCGGTCTACAAAGGCCTGCGGAAACGTATTTTCTTGTCCGAATAGGATGCCGATTTTTTTCATAACTGGGGGTGTTTTGATAGCGGGTCAGCTAGCGTTGCAAGAAAGGATTTGGGGTGAAAAAAGCGAGTGGTTTTAGCCGATAGTGTTTAAGTACTGGGGAAACATTTCGCGCCATATGGGCCAGTCGTGGTCGCCGAAAGGCTTCACGTCTAGGGTGTAAGGGATGCCTTTTTCGCGGAGAATACGGGCCATGTCAAAGGTGGAAGGCTTGCAGAAATCGTGCTCCGCGGTGCCCAGAATGATGTTCATCCACTGGAAATGTTCGCTCTGCGCGCCGGGCATAAACTCGGGCGGATTGTTAAAGTATACGTTGTCGTCGTGGTAGCCGTCCATAAACTGCCGAATGTCGAAGGCCGCGCCCATGGTGAAAAGGTGCGCCACTTGGTTGGGGTGGCGGAAGGCAAAATTCAGGGCGTGGTAGCCGCCGAAGCTGCAGCCCGCCACGCCAATTTTGTCGACGTGGCACTCCTGCTGAAGCATGGGCACCAGTTCCTCACTTAGAAACTGGTCGTAGAAAACGTGGTTTTGCACGCGAACGCGCGGCTCCAGGTGCTTGGCGTACCACGAATGCCGGTCGATGCTGTCGATGCAGTAGAGCTTGACCCGGCCGGCCTCCACCAGCGGCCGGGCGGCTTCGATGAGATTAAAATCGCGGGCCTCGTTGATGTGGCCGCCGGAGGTGGGGAAAATAATAACCGGGTAGCCCCAGGTTCCGAACACCAACATGTCAATGTCCTGGCCAAGGTGGTGCGAATAAAAGCGTCGGTGTTGTTCCTGCACAATACTGGGGAAAAGGAGCGGGGTAGTGAAGAAGGCGGGTAAGCGGTGCGCCAAACTAGTGAAGAAATAATGGACCTAATGCATTTAACGGGTTTTAATTTGTCTGGTATTCTCATTTCGGACAGGCTGCGTTACTTTGTTTGATGCTTCCAGACTCAACCAGCCTTTCAATTTCACCCGTTGGCACCAGGCTGTGCCGCGAAGTGCTGACGTCTAGCTTCTTGGGGCGCGATGTGGAGCTGAGCATCCTGCTGCCACCCGCTGCCGCCGGGGGCTCGGTGCCGTATCCGGTGCTCTACCTCAACGATGGGCAGGACCTGGAGCGCCTTCATCTGCAAGCCACGCTTGATGCGCTCTATGCCCGCCAGCTGGTGCGGCCCTTTGTGCTCGTAGCACCCCACGCCAACGAGCAGCGGGTGCAGGAGTACGGCACGGCGGCCCACGCCGATTTTAATGGCCGGGGCAGCCGGGCCGGCGCGTATTCCAAATTTGTTTTGCAGGAGCTACTGCCCTTTGCCCAAGTAACTTACGGCGCTTCCGCGGACCCGGCGAAGGCGGTGATGGCCGGTTTTTCACTGGGGGGCTTATCGGCGTTCGATTTGGTCTGGCATCATCCGGAGGCTTTTGCGCGGGCCGGGGTATTTTCGGGCTCGTTCTGGTGGCGGCAGCGGGCCGTGGGGGCCGGCTACACGCCCGCCGACCGCATTATGCACGGCCTCGTGCGGGCTGGCCGCTTGCACCCCAGTCACCGGTTCTGGCTGCAGGTCGGCACCCTCGACGAGCGCAACGACCGCAACGAAAACGGCGTCATCGACTCCATCGAAGACTGCCTCGATTTGATAGAAGAACTGCTGAAATGCGGCCTTGATGCCCACCAGGCCCTGCGCTACGTGCAGGTAGACGGCGGCCACCACCATCCGGATACCTGGGGCCGCGTTATGCCCGATTTTCTGCTTTGGGCCTATGGCCAAGAGGGGAGCGCCCCGCAACTGCCGCCGCCCTTGCCCATTGTGCGTCTGCAATACGACCCTGCGCTGGCTCCCGCCATTTTGCTCACTACTGCCGCTCCCGTGCCTGCCCACCCGGTGCCAATGGTGTTGCCACCGCCCAATGCTGTCACTACACAACCCTTGCCGGCCCTCGCCGACCTTAACCTCCGTTTAGCAATGATTCCCATGCCTACCACCCGCCCCGTCGATGGCGACTTTCTGCCGTATGCCGGCGGATACATTAATTTGGTGCCCGTTGATGCGGACCCACGCGAAGTCCTGGGCGCCCAGCCGGCCGAACTCCACGCGGTATTCGCCCAGCTAAGCGAAGCCCAGGCTGAAAAAGCCTACGACTCCGGCAAATGGAGTCTAAAGGAAATGCTCTTGCATCAGATTGATAGTGAGCGGGTTTTTACCTATCGGGCCATGCGCTTCGCCCGGGCCGACAGCCAGGATTTGCTTGGTTTTGAGCAGGACGACTACGTGGCCCACAGCGGTGCGAATGCCCGCTCCATCGCCAGCCTGCTGGCCGAGTATGACGCCACTCGGGCCGCCACCCTGGCGCTGTTCAATAGTTTCACCGAAGAGCAGCTGAACCGGCGCGGCACCGCCAACGGCGGCCCGGCCACCGTGCGGGCGTTGCTCTACATTGTGCCCGGCCACGAGCGGCACCACCTCAACATTATTCGCGAGCGCTACCTGCCAATTTTGTAGGGTTGAGGCAAAATTTCTACCTTCGCCAGACACAACACGTCGGCCTGGCCGTGCGTTGAAATCCTCACTAGCTTACATTCATTCACCAAAATTCTTTTCAATCATGGCCAAAGCCCAGGATGCCCGCAAAGAGAAAAAGAAAGAGCCCGTTAAAACCACCAAAGAGAAAAAAGCGGAGAAAGACGAAAAGAAAGTAGCTCGCGCCCGCAAGCAGGAGTAGATGTCTGAACCGCGGATTCAGCGGATTAATCGGATTTTGTGGACGACTGGCTACACTGGCCAGTTTCCCCGAATAAAAAAGCCTGCTCATTGAGCGGGCTTTTTTATTTTGACTGATGCGCTACTGTGGTTACGTCCAAGTATGTCGTCCACAAAATCCGAGTAATCCGCTGAATCCGATAAATCCGCGGTTCAGGCGGTGTAATAGGGCTCCTTTTCCTTGTCGTGGTGGCGAATGTAGCCGTGCAGCACGAGCTTTATAAGGGTCTGGTAGGCGCGGCGTTTGCCGAAGTTCACCAGTTTCATGAACTGCGGCAGGGTGATGCGGGCGTTGGTTCTGAGATAGTCAATAACGGCGAGCTCCTGCTTATTGAGGGGAATTTTTTCAAACTGGGATTCGGGTTGCCGTTTCAAGAGTTTTTCAGTGAGGCCGCTGGTTTGTACGCTGGCGTCACGCACGCGCACATAGCCGCGCCAGTCGTTGGGCGCTACCTGAGCGCGGTGGGGCTTGTGTTGGCTTTCGGGCACCGTGACAATCAGCACGGTGCGGCCGTCTTGCTCCAGTTCGTGGTAGCGCAGGGTGGTTAGCGGTGGCTCCACGTAGTGCTGGGCAGCTTCGCGGAGCACAAATAATTCTTCCTCGGCATCGCGCACACCCAGGATGCGGCCGGCATCGTCCACGCCCACCAGCACTTGGCCGCCCCGGGTATTAGCCAGCGATGCCAGCGTGCGCGAAATGCGGCTGGGATGCGTGGTTTTCTGCTTGAATTCAAGCTCCTCACCTTCGCCTTGCGCTATCAGCTCATGTAAATTCATCCTGCATCAATACGAAAATGAAGAACAAAAAATGCCACTCCAGGAAACCGGAGCGGCATTTTTTGTTCTTTAGCTAACAGCTAACAGCTAACAGCTAACTAGAACGGCAGGTCGTTGTCGTCGTCGCTGGCGATGGGGGCCGCCGAGGGCTGGGCGCGCAGCGTGGGGTTCTGGTTCTGGGCAGCGGGGCGGGGAGCGGCTTGCTGGCCACCGCCGTAGCTGCCACCACCGGTGCTGGCACCGGCGGCCTCAATTTTCCAGGCTTCGAGGTTGGTGAAGTACAGCATCTGGCCGTTTTTGTTGAAGCCACGGCCGCGCAGGTTGAAGGTAACCTTCACTTCGTCGCCCATTTTGTAGGGGTCGATGAGGCTGGTTTTGTCCTGAACCATCTGAAACTTAATATGCTCGGGATACTGGCCGTCCTGGACTTCCAGCACGAACTCGCGCTTGCGAAACTTTTCGCTTACCTGCTGTTCGTCAAAGATTTCGTGCAGCCGGCCGGTTACGTCGTATGCCATAAAAATG
>JBBQSQ010000212.1:0-6937 GCA_038213745.1 Cytophagales bacterium
TTTAGTCGGCCAATGGGACGCTGGGCACGGCAGATGACGCAATACAATCGGCGACCGTTCGGTGCGCGGGTGTAATTTTACGGTCTCAATCGCCTTGATTTTCCTGTTAATGGCAAACCCTACCACATCCGATATCGACGAAACCCATAATCCCTGGCAAACGCTGAGCACAGTGGTGAAATACCAAAACCCCTGGATTTCAGTGCGCGAAGACCAGGTGCTCAACCCGGGCGGCGGCCGCGGCATCTACGGCGTGGTGAGCATGAAGAACAAGGCCTTGGGCATAGTGCCGCTTGATGCCGAAGGCAATACGTGGCTGGTGGGTCAGTACCGTTACCCGCTGAACGAGTACAGCTGGGAAATTCCGATGGGTGGCGGCCTGATTGAACAAGACATCCTGGCATCGGCCCAGCGCGAACTAAAGGAGGAAACCGGGCTGCTGGCGGCTCGCTGGACGCGCATTGCCCGCCTGCACACCTCCAATTCGGTGACCGACGAGGAAGGGTTCGTTTTTTTGGCCGAGGACCTGACCCAGGGCGCGCTTGAGCCCGAGGAAACCGAGGACCTGCGCCTCTGGAAGCTGCCGCTGGCCGAGGCCATCCGGATGGTAATGGACGACCGCATTACCGATGCTGTGAGCGTAGCCGGCCTGCTGAAGGCCGAGAAAGTGCTGGCGAGCCGGGCTGGCTGAGGCGCGGTGCTTTCGCCCCATGGCCTAACTTTGCCGGTATGCGCCACCTGTTTCGATACCTCGGCCACCGCCTTTACACTACCTGGGCCGTGTTCTGGTTCATCGTGCCGTTTGTACTCATCTATCCGTGGCAGTGGTTTTTCAGCCGCCGGCCCGATGGCGGTGGGGTGGTGCACGCCCTGAACCGGTTTTGGTCGACCCTGTCGATTGTCATGTGGGGAATGCCGGTGGAAGTGGTGCGCGAAAGCAAAGCACCCAATCCGCAGCCCTGCGTGTACGTGGCCAACCACGGCTCCTACGTCGATATCATGATGCTGTTTAAGTACATTCCGGGGTTTTTGAACATGATGGGCAAGTCCTCGCTGGCCAAAGTACCGGTGTGGGGGCCGCTGTTCGGCAATGTCTACATCACCGTGGACCGGGCTAGTGCCGTGAGCCGGGGCCGGGCCGCCGTGGCGGCCCGGCGCGGCTTGGCAGCGGGCAAAAGCATCGCCATTTTCGCCGAAGGCCGCATTTCGCCCACGGCGGGCCAGGAGTTGCTGCCGTTTCTGGACGGAGCTTTTGCGCTGGCCATTGAGGCGGGCGTGCCACTCGTGCCGGTGGGCATGCCCCTGAACCACATGTTTATGCCCGATGTGGCGGGCAGCCTGCGGGTCCGCTACCACCGTCTCAAAATTGTGTTCCACCAACCTATTCCCACGGCCGGGCTCACCTTGGCCGACTTGCCTGCGTTGAAACAGCGCGTGTGGGAAATACTAGCGAGCGATTTGCTGCCCGAAGGCACAAGCAAGCCTGGCCCAAGCACTTGGCGGGCCCCCAACGCCATGGCTGCGCCGCAGCCACAGGCAGCTAACTCATAACTTTTAACTTATACCTCTCAACTCAACATGAGCACTGACCTTGGTACCCTGCGCGGTCTGGCGCATTTGGCCCGCCTCGAATTTGACGAAACCCGCGAGCAGCAAATGCTGGGCGACCTCAATAATATCCTCGATTTTGTGGCCCAGCTGGAAGCCGTTGATACCGAAGGAGTGGAGCCGTTGATACACCTTTCGCAGGAAATCAATGTGCTGCGCGACGATGAAGCCCGCAACACCGTGAGCCACCAGGAGGGCCTGCGCAACGCGCCGCGCAAAGATTCGGACTACTTCCGGGTGCCCAAAGTACTGGAATAGTTGGCGACGAAATTACTTGCCCGCCGTGCCGAGCGGCCCAGCTGGCTGGCGGCGCTGGCGCTGCTGGCCGTAGGGCTGGCCGTGTTCTACTATTTCACAGGGGAGGCCAGCACGCTGCCCCTGCGCGTAGTGCCGCACCTGGAAACCGTGCCGCTCACCATCGACAGCGTAGCCGTGGGCCGGGCTTACTTGCCGGTGCAAGCCAGTGGCTTTGTGGTGCGCTTGACGCACGACGTGGCCGGCCCGTACTCGCAGCCGGTGGCGGCCGCGCTTTTTCTGGGGCTGCTGGCCCTGGTGCTGGCGGGCTGGGTAGCGGTGGTGAGCACCCTGGCGCGTACCGCCTTTGTGGTGGGCATGGTGCCGGTTATTTTCCTGCTCATGTCGCTCAATACCGAGTCGCTGGGCATTTTCAATACCGGCGAGCGATATTTTCTGTACCTAATGCTGGGGCTGGTGGGCGGCGGCGGCTTTGGCCTGCACGCCTTTGCTGAGCGGCTGTCGTTGGCATGGCGCGCTTTGGTCATGGGGGCGGTGGTGGCCGGCCTTGGTGGGCTACTCTTTGCCCAAAGCCTGCTGCCGGCTACCGAAACAGTGCTGCAGCTGGCTGCCTACGCCACGCCCGGCGGCGCGGTGTTGGTGGCGCTGCTTGTGTTGTGGGTGGGCGTGGAGAACGTGCGGGCTCTACTCTGGTTCAACACGCAGGCGGAGCAGCCAGGCGGCCGGTTCGGGCTGGTGCCTTTCGTGGCTGCCAGCGGGCTGTATGTGGGCGTGCTGCTGCTGTATGTGTGGAATAATGGCGCGTTGCAGCTGTTTCCGGGGGTGAACCTGGACCCGTTGGTGCTGTTGCTGCCGGCCGTGCTGGCCGGGAGGCTGGGGTTGCGGCTGCGCGCCCCCAGCTACGGCGCGTGGGTGCCCTACGCGCGGGGGACGGCGCAGCTGTACCCGCTGCTGGTGATGGGAGCGGCGGGGGCCCTGGGCTATGCCTTCGCCACGGCCAATACGCCGTTGCTGGTGGCCGCCCGGAGTTTTACGGGCTTAGCGCTGGCACTGTTGGGCAGCGCGTTTTTCTTGTACGTGCTCATCAACTTCGGGCCACTCATCAAGCAGCGGCTGCGGGTGTACAGGGTGGTATTCGAGCCGCGCCGGCTGCCTTTCTATACGGTATATATTCTGGCGGTGGGTGGCATTGTCATTGTGCAGTCGCGCCAGGGGTTTCCCTTGCCCGACCAGGTGCGGGCCGGCCAGTACAATAACCTCGGCGACCTAACCCGCCAGCAAAGCGAAAACCAACCCGACGACCTCAGCCTGGCCGGCCTGGCCGAGCGTTACTACGCCGAAAGCGGCGACGTGCTTTACCGCGCCAACCTGCACGCCGAATTTGGCCGGGCGGCCCTCTACCGCGCCCGCCAGCAGCGCCAGAACGAAATCAACGCCCTGCGCCGGGCCCTGCTGCGCGGGCCCAACGAAAAAGTCTCCGTGCGCCTGGCCACTCGCTACAACGAGCCCGACGACCTATTCGAAGGCCTGGAAATACTGCGGCGCGGACTGAAGGCGTACCCGCGCAGCGCCGTTCTGGCCGGCGATTTGGCTCAGCTCTTCACCAAAACTGCACTCACGGATTCCGTCGCGTTCTACCTCGATAAAACCGAGCAGCTGGCTCCCAATAGCTACGCCAGCCGCACCAATCAACTGGGGTTCTTGCTGAGCCAGAACTTGTTGCCCGAAGCCACCGAACTGGCCGCCGGTTTTAAGCCGCAGGCAGAGGAACCCGCACTTGCCAGCAACCTGCTTTTCTTACGACTGCGGGCTGCCACTCCGGCAAAAGCATCGGCCACCGTACCCGCCGACCTTGTGCCCATTTGGTCGGCCACTGGCCCCGTGACGCAGCTGGATGATGCCAGCTTTGCCCAATTCTACCATTGGGTATTCGTGAGCATTTCCCAGCACAACAACCCACAAATTGCTGCTCTGGCGGGACGGCTGACGCAGCTAGCCAATCAGCCCGCCAATACCGATTATTACGAGCAACTGCTATTCCTGCACGCCTTGGCGCGCCATGCGCTGGGGCAGGAGCGAATTGCGCGAGAGCTTTTGTTGCCCCTGGCCGCGGGCACTGGGGCCCCCGCCGGCTACTACCAGCAGCTGTTGGGGCTGTGGCAGCTCCAGCAGGGCCAGTACGCCGCCGCTGCCGACCAGCTGGCCTTTGCGGCCACGCACGATACGCCATCGGCAACCGTAGCGCGGGCGTATGCCCTGGCCCTAGCCGGCGAAGTAGATTCGGCCCGGCGGGTGGCCCAACAGCTACGGGCCGCCCCCGACTCGGCCCAGCGGCGCGCGGGCCGTCGGGTGGCGCAACAGCTGGCAGCTGGCTCGGTGGTGCCTGTCATGACCGCGCGGGTAGGCGATGCGTGGGCGGCAACCGCGGCGGCGCAGGCGCGGGAGTCCAATGCGAAAGCCGCCGCCCGTTCCTACCAGCGCATCGTGCGCGATGCGCCCTTTAATGAGCCGGCTATTCTGGCGGCAGCTGGCTTTTACACGGGCCAGCAGCAACCTTCGGTCGCCTACGAAGCCCTTCGCGCCGGCCTGAATGAAAACCCCCGCTCGCTGCCGCTGTTGAAGGCCTACGTGCTGGCGGCGGCCGATGCGGGCCTGACCGAATACGCTGCCGATGCCCTGGCCCAGCTGCGTCGGCAGTTGCCGCCGCCCGACTTTGCTACATTAGCGGCCGAATACGCCGCCCGTCAGGCAGCCCGCGCCGCGGCCGCGGCGTCTTTCTCCGGAGCTCCGCTTTCCTCACCGCTGCAATAAGCTTTCTGCGCTATGAATTCAAACGTAATTGAAACCACGGACATCGCCAAATCCTACGTCATGGGCGCAGAGGTGATTCATGCGTTGCGCTCGGTCACCATCCAGATTCCGCGCGGCGAATACGTGGCGTTCATGGGGCCGTCGGGCTCGGGCAAGTCTACGCTCATGAACATTGTGGGCTGCCTCGACACCCCCAGCAAGGGCCAGTATATTCTCAATGGGCAGGACGTGAGCCGCATGACCGACAACCAGTTGGCGGAAGTGCGCAATAAGGAAATTGGCTTCGTTTTCCAGAGCTTTAACCTGCTGCCCCGGTCCAGTGCGCTGGATAACGTGGCCCTGCCCCTGATTTACGCGGGCCTCAGCAAGCGCGAGCGCACCGAACGCGCCATGGAATCGTTGCGGGCGGTGGGCCTGGCCGACCGCGCCTCGCACCGCCCCAACGAGCTCAGCGGGGGCCAACGCCAGCGCGTTGCCATTGCCCGCGCCCTCGTCAACAACCCCAGTGTCCTGCTGGCCGACGAACCCACCGGAGCCCTCGACTCGAAAACCAGCCACGAAATCATGGACCTGTTTGAAGCGCTGTACGCCAAGGGCAACACCATCATCATGGTGACGCACGAAGAGGACATTGCCCGCTACGCCCACCGCATCGTGCGCCTGCGCGACGGCTTGGTGGAGTCGGATGAAATCAACAACGAAGTTCACTCCCACGCGGTAGCTGGGCACTAAGTCATGAAGATATACACCAAGACCGGCGACAAAGGCCTCACTTCCCTCATCGGGGGTACCCGGGTGCCGAAAAGCAGCCTGCGCATTGAGTGCTACGGCACGGTAGATGAGTTGAATTCCCACATTGGCCTGGTGCGCGACCAGGACGTGAACGCCAGCCGTCGGCCGTTGCTGAAGGAGATTCAGGACCGGCTGTTCACCATCGGCTCGGCCCTGGCCGCCGACCCGGAGAAGTCGAAAATGAAGCTGCCCGACCTGCTGGCCACCGACGTAACGCTGCTGGAAGACGAAATTGACCGCCTCAACCTTGACCTGCCCGAGCTGCGCGCCTTCATTCTGCCTGGGGGCCACCCCGCCGTGAGCCAAACCCACGTGGCCCGCTGCGTGTGCCGCCGCACCGAGCGCCTGGCCATTCACCTGGGCGAGGAGTCCTTCGTGGCCGATTTGGTGGTGGTGTACCTCAACCGCCTGTCCGACTTCCTGTTTGTGCTGAGCCGCGCCATGGCCCACGAACTGGGCGTAGAAGAAGTAACCTGGCAGGCACGACTTTGAACCCGTTGGGGTTTAGCCGGAACGCTGGCACCTGGCCCTGCAGCCGGACATTACCATTAAGTATAAGCCAATCCCATTCTAACCATTCTGCGTACCCGGAATATCCCACCCACTGGTACGCCCCAGACCCCGTAGCCTTATGATTGACCTTCTCCCCATTCGCACCCAGCGCACCACGGCTCCCCGGCTGACGCCGCTCGAGGCGGCCCACCTCGAATTTGGTAAGCTGTTTTCGGACCATATGTTCGTGGTGGATTACCGCGACGGCGAGTGGCAAGATGCCCAGATTGTGCCCTACGGCGACATGCCCGTAAGCCCCGCCAACTCGGCCCTGCACTACGGCCAGGCCATTTTTGAGGGCATGAAGGCGTACCCGCAGGCCGATGGCGGCGTGGCCCTGTTCCGCCCGCTCGACAACTGGGCGCGGCTCAACACCTCGGCCGAGCGCATGTGCATGCCCACCGTGCCCGAAGAGCTGTTCATGCACGGCCTGACCGAGTTGATTCGCCTCGATGCCGGCTGGGTACCCAATGGCCCCGGGGCAGCGCTCTACATCCGCCCCTTCATGTTTGCCACCGATGGCTTCATTGGCGTGCGGCCTTCGAATTCGTATCGCCTGATGATTTTTACGTGCCCCGTGGGCCTGTATTACAACAAACCCCTGCGCGTGCGCTTCGAGCAGAAATACGTGCGCTCGGCCGAGGGCGGCGCGGGCTATGCCAAAAATGCCGGCAACTACGGGGCCGCCATGTACCCCACCAAACTCGCGCAGCAGGAAGGCTACAACCAGCTCATCTGGACCGATGCTTCGGAGCACCGCTACGTGGAGGAATCGGGCACGATGAATGCCATTTTCGTGATTGACGGCCGCGTGGTAACGCCCGCGCTCAGCACCTCCATTCTCGATGGCGTGACGCGCCGCAGCGTGCTCCAGCTGGCCCGCGACATGGGCCTGGTCGTGGAAGAGCGCAAAGTGAGC
>JBBQSQ010000213.1:0-6805 GCA_038213745.1 Cytophagales bacterium
GAACAGGTTCCGGCTCCGACGCACTTTCTACGGGCTCGGCCACGGTCTTCAGGGTGGCCAGCGTTGGCAGGGTGCCCACGGCGCGGTGGTCGTCGTAGCACTTGAGCAGCCGGGTCTTGGTGTCCTCTAAAGTATCGTTGATGCTGCTGTTGTTGGTATGCGAATAGCCGCGCGTCAATGCCTTTTGGTCTTCCTTGTTCCAGTGCTGCGGAATGATGGAAATGCCAACGTAAACCTTGTGGCGCTGGCCGTCGAAAGTGACGGATGCAATGATGGGCGTGGGCTTGTCGGCGGCCGGATTATAGAGCAAAAATGTTACCTTAGCCATGCTTTAGAGGGGTTTTAGTTGCCACTCTAAAGATACAAACGGCTGTCCGATATCGAACAGGAAATCGGACAGTTTGGGCTTTATTAACGGATTTAATCGGACACTAACCGACGTTGGAATTTTGGCAAAGGCGTTTTCAGTCGATTTGAGAGGGTTTTAGCACTTGTAGCGTCGGGTAGGGTCGGGGTGCTTTATTCCTTACACGACCACATAAAAGGCTCTCAGCACATGCTGAGGGCCTTTTTCATTAGTGTTGGTGGCGGTTTTACCGAATTCCAGTCGTATTGCGCACGTCTTGACGCTCGGTCCAATTGCTGTTCCAGGTACACGGTGTCGTCGTCGCCCCAGGCGATGTGCTGGCGCGATGGCAAGGCCCACCGGGTCGCCCAGGGCGGAGTACCCGCTGAAGGCGGAAACAAACGTGAAAGCAAAC
Organism: Cytophagales bacterium; assembly: GCA_038213745.1. Lineage (GTDB taxonomy): Bacteria > Bacteroidota > Bacteroidia > Cytophagales > Hymenobacteraceae > Hymenobacter. The sequence continues at coordinate 762 of JBBQSQ010000213.1, forward strand.
CCCGCGTAGGCCCAGTCCTTCGGGTACGGGCCAATGGGGCCAGCAGGAGCAGCACGCCTACCGCCTTGGCCACGGCCAGCTCCCACGCGGAAGTAGGCCGGGTAGCCCAGGTGCGTAAAGGCTTCTTTCGTCGCGGGCTGGCCAATGTGGGCATAAGCTAAAAACAGCATGGCCACGGAGTGCCGGCCCGTCGAGGCCCAGTAACTAATGGAAGCAAGGTCTACGAGGAAAAAGGGTGGGATTGAAACAGAAAACAGCTGCCGGCCCACTCGCTCAAATGAGCGCATTTAGGGCAAAACAAAGGACTGTCGGGCAATAAGTTACGTTTACACTACCCCAACTCTTTTCCGGTGCGTTCTTGTTTTTCTGCGGCAGCCTGGCGTGGGGTGTTTGTAGGTGGAGAGGACGAAACGCGACCCAAGGTCCAGAAAACTAATCCTGCTGCGTAGTAAAACGCGCCGGCGCGTTGGTTTGGGGCCTGGCATCACCAGCCCCTTTTGGCTAGTAGTTAGGGCGGGCCTTCCTGCAGCCAGCACACGACGAAGCTGCCACCGGTGCAATGCTGACTAGGAACTTACTGAGCAGCGCGTAGTGCGCGTCGGCGGGTTCCGGTTTTTTTCACTCAAACGATGAGGCTTGTGAATGGCTAAGGCTAATCCGAGTGGTCTTGCCTTACAAGTTAAGCTGACAGGTATTCGATGGCCACAAGTCGCTTACCAAAGGGCCTCCAACCAACCATTCCTGGCCGCGTGGTGTTGCTCGGTACCATGCCAGCTGCCACTTATACCTATACCTCCGAGATGTACGACCGGCCGGCGCTGGCCAGCAGTGCCGAGCTGGCTTGGCCCGGGGTGCGGCTGGAGCACTACCAGCTGGAAGCGGGGGCGCTGCCCGCGCATTTCCACGCGCAGCACCTGTTGCTCGTGCACCAGGGGGCTCAGCCCGTTGTTTCCAGCCGTCGAAACGGCTCCCGCGTAGAAGCCGACCAATTCCGGGCCGGGGACGTGGGCCTGTACCCCGGCGGGGAGTACGGCCCCTTTGGCTGGGATGGCCCCGCCGACCTGATTCACGTGCACCTGGACGCTCAGGCCCTGGAAAACCGGGCCCGTCAGGACCTGGACTTAACGCACTTCGCCCTGCGCGAGCGGTTCCGGTGCGAAGATGGCCTGCTGGCCCAGCTGGGGCAGCAATTGGCGGCGGCCGCCAGCCACCCGCAGGCGCTGGGACGGTTGTATACCGAGTCGCTGGTGACGACGCTCAGCTACCACCTCATTGCGCACCACGCCACCTTCGAACGGCGCGTGGCCAAAGGCACCGGGGCGCGGCTGCCGGCGGCGGTGCTGGCCCGCCTCGATGCCTACCTGGAGGCGCACGTGGAGCGGCCCGTCACGCTGGAAGCACTGGCGGGCCTGGCCAATTTGAGTGTATTTCATTTCGCCCGCCGGTTCAAGCAGACGACTGGCCGCTCGCCCTACCAGTACGTGCTGGACTGGAAAATCCGGCGTGCGCGGGTGCTGCTACGGGCCGGCGAGCTGCCAGTGGCCGCCATCGGCGACGCGCTGGGCTTTTCCTCGCCGGCCCATTTTGCGGCGGCCTTTAAGCAGGCCGTGGGCCAAACTCCCCGGGCGTTTCAGCAGGGCTAAACCAGCACGGCGAAGCAGGGCGCTAAAAGCGCAAGAACCTGACAGAAGAGGGCAAGAATCCGGTCTGCGGCCGGGCGGGGGTGCAGGACCTTTGAGGTAGTTAAAGCAGCCGCCAAAATGCGGCGGCTTCACCCTCTTATCCTGCTCACTTAACCGCTTAACCTGATGCAATCCCAACCTTCCGCTTCCCTGGGTGAATACTCCGACGAGGAGCTCATCAAACACCTGCCCGGCTTTGCCAATCACTACGCGACCGTCAACGGGGTGCGGCTCCACTACGTCGACGGCGGCAGTGGGCCGGTCCTGGTCTGCCTGCCGGGCTGGCCGCAAACCTGGTATTCGTACCACCCGCTTGCCGCCGAACTGGCCCGGCACTACCGGGTGCTCATCGTGGACATCCGCGGCATGGGCAGCTCCGACAAGCCCGCCACGGGCTACGACAAAAAGACGATGGCCCGGGATATTTACGAACTGCTGCGCCACTTGGGCATCGAAAAAGCGTCGCTGCTGGGGCACGACATCGGCGGGATGGTGGCCGCCAGCTTCGCCTTCAACCACCCGGAAGCCACGGAGAAGCTCATTCTGGCCGACGGGGCGCACCCCAGCGAAGGCATGCGCCAGATGCCGCTGCTGCCGGCCCCCGGCGCGTTCACGGAGAAAATGGACGGCCAGCAGCCCTACGCCTGGTGGATGGCCTTCAACCAAGTAAAAGCACTTCCCGAGCAGTTGCTGGCCGGGCGGTTTCAGCTCTTGCTAGACTACCTCTTCCCCTACGTGATGCTGGATGAGCGCAAGATGTCGGCCTTTGACCGGGCGGTGTACGCGGCGGTGTACAACCAGCCCGAGAACATCCGGGCGGCCAATGCCTGGTACCAGGCCTTCGACCAGGACATTGCGGATGCCAACACCTACGCCCGCCTCACCATGCCGGTGCTGGGCATTGGCAGCCACGTCTCCTACAGCTACCTGCAAATGAGCTTGCCCTACGTGGCCGAAAACGTCCAGGTAGTCGGCATTTTAGACAGCGGGCACTACCTATTTGAGGAAAAGCCGGCTCAGGTGCTGGAAGCCGTGTTGAGCTTTCTGCAATAGCCGACTGGCGAAACCCTGACAGGCCAAATGCCCAAAACCCGTCGCTTAAAGGAATAAATCAGCCCTGATAGCGCTGAATGCCCCGTGTTGAGGGAGTGAAGATATTTTTCGGGAGTAAGCCGATAAACTTCCGGGCCGGCCTTATTAACCAGCGCCCGGGAGGCCGCAGGCACGGGACCACCGGGTGTGGCCCGGCCAGGTTGTTGGCTTATCTGGGCTACAGCTGCCGCAGCAGTGCTTCCAAATGAAGCTCGCCCGCCCGCGTTTGGGCCCCGGCCGCCAGAGCCGCCCGCGTGCGAGCGGCGGCGGCGGGAGCCTGAAATGTTTGCCCCAACAGCTCGTTCTCCTGGCGCAGGGCTTCGGGCAACGGTCCGTCCGCCGCATCGACGGCCGCCTTGGCGGCGGCCATCACGCCCGGGGGCAAGGCCGCGATGCGGCGGGCCAGCGTATCGACAAAGCCGTCGAGCTGGTCGGCGGGCAGGGCGCGGTTCACCCAGCCGTAGCGTTCGGCCAGTTCGGCGTCGAACAGCTCCGCGCCCAGGATGATTTCCAAGGTGCGCGCCCGACCGGCCAGCGGGGGCAGGTAGGCGGTGGCCCCGGCCCCGGGGATAATGCCCGTTAATACCTCAAACTGCCCCAGCCCGGCCCGCCCGATGGCGGCAAAGCGCATGTCCAGGGCGAGCAGAAACTCGCTCCCCCCGCCCCGGGCCAGCCCAGCCAACTTGCCGATGGTGACCTGCGGCAAGGTGCGGAAATGCTCGTGCAGCTTCATCATGGGGTTATAAGGGGTGCCGTCGTGGACGCCAATGGGCAACCGGGCAAACGCCGCGGGGTCGTCGAGGAAATGCATGTCGCCGTGGGCGATAAAAAACTCCGGGTTGGCGCTTTGGAACACAATCACGCGGACCTGCGCGTCGGGGCGCACCGCGTCGGCGAAGCGGTCCAGGTCGGTCATGAGCTGGGCATCAAGCACGTTCAGGGGCGGGTGGTCGATGGTCACGGTGGCCACACCGGCGGCTACGGCCACGTGCAGTGTCGGGTAGTGGGCGTAGGCAGAAGCGGACGCGATGATGGGCGATACGTTGGGAGTTTCGGACATGCGGGGGGGCTTGGGTGAGCTGAAAGCGGAGGCCTGGGCGCTGACGGCCGGGTTTTCGCCGGGGGCATTGCAAGCGCCCAGCAAACCGACCAGCAGTGCAGCGACGAGGCTGGCCAGCCGCGGTGAAAGAACATGCATGGAGGAGCAGTGGTGAAAAGCGAACCATACAAAGTTCCCCCACCCCGGCGGGGCCCACAAGCCGGGATAACTTTATCGCCTACCGACAGTTTTACGCCGTAGGACTCCAATCGGTCCTATGCTTTCCACTAAGCCTGCCGCGAGGGCGGCCTGCCCTTCATGTACCAGCGAAAGATTCCTGCGCCCGTTGCCTGCGGGATTTTGTTGACCAAAGAGGTGCTCAACGGCAAGTGGAAGTCCTCGCTGCTTCATCACATTGCCCGGGGCACCCAGCGTCCCAGCGCCTTGCAGCGGGCCATCCCCGAGGCTAGCCGGCGCGTGCTCAACGTGCAGCTCAACGAGTTGGAACAGCACGGGCTCATCGGCAAAACCATCTTCCCACAGCTGCCGCCCAAGGTAGAGTACTTTCTCACCGATTTGGGCCGCTCGCTGATGCCCGTTATCGACGCCATGACGCAGTGGGGCAACGACCACCGGAACCAGCTGGAACAGGTGCTGGCCAACGTACTCCCGGCCGCCAGCTTGGCGGCCAATTGAAAAACGGCGCCACGGCACCAGGCCGGGTGGGCCTGCCCGATGACATCGGGGGCGGCCCGGGCCACATCCAGGCACCGGGGCCGCTGGTCATCAGCGACGCAGAAAATCTCTTTATCCAGCGTCGCGTGCGCCGCAATCCGTTGGTAGGATTCGGCCAGGTCGTCCACGTGCACCCACGACCAGCCCTTGGCCCGGTCGCCGCCGAACACCACCCGGCCTGCTTCGCCCTGCTCGAACCAAGTAGCCAGGTAGCTGGAATGGCCATCGCGCCCGTACAGAAAGCCCGGCCGCACCACCACCGTGCGCCAATTGGCAAGGGCCAGCACTTCCTGCTCCAGCTCCATGCGGAAGTGCAGGGGATGCGCCGGGTTGCCGGGAGTGGTTTCATCGAGCACGGAGCCGGACACGTGGCCGCAAACCAGGCAGCCCGTGGTATACACGAACAGGCGCTGGCGGCCCTCGGCGTGGGCCGGCACGTGGCGCAGGGTTTGCAGCAGCCGCTGGTCGGTGCCCACGGGGTCCTGAAAATCAAGCACCTTGGTGATGCACACGTCGCAGGCGGCGAGGGCGGCCCGGTAGGTGGCCGGCTGGCGGAGGTCGCCGGACAGCAGGTGAATGCCTTACCGGTGCAGGCGTTGCGCCCGCGCCGAAGCGGGGCGGCGCACCAGGGCCGTGACGTGGTGGCCGGCCTGGCGCAGGGTTTCGGCGATGGAAAAACCGGCGTACCCGCTGGCCCCGGCAATGAAAATGTGCATGGCTGAAAAGGCGGTGAATCAACGAGCCAAAGGTCGCGGCGGCGCGGCGGCCCTTCGTTTGATTCTTGCGCTATTTCAACCGGTTCTTGCCATTTGTGCCCCGCCTAGCTGCGCTGGAAATCCCGGGGGCTTTGGCCCACGGCCCGCTTAAAGGCCGCCGAGAAGCTGCCCGGCGTGGCAAACCCCAGCGCGTCGCTGATGTCGGCCAGGGGCTGGTCGCCGGCCCGCAGCAACTCCTGGGCCCGCCGGATTTTCCCATTCAGCACGTACTGGTAGGGCGACACGCCCCGGGCCTGCTTAAAAAGGCGGGCAAAGTGAAACACGCTCAGGTTAGCCAGGCCCGCCAGCGTTTCCAGCGTCACCGGGGCCTCGTACGACGCTTCCAGGTAGGCGTCGATGCGGGCCAGCACCGCCGCTGGCAAGGCCCGGCCCGGGGCCAGCGGCCGCTCGTAGCTGGCGTGGTGCTCGATGAGGTGGTGGCAGAGCGCATTGGTGAGCGACTCGACGTAGAGCAGGCCCAGCGCGTGCTGGCTGCCGGCCGCGGACAAGAGCTGCTGCCCCAACTGGCTCAGAAACGGGTCCTGAAAGTGAAACTCGTCGTGCAAGCGGAACTGGGCCAGGTCCAGGCCCTGGCGGGCGACGCGGGTCAGGTGCGCGTCGTCGATGCGGAGCTGGACGGTGGTGACGGTCGCATCCCCGGCTACCGGCCCGTACTCGCCGCGGGGAAGCAGGCTCAGGTCGCCGGCCGTGAACTGCTGCCGCTCATCCTGGGTACCGTTC
>JBBQSQ010000214.1:0-6804 GCA_038213745.1 Cytophagales bacterium
AAACGACGGGCCTTGTCCAGGGCCATTTCGGCGATTTTCACATGGCGGTCGGCCGTTTCGTCGAAGGTTGAACTGAGCACTTCGGCCTTCACGGTGCGGGCCATATCAGTCACTTCTTCCGGCCGCTCGTCAATGAGCAGAATCATGAGGTAAACCTCGGGATGATTCTCAGAAATGGCATTAGCAACTTCCTGCAACAGCACGGTTTTACCCGTCTTGGGCTGGGCCACGATGAGGCCACGCTGGCCCTTACCAATGGGCGCGAACAAATCGAGCACGCGGGTGCTGATTTGGCTTGATTTCGTACTCAGCTTCATGCGCTGGTCGGCGAAGAGCGGGGTGAGGTGGCTGAATGGCACCCGGTCGCGGACTTCCTCCACGGTGCGGCCGTTCATGCTGTCTACACCCACTAGGGCGAAGTATTTCTCGCCCTCGCGTGGCGGGCGGATGGTGCAAATCACTGTATCGCCGGGCTTCATGGCGAACTGCTTCACCTGCTGGGGCGACACGTAAATGTCGTCGGGCGAGGTGAGGTAATTGTAGTACGGCGAGCGCAGGAATCCGTAGCCGCCGTCGGGCATCAGCTCGAAGGTGCCACCGCCGGGCACTACCAGGTCGAGGTCCTGGCGGGCGGGGCGTTGTTGCTGTTGCTGATTTTGGCCTTGGGCTTGGCCTTGCGGCTGGTCGGTGCGGGGCGAGCCGTCGGGATTTTGCTGGCGCTGCTGGCGTTGCAGGTCGCGCTGGGCGTAGCGTTCCTCACGGGTGAGGCTGCGGTTGTTGTCGCGGTCCTGATTGTTGCGCGGCTGGTCCTGGCGCGGCTCGCGGTTTTCGCGGGGCTGGTCGTTGCGCGGCTGCTGGTCCTGGCGGGCGGGGCGCGGCTCACGATTGTCGCGGCTACCCTCCCGGTTATCGCGCTCGAACCGGTCGGCGCGGTTTTCCCGGTTGTCGCGGCGGTCACCGAAGCCACTGCCACCATCGCGGCGGCGGTTATCGGCGTTTCCTTCGCGAGATTCAGCCCCATTTTCGCTTGGGTTAGCGGCGGCCTCGGCGGCAGCGGCTTCGGAAGCGGCTTTTTCGGCGGCCATTTCGGCGGCACGCTGCTCGGTTATGGGGCGGCCGGCGCGGTCTACCCGTTCGCGGCGCGGCCGGTCTGGGCGGCCCGAAACTGTGGCTTCAGCCGGAGATTCGGTGCTGGTGGGCGCGTTGCCATTCAATGCTTCGACAGTTGGAGCCGGCTCCGGCGCCGCTTGCGACACGGGCTCATTGGCCAGCACCGCTCCGGTTACATGGCTGGCCGGTACCAAAGCCAGTCCTTCCAAGGGGTCAAAAATCTCAACGGTTGCATCGGGTGCAGGAGTTGCTACGGCTACTGCTTCGCGACGCGGTTCGCGGGGGGCGCGGCTGGGCGGGGTGCCAGCGGCGGGCGGGGCCACATCCGAAAAAGGCTGCTCGGCGGTGCTGGGAGCAGGGCGACGGCCGGTGGCTTTGGGGTTGCGCGGCGCTGGCGCGGCATTAGCGACGGGGGCGGGGGCCGCTTCCGACTGTTCGGCCGTGCTGGGCGTCAGGGCTTGCTGGTCGAGGATTTTATAAATCAAATCCTGCTTACTAAGCCGCTTGAAGTTGCCCACGCTCATTTGTTCAGCAATTTCTTTGAGGTCGGACAGCAGCCGGTCCTTCAACTCGTTAATGGTGTGCATAAAGGGAATAAGGGAGAAACATCGGCTTGAAGCGAGGGGGCTGGCAGCCCGGGGCAGCCCGCTTAGGGCTCAAAAAACCAGCAGTACGCGAAAGCGGCGAGGCCGCGGTATAGCAATTGCCTAAGTCTGCGAGCTGTGAAATGCAGCAACGCGCGGCGCGCAATGGATAAGCAGGAAAATGAGGTGCAAAGGGCCGCTGGATATTCATCAAAAGACGAGCCGGAAGCAGACGCTGCGGTCCGCTGGCCCAGGCACGGCGGCCGGTTGCTAACGCAATGTTAGGGCATTACGGCCAAACTGCCAAATCGGATGCCCGTCGGTTGTGGCCTGAACACGCGGCGGCCCGAAATAAGTTGCCCGGCCAGTTTGTGGCTGGCACGGGCACCTGTGGTTCCACCCAGTTTTACTTACGACCTTTGCCCGGCTTACCCACTTGTGCTCCATGCTGCAAATTTCCGTTCTCCGCGACCAGACTGACCTGGTGCTGGCCGGCCTGGCCAAAAAACACTACGCCACCGCCGAAGCCGACGTGGCCGCCATTCTCGACTTGGACCAACGCCGCCGCGCCCTCCAAACCAGCCACGACGCCGCCCAGGCCGAAGCCAACGAACTGGCCCGCCAAATCGGGGGGCTGATGAAAGCCGGCGACAAAGCCGGGGCCGAAACCCTGAAGCTGCGCACCGCCGAACTGAAGCAGCATACCCAGGCCTCCGCCACCGAGCTGGCCCAGGTAGAAGAAGCCCAGAAGCAGATGCTCTTCAAACTACCCAACCTGCCCCACGCCAGCGTGCCCCAGGGCCGCCATGCTGCCGACAACGAAATGGTGCGCGAGCACGGCACCAAGCCCGAGCTCGGCCCCGAGGCCCAGCCGCACTGGGATTTGATTAAGAAGTACGACATCATCGACTTCGAGCTGGGCAATAAAATTACCGGCGCGGGCTTTCCGGTTTATAAAGGCCAGGGGGCGCGGCTCCAGCGGGCGCTTATCAACTTTTTTCTGGATGAAGCGCGGGCGGCCGGCTACACCGAAATGCAGCCCCCGATTCTGGTGAATGAGGCCAGCGGCTACGGCACCGGACAGCTCCCCGACAAGGAAGGCCAGATGTACCACGACGCCAAAGACGACCTTTACCTCATTCCCACGGCCGAGGTGCCGCTGACCAATATTTACCGCGACGAGATTATTCCCGTCGAGAAGCTGCCCGTGCGCATTGCCGGCCACACGCCCTGCTTCCGCCGCGAAGCCGGCTCCTGGGGTGCCGACGTGCGCGGCCTCAATCGCCTGCACCAGTTCGATAAAGTGGAAATCGTGCAAATCACGGAGCCGGAGAAAAGCTACGCGGCCCTCGACACGATGGTGGCCCACATCGAAGGCCTGCTGCGAAAACTGGAGCTTCCTTACCGCGTACTGCGCCTTTGCGGCGGCGACATGGGCTTCACCAGCGCCCTGACCTATGATTTGGAGGTATGGAGCGCTGCTCAGGGCCGCTGGCTCGAAGTGAGCTCGGCTTCCAATTTTGAAACCTACCAGGCCAACCGCCTCAAGTGCCGCTACAAGGTGGAGGGCGGCAAAACCCAATTACTGCACACCCTCAACGGCTCGGCCCTGGCCCTGCCCCGCATCGTAGCCGCGCTGCTGGAGAATAACCAGACGGCCGACGGCATCAATTTGCCGCAGGCGCTGCACAGCTACTGCGGTTTCGAGCGAATTGGTTAAGCCTCTGTTCTTGCGAATGGAGCGCAGCAGAACGCGGCAATCCTTCCTCTAATTTCCACAAGCTCGGAAACATGAAAAAGTCCCAACCCGGTGCAGGGTTGGGACTTTTTGCTTTGTTAAGCCCGACCCACATTGCAAGGGCTATTTGCGGCGTCTTGCGTCCTCGCAACGACGAAATTCATGGTAATACCCCGCCATTTCCTGAGGCACATAGCACCAGAACCAGCGCTCGCCGGGCTCGGTGGAGGATATTATGGGGTGCTGGCAGGGCTTGGGCTTGGCTGGTTGGGGTTATAGAGACGCAACATCTCGCGTCTCTATAACATGCAATTCGCTTCGTGGCGGATATAAAAGGCCGGCTTTAAATTAATGACCATCGCCGAAAGTCGGCCAATCCAGGGTCAGTATCTGGTCTTTCATACACTTAAAGTGGCCTTGGGGGCATTTGTCAAATCCAATTTTCGAGCATGGCCGACAGCTGAGGCCCTTCACCTCGAGCACCCGAAATTCGGTACGGTACGGGTACATACCGAATTCGGGTACTGTATTGCCCCATACGCTGAAAACCTGCTTGCCAAAAGCGGCGGCAATGTGCATAAGGCCGGTGTCGTGACTCACCACAAACTGCGCCTGCCGCAGCAGCGAGGCCGATTGATGCAGCGAGTAGCGCCCACAGCCGTTTTCAATTCGTGAATTTTCGGTTGCCGAGCTAACGGCGGCAATCAGCGCATCGGCTACTGCCGCATCTTCGGGACCGCCGAGCAGCATGATGGGACGCGGGGCCAAGCGCTGGCATAGCTCCACCAGTTTCTCGTGCGGCAGACGCTTGGTAGCGTGCTGCGCGCCGATGGCCACGGCAGCGTAGCCGCGCTGGAAGGGCGCGGGCAGCGTATTAAGGTCAACCTCCTGGGCCTCGGGGATGAAATAATCAAGCCCCCGGCCGTCGTCTTTCACACCCAGGGGCGCGGCGGCGGCCAAGTAGCGCTGCACAATATGAATGCGCGGCAGCTTATCGATTTTGAAGTTGACCAGCAGCCACTTTTGCCAGTTCAACTTGTCGAAACTGCTGGACTTCACCCCCAATTGCAGCTTGATGAGGCGGGTGCGCAGGTTGTTGTGAAGGTCGATAATATAATCGAACTGCTCGGCTTTCAGCGCCTGCACCAGCTCGCTCAGGCTGCCGGTGAGGCAATGGACTTTGGTGATGTAAGGGTTGGATTCGAGCAAGCCGCGATAGCCGGGCTTAGTGGCAAAATGCACTTCCGCACCCGGCACCTGCTGCGCCAGCACCCGCACCACGGGCGTGGTGAGGACGATGTCGCCGATGGAAGAGAAGCGGAGGACGAGGATTTTCACGCTACTCAAACAACGACTTCTTAAACTCCAGCGGCGGCTTGATGGTGGCTTTGCGAGCCTCAAAATACGCCGCTGCTTCCTCCACCGACTTGGCGTTGAACGTCATTTTCTTCGTCAAATGCCCTTTGCGGCCCATCAGCACGCCGTAGCGCATGTCGGCGTAGCCGTCGGTGTGGTGGGCGTCGGGGTTGATGCTGAGTAGCACGCCCTGGTTGAGGGCATAGCGCACCCAGCGCCAGTCAAGGTCGAGACGCCAGGGATTGGCGGTGATTTCGATGATGACCTGGTGCTGGGCGCAGGCATCAATCTCGGCTTTGTAGTTGATAGGGTAGCCCTGGCGGCGCAGGAGCAGGCGGCCGGTGGGGTGCCCCAGCATGGTGGTGTAGGGGTTTTCGATGGCCCGCAACAGACGTTCGGTGGCCTTGCGCTCATCCATTTTCAGATTGGAATGGATGCTGGCCACGATGAAGTCGAAACTGGCCAGCACGTCGGCCGGGTAGTCGAGCGAGCCGTCGCTGAGGATGTCGCTTTCGATGCCCTTGAAGATGCGGAAGGGCGCCAGCTCGGCGTTCAGCTGGTCGATTTCCTGGTGCTGCTGGCGCACGCGCTCCACGCTGAGGCCGTTGGCGTAATGAGCGGCCTGGCTATGGTCGCAGATGCCGAGGTACTCGTAGTGGTGGTCGCGCAGCCAGGTGGCCATGTCGCGTAGCGAGTGGTTGCCGTCGGAGTAGGTGCTATGGTTGTGCAGGGAGCCGCGCAGGTCGCCGTCCTCGAGCAGTTGAGGCAGCTTTTTCTCGGCGGCCAGGGCTATTTCGCCCAGGCCTTCGCGCAGTTCGGGCACGAGGTATTGCAGGCCGGCTTTCTCATAGAGGGCTTCTTCCTGCTGAAATTTTTCGCGGCGGGCCCACTGTCGCAGGGTGCCCGAAGTAGGCAACGCCTCGCTCAGGTGGGCTTCGGCAGCGGAGTTGAGGAACAATTCTGTCACGAAATCTTCGGCCGTGGTGAGCAGCACTTCCACCCGCACGCCGGAGGCGGCAGCGGTGCCGCGCCAGGCGAAGGGGCCGGAGCGGTACGGGTCGCCCACCAGTCCCTCCATAGAATTAAGGAGCTGGTGCACCTGCGCGGGCTGGTCGGCAGCAGCCACCAGGGTCACGGTTTCCACTATTTCGAGGCGGCGACGGATTTCGCCGGCAACGGCCACCTGTTCGGTTTTGAGGGCGGTGCGCAGGTGCTGGGCCAGGTCGGCGGCCAGGGCTTCGGCCTGCGGGTATAGGAGCTTGCCCTTGCTGCCAGCGGCGAATTCAAGGGATTCGAGGATGCCTTCCTGGGTTTTCAGGCCGAAGCCTTTGAGCTTGGCCACGCGGCCTTCCTCGGCGGCTTCGCGTAGCTGGTCGGCGGTTTCGATGCCCAGCTCGCGCCACAGGCTGCGGATTTTCTTCGGCCCGATGCCTTTGATGTTGAGTAGCTCGACCACGCCAGGCGGAGTAATGTCGAGCAGGTGCTTCAGCTCCGGGAACGTGCCGGTATCGAGCAGCTCGGCTACTTTGGCGGCGGCCGTTTTGCTCAGGCCGGTGCGGTCGGGCAGGCCGGCGCGCTCCACCTCCGCCACCGGAAAGCTGAGGGCTTCGAGGGCATTGGCCGTGCCTTCGATAGCGCGGATTTTGAACGGGTTTTCGTCGTGCAGCTCCATCAGCTGGGCGGCCAGCTTGAAGGCGCGGGTCAGGGCGCGGTTATCCACGGGGAAGGGGGTTTGAGGGGCACGAAGGTAGCGCCGCGAGCCGCTTTGTGCGGTTGGCCGGCCAGCCAGCCGGCACACAAAATGCCCCTATCAGCCTGGTTGGCCGTACCTTCCCACCTGTCTCACTTCATACAACCCCCGCTCATGTTGCATTCGTTCGCCCGGCTGCTACCGCTGTCGCTGTTATTGCTGGCTGCCACCTGCAAGCCGCACCGCTCGGCTGCCCCCACCCCTTTTTCCATGAAACAGCTCGAAGGCACCTGGCTGGTTTCGCGGGAGGACAACAGCGGCGACAC
>JBBQSQ010000215.1:0-6788 GCA_038213745.1 Cytophagales bacterium
AGTCGGGGCGGCCGAGGGGGGGGTAATCGTGGCGGCCCCGCGCGCGGACTTTGCCGGCCGCCCCGCGCCCCTATCCCAAATTTGTGGCACCGGCGGGGCGCCGCGGTCTGCAACGCCCCCGCTACTGCACTTCCAGACTCCTCTTGAATGACCTTCGACCTTCTCGCCCAAGACCCCGCCACCAAAGCGCGCGCCGGCCGGCTCCAAACGGCCCACGGTGCCATCGAAACGCCCATTTTTATGCCCGTCGGCACGGCCGGCACGGTCAAAGCCGTGTCGCAGACCACGCTGAAAGAGGACGTGAAAGCCCAGATTATCCTCGGCAACACCTACCACCTGTACCTGCGGCCGGGGCTGGAGGTGCTGCAAGCAGCCGGTGGCTTGCACAAGTTCAACGGTTGGGACGGGCCCATTCTGACGGACTCGGGCGGCTACCAGGTGTACTCGCTTTCAAACACCCGCAAGATTAAGGAAGAGGGCGTAAAATTCCGTTCGCACATTGACGGCAGCCAACATTTGTTTTCGCCCGAGGGCGTGATGGACATCCAGCGCGTCATCGGGGCCGATATTATCATGGCCTTTGACGAGTGCACGCCCTGGCCCTGCGAATACGACTACGCCGCCCGCTCCCTGGACATGACCCACCGCTGGCTGAAGCGCTGCATCGAGCGTTTCGACAGCACCGAGGGGCTTTATGGCTACCAGCAGGCGCTCTTTCCCATTGTGCAGGGCAGCACGTTTAAGGACTTGCGCATCAAATCGGCGGAGTTTATTGCCGAGCAAGGGCGCGAAGGCAATGCCATTGGCGGCCTAAGCGTGGGCGAGCCGGCCGAGCTGATGTACGAAATGACCGAGTTGGTCTGCGACATTCTGCCCAGGGACAAGCCGCGGTACCTCATGGGCGTGGGCACTCCGGCCAACATCCTGGAAAACATTGCTTTGGGCGTGGACATGTTCGACTGCGTGATGCCCACCCGCAACGCCCGCAACGGCATGTTGTTTACCACACAAGGCATTGTGAACGTGACCAATAAGAAATGGGCCACCGACTTCACCCCCATCGACCCTGAACTTGGCGGGCACGCCAGCACGTTCTACTCGCGGGCGTATGTGCGGCACCTGTTTCAGTGCCAGGAAATGCTGGGCCCGCAAATTGCGTCGGCCCACAACCTGGCTTTTTATCTGTGGCTGGTGGGCGAGGCGCGCAAGGAAATTATCGCCGGCACGTTTGGCCCCTGGAAAGACCGGATGGTAAAGCAGGTAATGACGAGGCTGTAGCCAATTATGAATTATGAGTTTTGAATTATGAGTTGACGTTTCAGTAGCAGCCTTCATCCACCAATTCATAACTTATAATTCATAATTCATAATCCTAAAAATGAATATCCTCGACAAATACATCATTAAGAAATTTCTCGCCGCGTTTTTTTTCACGGTGGTTATTCTCGTGACGGTTATTTGCGTTATCGATTTCACGGAAAAAAACGACGATTTTATTCAGCATAATTTGTCGATGTCGACGGTTGTGTTTGACTATTACATCTACCTGTTTCCGTATTTCGCCAATTTGCTTTCGCCGATTACCATTTTTATTGCCGTTGTTTTTGTGACGGCGCAGCTGGCGGCGCGCACTGAAATTGTGGCCATTCTGGCCAGTGGGGTGAGTTTCCGGCGGCTGATGCTGCCCTATGCCATGGGGGGCACGGTGGTAGGCTTGCTGATATTTGGCTTAATTGGCTGGGTGCTTCCGATGGGCAATAAGTCGCGGGTAGCGTTTGAGCGGGCCTACATCAAGCTGCCCTACCGGTTTCAGGGGCGCAACGTGCACATGAAGATTGGACCGCGCAGCTACGTGTACATGGAGAGTTACGACAGCATGAGCAACATCGGCTTCCATTTCGCGCTCGAAACGGTGGACAGCACGGTATTGCGCCGCCGGCTTACGGCCGATGCCATCAACTGGGATTCGACCAAGCACGTGTGGCATCTGTCGCCGCAGCTGATTCGTACGTTTCAAGGAACCCAAGATGAGACGCTGCAAACTGTGCCCGCCCGCGATACAACTCTAAACCTGCGCATTGAGGACTTTGCCAGCACCTACAAGCTGGCCGAAACCATGACGCTGCCCGAGCTAAATACCTACATTCAGACCAAGATTGAGCGTGGGGCCGACGACACGCAAATTTATTTAAGTGAGAAGTACGAGCGGCATTCCTACCCGTTTGCCATCGTTATTCTCACCCTGATTGGCGTGACGCTCAGCGCGCGCAAGTCGCGGGCGGGCGTGGGCGGGCAAATTGCGCTGGGGTTTGTGCTGGCGTTTGTCTTTATCATTTTTGTGATGCTAAGCCGCAACCTGGCGCAGGTGGGCAGCCTTTCGCCGCTGATAGCGGCCTGGATTCCAAGCGGCGTATTCTCCGTAATTGGGCTGGCGCTGTACCGCTTCGTGCCGAAATAATTTTCGGGTAAGAGGGTATGGGGGTAAGAGGGTAGAAGTCATTTACTTTTCTCTCCAATCGCCCCTCCTACCTTCCTACCCTCCTACCCCCATATCCTCCTACCCTTGCTAAAAGACTACCTCAAGCTTCATTTTATTGTGCTCCTGTGGGGTTTCACGGCCATTCTGGGCAAGCTGCTAACGGTGCCGCCGGTGGAGCTGGTGTTCTGGCGCACGCTGCTGGCGGCCACGGGGCTGGCCGTGCTGCTGAGGGCGCGGCGCATGCCCTGGCGCGTAACCACGGGGCAGGCGGTACGGCTGCTGGCAGTGGGCGCGCTGGTCGCGGCCCACTGGATTACCTTTTTTCTGGCGGCGCGGCTGTCGTCGGTGAGCGTGTGCCTGGCGGGCCTGGCCACCCTGGCCCTGTGGACCTCGCTGCTGGAGCCGCTGCTGCTGTGGCGGCGGGTGCGCGGCTACGAGGTGGGCCTGGGGCTAATTACTATGGTGGGGCTGTACCTGGTGAGCCAGGCCGAACTGGACCAGCTCCTGGGGTTGGGCGTAGCGGTACTATCGGCGGGCCTGTCGGCGCTGTTCAGTGTGCTGAACGCCAAGCTAATAAAGACGCACCCGCCCTTGCAGCTCACATTTTATGAGATGCTGGGCGCGTGCCTGAGCATCGTGCTGTTCTTCCCCATCTACAGCCACTATTTCACGCAGGGCAAGGGCCTGCAACTGGCCTGGCACGGCTACGATTGGCTGTGGCTGGCCCTGTTGGCGGGCGTGTGCACGGTGTACGCCTTCTCCACATCGGTGGAGCTCATGAAGCGCCTATCGCCGTTCGCCGTGAACCTGACCATCAACCTGGAGCCGGTGTACGGCATCGTGCTGGCCGTGCTGGTGTTCGGCAGCCAGGAGCGCATGGCGGCCGGCTTTTACTGGGGCACGCTCCTGATTGTATTCAGCGTATTGATTCACCCGCTGGTGGCCCGGCTGATGAAGGCCAAAGAGCCGGACCTGGAGGCAACGCTGCCAGTTTGATTTCAGTTAAAAGTTAAAAGTGGAGAGTTAAAATCATTTTGTTTTAACTCTCCACTTTTAACTTTTAACTGAAATTTAGAGCACGCCCTGCCACACCGTGTACTCCGCCGGCCACAGCGTGGCCGCTGGCTCACCACCCTCCCACAGCCCGTACACAGCCGAGCCGGAGCCGGATAGGCTTGCGTATGTAGCGCCCGCCGCGTAGAGCTGCGCCTTGATTGCGGCCAGCATAGGATGGGTGGGCGTGAGAGCGGTTTCGAAGTCGTTGCTGACCGTGTCGCGCCACTCGCGCATGGGCTGGGCCAAGGCTTCGCGCAGGGCGTGGGCTGGCGGTTGCGGGGTGATGCGCGCGTAGGCTTCGGCGGTGCTGATGTGCAGGTTGGGATAAACCACCACGCAGCCGGTACCCGCCAGGCTCAGGCTGATTTCCTCGAATATGTCGCCCTTTTCCACGGCCAGCACGGGCCGATTGCGGATAAAAAAGGCGCAGTCGGAGCCCAGGCGGCGGGCATAATGCTCCAGTGCTTCCACCGTGAGATTCAGCCCGAACAGCTCATTGGCCGCCTTCAACGCGAAGGCCGCATCGGCTGAGCCACCGCCCAGGCCTGCTCCAATGGGCACTATTTTGTGCAGGTAAATCTGGGCTGGTGGCAGTTGCGGAAAGTCCGCTTGCAGTAGCTCGTAGGCTTTGAGGCAAAGATTGGTAGCCGGGGCCCCGGGGATGGGGCGGCCGGTGAGGGTGATGCGGGTGGCCTGCCCGGTGGACGCGGGCAAAATTTCCAGCGCATCGGTCCAGGGCAGGGGCAAAAACACCGATTCGAGGCTGTGGAAGCCATCGGGACGACGGGCGGTGACGTAGAGGCCCAGGTTAAGTTTGGCGTTGGGGAAAACGAGCATGGCGAAGAGCAGTCGGGCAAGAAACGGTGAAGCAGCGGTGGCAAAGGTACTTTTGCACCGTGTCCGCTCCCGCTTCCTTTTATTCCCGCCGCGGCAAGCGCCTTTTCGACGTGGCCCTGGCCGGGCCCCTGCTGCTGCTCACGCTGCCGCTCGTGGCCGGCGCGGCGGCGCTGGCGGCGGCCCAAAACCGCGGGCGCTGGCTGTTTCGGCAGGCCCGACCGGGCTGGCACGAACAGCTATTCACGCTCTACAAGCTGCAAACCATGACCGAAGCGCGCGACGCTGCCGGCCACCTGCTGCCCGATGCCCAGCGCCTGCCGGCCATCGGCCGCTGGCTGCGCGCCACGTCGCTCGACGAACTGCCCCAGCTCTGGAACGTGGTGCGCGGCGACCTCAGCCTGGTGGGCCCGCGCCCGCTGCTGCCCGAGTACCTGCCGCTGTACTCCCCTACCCAGCGCCGCCGCCACGCGGTGCGCCCCGGCCTCACGGGTTGGGCCCAGGTGAACGGCCGTAATGCCATTTCCTGGGAAGAAAAATTCGGGTTCGACGTTTGGTACGTCGAGCATCTGTCGTGGCGGCTTGACCTGACCATTCTCTGGCGCACCGCCGACCGCGTGTTGCGCGGCCGCGACGTGGCCGCCCCGGGCCAAGCCACCACTACCGCTTTCAGGGGCAGCCCACCGCCGCTTTCTTCGTAGTATATCTTATGTGGACCAGCCATTTATATGACCCAGCTATTCTTTTCTGATTACGATATCGACACAGCCGAAACGCTCCCGCCACTCGTTATTTTCGGGGCGGGCGGCCTGGGCCGCGAGGTGCTGTTGCTGTTGCGCCAGCTCAACGAAAACCGCCCAACCTGGGACGTGCGGGGCTTTTATGATGACCGGGCACCGGTCTCCCCAACCGTGGCCGGCCTTCCCTACCTGGGCACCGCCGCCGACCTCAATGCTACCGCCGAGCCGCTGGCCGTGGCCGTGGCCGTGGGCAGCCCCGCGGGCCGGGCTGCCGTAGTGGCCCGGCTGGCGTCGGCCCAACTCTCGTTTCCAGCTCTGTTGCACCCGCGGGTGGCCCTGGGCGAGGCCCAACGCATTGCCGTAGGCGAGGGCTGCATCATCCAGCAGGGCTGCATTCTAACCTGCGACATCACCCTGGGCCGCTTCGTGCTGCTCAATCTGGGCTGCACCATCGGGCACGATGCCGTGCTGGAAGACTTCTGCGCCCTTATGCCGCATGCCAACGTGAGTGGCGCGGCCCACCTGGCGACGGGCGTGTACCTCGGCACCAGCGCCACCATTATTCAGGGGGTGCGCATCGGAGAAAACACCATCGTGGGAGCCGGTGCGGTGGCCGTGCGCGATTTGCCCGCTAATGTTACGGCCGTGGGCGTGCCAGCGAAACCATTTAAAAGTTAAAAGTTATGAGCTCAGAGACTCTGCCGCCCACTGCTACCAACTCATAACTTTTAACTCATAATTCTCAACTGTATATGCGCAGCCAGGATTACGACCGCCTCTACCTTTCCCCGCCCCACCTCGGCCGGCACGAGTTGAACTACGTGCATAAGGCCATTGAGGACAACTGGGTGGCCCCGGCCGGTCCCAACATCACGGGCTTCGAGGCCGATATCTGCGCGGCGGTGGGCGTGCCGTACGCGGTGGCGCTGAACTCGGGCACGGCCGCCATTCACCTGGGGCTGATACTGCTGGGCGTGGGGCCCGGCGATGAGGTGCTGTGCCCCTCCTTCACCTTCGTGGCCACGGCCAACCCCGTGGTGTACCTCGGGGCCACGCCCGTGTTTGTGGATAGCGAGCCCGACACCTGGAATATGTGCCCCGAACGCCTGCGTGAGGCCATCGTGGACCGCCTGGCCAAGGGGGGCCGCAAGCCCCGCGCCCTCATCCTGGTGCACCTCTACGGCATGCCCGCCAAGCTACCCGAAATCCTGGCGCTGGCCCAGGAGTTCGACATTCCCATCCTCGAAGACGCGGCCGAGGCCCTGGGCTCGGAGTGGCAGCAGCAGCCGCTGGGCGGCTTTGGCCGGGTGGGCATGTTTTCCTTTAATGGCAACAAGATTCTGACCACCAGCGGCGGTGGTGCGCTCGTGACCTACGACCGCGCCCTGGCCGATAAAGCCCGCTTCCTGGCCACCCAGGCCAAAGACGACGCCCCCTACTACCAGCACTCCGAAACCGGCTACAACTACCGCCTGAGCAACATTCTGGCCGGCATCGGGCGGGGCCAGATGGAACTGCTGCCCGAACGCGTGAAGCGCCGCCGCCAGATTTTCGACTGGTACCGCGAGCACCTCGCCAGTCTACCAGGCATCACGGTAGCGCTGGCCCCCGAGCCCGCCGGCAGCCGCTCGAACCGCTGGCTCACCACCATCCTGCTGAACCCGGCCGACCCCGAGGCC
>JBBQSQ010000216.1:0-6613 GCA_038213745.1 Cytophagales bacterium
CACGCGCACCACGTAGCTGGCCCCGCGCACGGGCAGCAAGGCGGCCCGCCCCACGGCCCCCAGGGCGCGGCGGAAACGGGAGGGCGGCTTGGGGTCAGAATCGGACATGGGCTAGCGGGAACGTAGTTGCGGGGCGACGCCTCGCAGCCCCACCGCAAGTCAGAATCGGACGTGGGCGGGCGGAAACACGCGGCGGCAGGATGGAGTATAACCCAAAAGTACCGCCGCTGCCGCTATTGCGTTGGCCTTCCGCCCGAAATGCGCGTACTTTGCGTTCCCAATTCCAAGCATTAATTCATGAAGCTCACTTCCCGTTCCGCCCTGGCCCTGTTGCTGGGCACCGCCCTGGCGGCCTCGCTCTCATCTTGCGACTACCGCTGGGGTCCCGGCGAAAATAAACAGTTCCGCCACGGTTTCACCAACGCCCCCGGCTGGCACAGTTCAGACGTTGACCGCGACAGCATCAACAACCAGCAGCGCGTGGAGCCCGCCAGCGGCGAAGGTTCGGCTACGGCCATCAAAAACGGCACCGCGCAGGACCAGTTGAATTCGGCCCCGGCCGGCAACAGCGCCACCTCGCCGCAGGACGCCAGCGGCAAAATGGCCGCGCCCGGCCAGTCCACCAACGGCAACGGCAACCAGAACGACCAGCCCCAGCCTAAGTAATTTTCAGCTCGACGCAAAAAGCCCGCTACTCAACGAGTAGCGGGCTTTTTGCGTTTGCATAAATCCAGGCTAATGCTTGGCCAGTGCGCTTACTCGGCCACCGGCAGCTGCCCAGGCCGGGCGTAGCCAAAGCGTTGCGGCGGGGCCACCGCGTGGTAGCCATCCAGGCCCGAGATGCTGGCCGTGCCCAGCGCGGCCAGGTCCAGCGTGCCGTCGGGGCGCAGGCCTTGTTCGTGCAAGTACACGTGCTCCACGGTGCCCACCAAGAGCACCGTGCCGTTGCTGATGGCGTGCTCTTCCAGAAGCCGTAAGCCGATGCTAAAGGCGCTTTCGGCCACGTAAGGCGCGGAAAAACCGTCGCGGTAAACGGCCGTGAAGCCGCATTCGGCGAACTCCGACACGTTATCCGGGAAGTTGGCCGATGTGTAGTGGGCCTGCGCGGCCAGGGCCACGGGCACGTGGTTGATGGTGTAGCAGCCGCTGGCCTTCAGGTTGGCGTAGGTGTGGCGGGGCACGGTGGTGGGCCGCGTCACGAGGCCCAGCAGGGGCGGGTCGGAGCCCAGGTGCAGGGCCGAGCTGAACACGGCCAGGTTGGTTGCGCCATCGGAGGCCGCCGTGCCGATGAGGTTGGCCGACTTAAAGCCCGGCAGGCCATTGACGAGGTTGAGGCGGTAAAGTTTGTCGAACGCCCGGATGTCGGCGGCGGTGATGTGGCGCATTTTATAGGAATGGGAAGCGGAAAATGGGTAGGGGCAATACCGCCGGGCCGGGCAATTGTTCGGCTTGGGGGGCGGTAGTTCCGCGCATCGGGGTTTGGGCCCTAGCTTCGCGGCATCTTTTCAACCTGATTTTCTGCGAATACATGCGCTTCTTTTTACGCCTGCTGGGGCTGGGGATTTTACTGCTGCTGCTGGTGCTGGTGGCCAATACCCTGCGGCTGCCCTCGCACCAGCTGGGGGCGGTGCCGGCCGCGCCGGCCGTGCCGGTGGCCGATTCGGCCCTGGCCCGCCTGGCGGGGGCGGTGCGCATTCCCACCGTTTCCACCACCGACTTCGCCCAGACCGACACGGCCCAGTTCGGGCGCTTCGGCCGCTACCTGCGGCAGGCGTTTCCGCGGGTTTTTGCCCAGCTCCAGCTCGAAAAATTCAACCAGTACGGCCTGCTCTTCACCTGGGCCGGCACCGACCCGGCCCTGAAACCGGTGCTGCTGCTGGGCCACTACGACGTGGTGCCCGTGCTGCCCGGCACCGCCGGCATGTGGGACCGGCCGCCCTTCGCCGGCGCGCAGGCCGGCGGCTACCTCTATGGCCGCGGCACCCTCGACGACAAGGCCAGCGTGCTCGCCCAGCTCGAAGCCGTGGAGTACCTGCTCGGTACCGGCTTTCGGCCGGCGCGCACGCTGCTGCTGGCCTTCGGGCAGGACGAGGAATGCCAAGGCCGGCGCGGGGCCGGGGCTATGTCGGCGGCTTTGGCCCAACGCGGCACCCGGTGCGAATACATACTCGACGAAGGCGGCCTGGTAAAAACCGACGGCGTGCCCGGCGTCAAAAAAGCCGTGGCCCTGGTGGGCATCAGCGAGAAGGGCTACCTCAGCCTGGAGCTCACGGCCACTGGCCAGGGCGGCCACTCCTCCATGCCCCCGGCCCAGACCAGCATCGGCGAGCTGGCGGCCGCCGTGGTGAAACTGGAGCAGCACCCCTTCCCGGCCCGGCTGGCGGGCGGCGACGACCACCTGCTCGACTACCTGGCCTCGGAAGTGCCGCTGGGCCAGCGCGTGGTATTCGCCAACCGCTGGCTGTTCGGGGGCATTATCAAGAAAAAATTGGCCGCCACGCCTTCCGGCAACGCCACCCTGCGCACCACCACCGCGCCCACCATTTTCCGGGCCGGGGCCAAAGACAATGTGCTGCCGATTGACGCCACGGCCACCGTCAACTTCCGCCTGCTGCCCGGCGACTCAATAGCCGGCGTGGTGCGCGAAGTGCGCCGCATCATCGACGACGAGAAAATCAGCGTGAAAATCGTGGGCCACCCCGAGGCGGCTTCGCCGGTATCGGACCCCGCCGCGCCGGCATTTCAGCGGCTGCACCGCACCATTCGCAGCGTGTTTCCGGCCGCCATCGTGGCCCCCTACGTGGTGGTCGGGGCCACCGATGCCCGTCAGTACGCCGCCCTCAGCCCCAACGTGTACCGCTTCCTGCCCGCGCAGATGAACCAGGAGGCCATCGAGAGCATGCACGGCAGCAACGAGCGGCTGGCCGTAGCGAACTACCCGAAAATGGTGCAGTTCTACGCCGCGCTCATTCGCAACAGCCAGTAGGGCCGCTTGGTGGCTATGATTTTTAGCGGCCGGCAGTCTGGGCATAAGTAGTTACGCTGACCGAAGCGTGCGCCAACCCGACGGTTACCTCTGCGCGACTACTTTACGACTTACGCACGACGGCTTTCTCGCTGAGGTTCGCGGAGGTAAAACGCAGTGGCTCGCAGATTTTCTTATTTGGCCTCCGCGAGCCTCTGCGTTTTACCTCCGCGAACCTCAGCGAGAAAAAGCCTTCACAAGTCGATTGCGTAAGTCCCATGATTAAAAATTGGTCACTACTGTCCAACGAATTGGTTATTATGACAAACAAAAAAGGTCCTCCGGTTGCCCGGAAGACCTTTTCAATCAGCGCATCAGCTTGCCGCCGTGGGGCGGGGCCGGGCTTAGTTTTTGGTGATGCGGCGGGTGATTTGCTGCGCGCCTTCGCCAATGGTGATGATGTAGCTGCCGGCGGGCAGGTCCTTCAGGTTTAGGGTGCCTTCGCGGCCAAGGTGCGTGCTGAGCACCACCCGGCCCGTGAGCTGGGTGATGCGCACCGGCAGGTTCTCGGTCACGCCGTCCGGCATTTCGATGTGTAGGATGTCCTGGGTCGGGTTGGGGTAGAGGCTAAACTCCCCGCCTTTGCCCATGCGCACGGCCACTACGGGGGTAAATACCGTTGCGCCATCCAGGTCCGTCTGCTTCAGGCGGTAGTACGAGAGACCGGCGAGTGGGCGGGCGTCCACCGCGCTATAGTCGAGGCGCATCGAAGAGTTGCCGGCCCCGTCCACCGTCGTCACCGTGGTGAACGTTTTAGCGTCGGTACTGCGCTCCACGGCGAAGCCGCGGTTGTTTTTCTCGGTGGCCGTGGCCCAGGCCAGCACTACTTTGCCATCCTTAGGCTTGGCCGTGAAGAACAGCAGCTCAACGGGCAGCGGGGTGGGCGGCTGAATGGCTATGGCGGGCTGGTTGTTGGGCACGCGGTAGTTTTCGGCGTTCAGTACGCCGTCGTCGTTGAATTCGAAGCTGTAGAAGTAGTAGGTTACGCTCGGATTCAGATTCGTGACCGTGAAGGCATTGGAACCGCCGCTGAATACCACGAACGTGCCATTCTGGCTGCCCGCGGTGGAGCCATCAAGCGGCGTGCCCGAGCCAAATACGTAGGAGCCGTTCACCGTGGTACCGGGGTTGAAGTTCTGCTTGTCCTGCGGAAATAGGTTGGTGGGCAGCGGGTTATACACCGTGGAGGCAATCACTAAGCGGTTTTGGCCGTAGGTGCCCGTGGGCCGGTCGGTTAGGTTAAAGGAGATGGTGGCCGACGTACTGGCCGTGCCGTTGGCGGCACTGCCCGGACGGTCAATAACGGCCGTGGACTGCGCCGCTGGCTCAATGGCAATGGCAAAGCCCGAAGCCTGGCCCAAACCACTGTTAATAGGAAAGTAGTTGCCGTTGTTGAGGCTCACGTTGCGGAATTCCAGGTCCTGCACCGCCGAACCAACGCGGGTAGGTGCGTAACGCACCCGTAGCGGCTGCGTAAAGTTGCCCTGCGCATCCAGCGTAATGCTGGCGCTGCTTACATAAGTTGTACCGTTATCCAACGAAAACTCGTACTGGGGAGAAGTGGGATTGCCCAACAAATCGATTTCCGAAGGGAAGCGCAAATCCACCTTAGTCCCGCCGAGGAGGAAGCCGTCGGCCCGCACGGTGTGCGCAGCCGACTTGGTGCTTTTAACGATGTTATCGCCGAAGTTGCCGATGTTCGTATTCAAGCGTAGTGTGGGCTCGCTGATGCCCGTAACGGACACTTCTTTGGACGAAGCCGGGGCGCTGGTGGCCCGAATGGCCGACGTAACGGTGATGGCCGCCGTGCCCGGAACAAACCGGATGTACACCGTCCGTTGCGTCACGTTGCCTTGCGCATCTGGGGTAAACGAGAGCTGCGCGCTGAAATCGTTGGCGTTGCCGGTGGCCGATACCTGGAAGTACTGCGCATTCGTGCCCACGGGCTGAATGGTGAGGGCCTGCAACAGGTTGGTGCCCGACACCAGGATGGTTTTAGTGGCCGAAATTGTCGTGGGACGCGCCACGAACGTGTAGTCGGTGCCCGTGGGAGCGGGGTCCACCAGCGAGATATCCGAAATGGTGCCGCTGGGGTTGTTGGCCGTTACGGTTACGATTTCGGGCGTGGGAGCCGTCGGGGTAGTGCCGGGGCTGGTTAGCGAGATGGTCTGGCTGAACGCACCGTTAGCCACCAGGCTCACAAGCTGCACTTCAATGGTTTGCGTCGTCACCACGCCATTCACCGGCGAAATGTTGAGGGGAGTGCTCTGAAAGGTGCCCCCCGCCGATACGTTTCGAATCTGGATGTTGGCGCTGCTCGGCGTCAGCACCAGGTTGTCGGTCAGGCGAGTCGCGTTCACCTGGAAAAACCGGGTGTCGACGCTGCCGCTGCTGGTAATGTTGCCAAAGGCAACGGCATTGGGGTCCACATTGATGTTGGCCCCGGCCGGCGCGGCCGTGCCCTGCCCGTTCAGCAACGTCGACACGGTGGTCGCGTTGGCGGAGGTAACCTGGAGTGGGGCGTTGGTGTACTGCTGCACCGATACGGGCGAAAACCGCACGTTGAGCGTCGTGGCGGCCAAGGTGCCATTGGTAGGCGTCAGCACAATGGCCGAGGTGGTGAAAAGCCCCGTGGCAGTGCTAATCTGGAAGCCAGCCGGCGGCGTCACCGTCACGTTGCCCTGCAAATTCTGGCCGCTTACGCTCACGGCCTGGCCCGGCGAATTGGTGCCCACGGCTTGGTTCGGGAAAGTCAGTGTGGCCGGGGTGATGGCCAAGGCCGGCTGAGGCAGTACGCCCGTGCCCGACACCGCCACGTTTTGGGTGGTGGCACCCGTGCTCGCAAGTGTTATGTTGGTATTGTAAAGCTGCGCAGCAGTAGGCACGAACTGCACGTATACCGTTGTGCCGCTGCCCGTTGGAGTAATGTTGACCGAAGCAGCATAGGTTCCTGTAGAGGAGGTGCTTACCTGGAAGCCGGCCGGTGCGGTCACCGTAACCGGGGCCGTGAGTGAGGTGGCCGTTACCTGAAAATTCATGGCCATCGAGGTCGAGTTCACCTGCTGGCTGCCGAAGCTCAAGGCTGTAGGGTTAGCCGTTATGGATGGAGTGCCCGCCGTGCCAGTGCCGGTGAGCTTGATGATTGGCGATGAACTTAGCGTACCGGCTGCATTCGTTGTCGTGGCAATAAAGTCTCGATTGGTTGGGCCTGTCGCCGATGGCTTGAAGCGCAAATAGACGGTTTTGCTAAGGTTACCACTCGCATCACCAGTGAAAATGATGGTTGTTGCGTTGAATACCGTATTATCGGTGCTGCCTTCGAAGCGTCCCGGAATGGAAATGCTGACATCGTCGGTCAAACCACTGCCAGTTACCTGGTAAGATTTAGATGCCGAAGCACTGCCCACTACCACCGAGCCAAAATCTTGTGGGTCGCCGGGGGTGTTGGGCGTCAGCGAAATGCTTTGAGCAAAAGCCCCAAGCGGAAGTGCGAATAAAAATAATACAAGTAGTCGTATTGTCTGATTTAATGATATTTGACTAATCAAACTGTAGGTTTTTTTCATGGCAGTGACTTATGAGTAAAGG
>JBBQSQ010000217.1:0-6558 GCA_038213745.1 Cytophagales bacterium
TATTCTCACGCCCAAGCTCAACGAGCTGTTTCAAATCCTGGACGGCAACTCGACGGCCGGGCCGGCCAGGAAATAGCGTACGCCGGAAGTCAATCACAAAAAATGCCCGCTCTTAATGAGAGCGGGCATTTTTTATCCGAACCCTTTGGTGGTTAGAACGCCACGTTGACGCGGCCGAAGTAGAATGCGCCCTGGAAGCCGAACTGGCTGGCGTTGTACACGAAGCGGCCGCGGTTGGTGTTGTCGAGCGAAGAGCTGTAGCTCTGGGCCGGGTCGGCGGAGAAGTTGTTGGGGTCGTTGCGCGGGTTTTGGATGATGCGGTCGGGGTACACGTTGAACAGGTTGTTGATGCCCACGGCCACGCCCACCTGCTTGATGACCTGCACGTTGAGCGTAAGGTCGGTAATCCACTTGGCCGCGTAGGTCTGGTCTAGGAAGGAGCGGGTAGGGTCGGCGTCTTTGGTCTGCACTTCGCCGAAGCGCACGGTGCGGGCTTCGAGGCCGAAGATGCCGTAGGTGTAGTTGGCCGAGAGCAGGATTTTGCTGCGCGGGTTGCCGTTTTCGAGGCGGGTGCGCTGCTGGCGGTCAAACAGCGTGTTTTGCAGGTTGGTGGTGCCCACGGTCACGTCGCTGTTGATGGTGGTGGACGTGCTGTTGAAGCTGCGCACCGTGGTTTCGTTGAAGTTGGCAGCGGCCGTCAGGCCCAGGCGGCTTTTCTCGCCCAGTGGCAGGCGGCTGTTGGCCACCACGTCGAGGCCCTGGGTGCGGGTGTTCACGGCATTGGCGAAAAACTGCACCCGGCTCACCGGCAGCGTGCCCAGAATGGTGGTCACGATGGCATTGGTGCGGGTGAAGGCCGTGGAGAGTACGATGCGGTCGTCGATGTCAATCTGGTAGGCATCCACGGTCAGCGTCACGGCCTGGGCCACGCGGGCCGTCAGGCCCACGCTGTAGTTGCGCGAGTTTTCCTGCTTGAGCGGGGCCACCCCAAAGCCCTGCTGGCCAGTGCCGCCCGCTGTGTAGCTGTTGCGCACGATGGGGTTATCATTGTTCACGGTCAGCACCTGGTTGGGCACGCCGCTCACGAACTGCGTGCTGACGTTGGTGAAGTAGCGCTGCTGCAGCGAGGGGGCCCGGAAACCGTTGCCCAGCGAGCCGCGCAGGGCCAGCCCGTCCAGAATGCTGAAGCGGGCGGCCAGCTGCCCGCTGCTGCTGCTGCCGAAGTCGGAGTAGCGCTCCACGCGGCCGGCGGCGTGCACCAGCAGCTTCTCGGTGAGGTCACTTTCCAGGTCCAGGAAGCCGGCCAGGTTGTTGCGCGACTTATCCACCTCATCGGTCGGCTGGTAGCCCGGAAACACCTGCGAGCCCGAGGCCGTGGGCGCGGTGCCAATCAGGCGGCCGCCGTTGATGTAGGAATTGGGCTCACCGGCCGAAATCTTGAAGTTATCAACCCGGAACTCGCCGCCCACGGCCACGTTCAACGTGGCCAGCGGGCCCAGGTCCACAAACTTGCGGGTCAGGGTCAGGTTGGAGGTGTTCTGGGTGAATTTGAGCGTGCCGGCGTAGAACTCGGTCTGGTTGCGGATGCCCTGGCCCTGCGGCAGCGAGGCATTCACCGTGTTGCTGATGTCGTAGCGCACCTCGTTGCTGCCGTAGGTATTGCTCAGGTCGAAGCCAAAGCCGCCAATGGTTTTGCGCAGGCCCGCGATGGTCGACACATCGTTGATTTTCGTGTTGATGAAGGGCAAAAAGCCGTTGGGGAAGATGGTGAGGTCGCTCTGGGTGGGTTGGTTGGGCAGGCGGGCAAAACCGGCCGACTTGCCCGTGCGGTGGGTGTAGCCGCCCATCAGATAAGCCTCCACACCGCCGCCGAGGCGGTAGCCGGCGTTCAGGAAGCCGCCCACGTTGCGGGTGTCGGCGCTGCCCACGCGCAGGTTGTTGCGGTTGTAGCCGTTCTGGGCCACCAGGGCATCGTCCTGGGCCTTCAGGTCGCGGCGGGCCTGCTCGGTGGTGGCACTGCTGGGGTACTGGCCCGAGTTGCCGCCCAGGTAAATAAGCGGGGCCGTATCGGGCAGGCCGCGGTTGAAGTAGCTGTGGTTCTGGTACTGGCCGCTGAGGTCGAGGTAGCCTTTGCCGCCCAGCCCGATGCCGATGTTGGTATCGACCTGAAACACGCCGCCGTCGCTCTTGGTGGTTTGGCCCACGGTGCTGCTGGCCGTCACGCCGGTGGTGTCGTCCTTCAGCTGCAGGTTGATGACCCCGGCAATGGCATCGGAGCCGTAGAGGGCCGCCGCGCCGTCGCGCAGCACCTCAATCCGCTTGAGGCTGGCCGCCGGAATCACGTTCAAATCGGTGCCCACCGCGCCCCGGCCCACCGTGCCGTTGATGTTGACGAGGGCCGAGTTGTGGAAGCGCTTGCCGTTCACGAGCACCAGCACCTGGTCGGGGCCGAGGCCGCGCAGGCTAGCCGGGTCGATGTGGTCGGTGCCGTCGGAAATGGTCTGGCGCGTGCTTTGGAACGAAGGCGCGGCGTAAGCCAGGACCTGGGCCACATCGGTCTGGGCAAAGGCCTTGATTTCGCGGGCCGAAATCACATCAACCGGGGCGGTGGTGAGGATGTTGGAGCGGCCCTCACTGGCGCGCGAGCCGGTTACCACTACTTCGTTCAGGTCGGTGGCAGCGGCCACCAGCCGCACGTCGATACTGCCGCGGCCGTTGAGCGGAATCTGCTGCGGCTTGTAGCCAATGGCCTGGATGGTGAGCGTAGCATCGGGGGCCACGGACAGGGAAAATTCCCCGTTGCTGCCCGTGCTGGTGCCGTTGCTGGTGCCGCGCTCCAGCACCGTGGAGCCGGGCAGGGCCGCCCCGGACCCGTCCATTACCCGGCCGGTCACGGTTACTTTCTGCGCCTGGGCGGTGAGGCCTGCCAGCAGCATTACAAGAAGTACAAGGTGTTTCATGGTGGCGGTTAATTAGTGAAATAATCAGAGAAAATGGCAATCAAACAATTTGTATAAAGAATAGCGGATGCGCCAACGCCTCCTGTTGCGTCTAAGCGACCGGAAAACTGCTGGAGTGGTGGGAATCTGGGGAGGAAGAGCGAAAAGCCTTGGCCACTGCCGTAGGCTGAAACTAGCGGACGGAGCCGGTTTTCAATACGTTGACTGTGGAAAAGCCGCGGGCCAACGCTAACTGCCGCGTAGGCCTTGTTTCACAAGCTTACGACAGCCGGACGGAATTACCAATGCCGCCCGGCTTGCGTAAAATTTTTGCGGGAATTTCTTACCCGCGAGTGCCTCAGGCCCACCACTGCGAATTGAGGGGCCCGGCGGCCACATCCACGCGCTGGCCGGGGGCGGGCAGCAGCAGCGCCACCCCGGGCGCCGCGGCTTCGAGGAGGCGCTGCACCGGCTGCCGCCAGGCGTGGAACGCCAGATTGAAGGTGCCCCAGTGCAGCGGCAGCAGCGGCCCACCGCCCAGCAGCTGGTGCGCGGCCAGGGCATTGTCGGGGCCCAGGTGAATATCGGCCCATTCGGGGTCTGAAGCGCCGATTTCCAGCATCACCAAATCAAACGGCCCGTACGCCGCCCCAATCTGCCGGAAGGCTTCGTCGAAGGGGCCGGAATCGCCACCAAAAAACACCTTGTGGTGCGGCCCCAGCAGGCACCACGAGGCCCAAAGGGTGCCGTCGCGGGTGAGGCCCCGGCCGGAATAGTGCCGGGCCGGCGTGGCCACGAGCCGGAAATCGCCGGCCACTACGGCCGTTTCCCACCAGTTGCGCTCCGTGATTTTATTGGCGGGTACGCCCCAGCGGCGCAGGTGCGCGCCCACGCCCAGCGGACAGAAAAACGGCACGCCCAGGCGGCCCAGCTGCCGGATGGTGGCTTCGTCGAGGTGGTCGTGGTGGTCGTGCGAGAGGATGACGCCGTCCAGGTGCGGCAGCTGGGCCAGCGGCAGCGGCGGCCCGAAAAACCGCTTCGGGCCCACCAATTGCGAAGGCGAGGCCCGCGCCATCCACACCGGGTCGGTGAGGAAGCGGCGGCCGTCGATTTCCAGCAGCATGGTGCTGTGGCCCAGCCAGGTGGCACGCAGGGCAGTGGCCGGCACGGGCGCGGCCAGAGCAGCGGCATCGGCCACAAAAGGGCCGAGGGGCTGCTTGGGCTCCCGCTCCTCTTTGTTGGTCAGGTAGCGCTTCAGCATGGCTCCGTAGCCCGAGGGCGGGCTCAGCGAAGTGGGCAGGACGTTGACGTACTTTTTGCCGGTGAAGACAGCTTGCAGGCGTGGGACATCGGTGAGCTTCATGGCCTACTCAGACGCGGACGCAGCGCTAATACTTGACGCGCCAGCAAACGAGGGGCCCCGTGCGGCATTTTGCCGCAAGCCGCCGCAACCGTTTCGGCGGCCGCATCGCGGCTTCGGGGTCCTCGTTGTGGCGGCTAGAAATCGGCTTTCACGCCCAGCGCCAACGTCAGCAGCTGGCTAAAACCCAGGCCGCCGTTGCGGTTGTTCAGGTAGCTGGCCAGGTACAGGTCATTGCTGCCCAGCTCGTAGTAGAAAGACACTTTGCGGGGCTGGCCCGTGGCGGCTACCGGGGCCGCCAGGTACGTAACCCGCCCGCCCACCAGCGGGCCGTAGCGGGTATCGGTCGAAAACCAGTAATAGTCGCTGGCATATTGGCCCTTCAGCTCGTCGTTGATGGTGCCGTGGGTGTAGCTGAAATACGCGCCGACCGTGATGGGCAGCACCTGTACCTGCTCGGCCACCCGCAGGCGAAACGGCGAGTACATGAACTTCAGCGAAGCCAGGCTGAGCGTAGAGCCGGCAAAGCGCTTGGGCACGTAACCAATGAGCACATCGGTTTCGAGGCGGTCTTTCGAAAACGCGTAGCCGGCCCCGGCGGCCACCATGCCCAGGCCGCCGCCGGTTTGCAGCACCAAGTGCCCGGGCCGGTACCAGGGGCGCTCCGGGTGGGCAGCGGGTGGCGCAGCGGTGGCGGTAGTATCGGGCGGCAGGGCCGTTGCGGACGCAGTAAGCGCTAGCCCCAGCAAGGCAGGAAGTAGGAGGTTTTTCATTAAAATGCGACCCGTTTGATACGAAACTGCCGGTTGCCCCACACGGTGACCACCATGTAGTGCCGCTCCGAAAAAGCATCGGAATTGACGTAGGTAACGCCATCGCCGTAGGGCTGCGTGATGCTGGCGGAATGGTTGTGGCCATTCATTTCGAACACCAGGTTGGGGGCGTCGCGCAGGGCCTGCACGTAGGGCTGGCGCAGGGCAGGGTCAAAATCGTCGTTGGTGGGCGGCACGTGCGAGATGACCACCTGGCGGCGCGCGCCATCGAGGTTCGCAAGCTGGGGCTTCAGCCAGCCCAGATTAGGAGCCGAGCCATCGAAATTATACTCCCGGCCGTTGGTGTCGAGCAAAATAAACTTGGTGTCGCCGTACACGAATGAGTAGTCAAAAGCCCCAAAAATGTGCTGGTAGGTGGGGCGGCCGTTACCCACCAAATCGTGGTTGCCGATAACCGTGACGTAGGGCACGGTGAGGCGGCGCAGCTTCTCGTCAACCCAGCGCATTTCGCGGGCCAGGCCGAAGTCGGAAATATCACCGGCCACGACCAGGAAGGAGATGCCGGGCTGCTGATTCACGCTGGCCACGAGGGCCTCGGCCTCGTCGTAGAACTGCTGCGAGTCGCCGGTGAACACGAAGCGCAGCGTGTCGCCGGCCGCCAGGGGCTTGGCTTGCAGCTTGGCCAGGTTCTTCTCGGTGAGGTTGGTAAATTCTTCGGGGACGCGGTGGTCGTTGGGGCTGAATTCAATCAGGTCGCAGCCCGCCAGGCCTAGCACGGCGGCCAGCGGCAGCCGCCGCTTCCACCGGCTTATCGTATCGGTAATAGTCATGGGCAGTGCACCGGCAAAGAACCGGAATCAGAAAACAGAATTGCTACAGAATTAGCCTTAAACCTGTTTTCAGCGCAACGGGTTGGGAATTAATGCGCTTTTAATCCTAAATAGACAGGCGTTTTGGGCCAATCCCAGCCGGAGCTGCCCACCCGCAAAGTGCACCGCCGTGCCCGGCAGCGCTCGAAACGACCTGCCCGCTACCAGTCCGGTGAGGGTCAGGGCGCGCAGCAGGACCAGCCGCCGCTCATCCAGCACGGGAAAAGAGCGGCGAGAGTTAATGGCTTCAAAAAAAAGAACGTCGTGCCGAGGGTAGCAAAGCACCGTGCCCGCGGTAGTAACTAATTACTATTGCGGTCGCGATGCTTCGGCTGCGCTCAGCACGACGTTCTGTTGTTGCCTTCCTGATTGAAAGGCAAAACTATTTTACCTACCCGATGGCCTGCGCCAAATCGGCAATCAAATCCTCGGCGTCCTCAATGCCCACGCTTAGGCGGATGAGCGAGTCGCTCAGGCCGGATTTGCGGCGCTGCTCGGCCGGAATGCTGGCGTGCGTCATGGTAGCGGGGTGGCCCGAAAGGCTCTCCACGCCGCCCAGGCTTTCGGCCAGAGTGAAGTACTGGAATTTTTCGAGCACGGCGATGGCGTCTTCCTGG
>JBBQSQ010000218.1:0-6520 GCA_038213745.1 Cytophagales bacterium
TGCCAGCTATTTCACCCGGCCAAACCGATACGTCGCTTCCGCAAACGGAAAGGCACCGCCGTTGCTGTAGGAATCGCGAGAGTAGCCGTAATTGTTGTTGTTGTTGTTGGAGTAGCTGGAGTAGCCGTACATGAGCCCCAGGCTGCCGCTCACGCGCTGGCCCGATACCCGCACCCCGGCAATACCCCCGACGAAGGTAGCATTCGCGTAACTATCCTTCACCCGCAGGATGTAGGTTTCGTTGAGCAGCGATACGCGCCGCGATATGCGCGTGGCCCCGCCTAGGACGAACACCGGCGTGTTTATGTAGGTGCCCCGTACGAAAGCGTAGCCCACTCCGGCCGTCAGGTTGTTGTCGGCCGAGCCGTAGGTGCCGTTGGCGTAGGCCAGCGTAACATTGTTGCCCCGTTGCAGGACCACCAGGGCCCCGGCCCCCAGGCGCACCTGCTCGCTCACGGGCACGCTCACCTTGGGGGTGAGGGCGAAGAAATTATCGGTGCCCGCCTCCGGCACCCAAGTAAACAGCGCGCCCATCGAGATGTAATCGGTGATGCCGTAGTTCACGCCCAACAGGAAAATATCGATGGTTTGAACCGTGCCCTCGCCCCGGCGCAAGTTGCGGGCCGTAGGGGCAAAAAACAGCCGGTTGCCATTGCCCTGGTAGTCGAAGCCGCGCCGGGCTTGCTCGGGGGTGAGCAGGGTGAGCTGCCGGATATTGGCCCGCTTGAGCACCAGCACGCCCAAATCCTTGGTTTGAAAGCTGAGTTCCTCGGCTGTGGCGGCGGTGAGGGTGCCCACCACCGCCGTGCCCGACACTACTTCCACGGTGTAGGTCTGGCCAATGATTTCGCCGGGCACCGACGGGGACGCACGTAGCGGCGCGGCCTCCAGCACGGGCGGCGTAGCGGCGGGGGCCGACTGCTGGGCCAGGGCTGGCAAGGTAAAACAAGCGAGGCCGAGGCCAATGCTTAACGAACGTAGAGCAGGGAGCATAGGAAGGGGAATGGTTTCCCCAAAGATGCGCTACGCTGTGTAATTGTCTGCAAAAAACATTTTCACTTTTAGGACTTTACCACAAGCCTTTCGCAGCAAATAATCCAGCCGGATTAATTACGTAACTATCTAATAAACAACGAATAATTAAGCAGGTTTGACTCCAGCTATTCTTTCCAAAAAGGATATTACAATTAGCAGAATTAAGTCGATTCAGTGCAGCTATCGGCTACTCTTTCCAACGGCCGGTGGACTGGGGGCGGCCCGAGGCCTTTTCGCCGTCCGACTCTCCGGGGGGTACCTCCTCCACGCGCACGCGCACGGCGTGGGCCTTGGGCTGCACGCGCTGGCCAAAGGCATCGGCGAACTCCTGAGTAAACTCGGCCCCGAAGAAGATGATGAGCGACGAGTAGTTGACCCAGAGCAGCAGCACGATGGCCGAGCCCGCGGCCCCAAACGCCGAGCCGGGGTCGGACTTGGCGATGTAGAAGGCAATGAGGAACTTGCCAATCACGAAGAGCAACGCCGTGATGAAGGCCCCCACGCTTACGTCACGCCAGCGAATAATGGCGTCGGGCAGAAACCGGTAGATGAGCGCAAACAGCAACGTCGTGACGCCCAGCGACAACGCAAAATCGACGAGCTTGATGGCAATGACCCCGATTTCGGGCAGCAATTGCTGGAGCCAGCCGGTGAAGGCGCTCAGCACGGCGCTCACCACGAAGGAAATGAGCAGCAGCAGCGCCACGCTCAGAATGAGGCCGAAGGAAAGGAAACGCTGCTTCACAAACGCCCGGATGCCGATGCCCGTGGTCTTGACTTTCAGGTTCCAGATGTCGTTGATGCTTTCCTGGAGCGTGACGAAAAAGGTAGTGGCCGCGAAAATAAGCGTGGCCACGCCGATGGCGGTAGCCAGCGGCCCGCGCTGCTGCACGGTAAATTTGGCAATACTGTCTTGCAGAAACTTGGCCGAATCTGACCCCACCAAGCCCTTCAGCTGCCCGTATATCTGGCCGGTGAGCGCCTCGCCGCCATACACCGCACTGGCCACCGTGATGACGATGAGCAGCAGCGGCGGCAGCGAAAAAATGGTGTAGTAGGACAGCGCCGCCGCGTGCCGAAACGAATTATTGCTGCCGAATTCGGCCGCGGAAGCCTTGAATACGGTCAGTATATCCGCGAACGTGTATTTGGAATTGGTCATGCAGGTGCAAAAAAGAGCGTGCCGGGAAATAGCGCACTGCCACTATTACGGCCGGCAATGCGCTGGCGTTGGGCCAGCCGGCCAGCAATGGCCACCGCATGGGCGGCGCTGCGCCCCCAACCCGCGCCGCGTACTGCCGCAGAAGCATCAGGAAACCAAGCACTACTGCGCCTAACCGCCTGGGTTGGCGGGCACCAACCTTAGCGGAGCGGGGCCGTATTCTGCCTGGCCGGTCGCGCGGAGCGCCGGCGGCTTACCCGTGCATTTCCATGCGTTTCATTACCCCGTTGCTGCGCCTGGGCGCGGCCGTTGCCTGCAGCGCCGCGCTGCTGGGCTGCCCGGCTTCGAAAGAGCCCACCGAAAACAAAGCCCCCACCGCCAGCAGCGGCAGCGGCAGCGCTAACCCCGCTGCCGAGGGCTTCGACGCGGCTGGCTCCGACCCCAAAGCCGTGGCCATTGCCGACCGCATGATGCAGGAAATGGGCGGCCACGACGCCTGGCGCGACACCCGCTACCTGGCCTGGAGCTTTTTTGGGGGCCAGTACCAGATTTGGGACAAGCAAACCGGCGCTTTCCACTGGGAAAAAGACACGCTGGTGGCCAACTACAACCTCGCCACCAAGCAAGGCCAGGTATATAGCCGGGGCCGGGACATTTCGGCCACGCCCGCCGGCCAGCAGGTGCTGGAAAATATGCCCGCCCTCTGGAATAACAATTCCTGGTGGCTGCTAATGCCCTTCAAGCTCAAGGACTCGGGCGTGACGCTCACTTCCAAAGGCCCCGGCAAAACCATGGCCGGCACCCCGGCCGACGTGCTGCAGCTGACCTTCAAGAACGTGGGCACCACGCCCCAAAACCGCTACGAAATTCTGGTGAACCCCACCACCGGCCTCGTCGATGAGTGGGCCTATTTTCCCAACGCCACCGATGCCCAGCCCGCCTTCCGCCGCCGCTGGAGCGACTACAAGCAGTACGGCCAGCTCCTGTTAGCATCGGACCGCAGCGAAGCTTCCAAACCCGCCGCAGTCGATAACATTGCCGCGGTGCAAACAGTACCGGAAGGGTTGATGACGAGCAAAGTACCCGTTACCAAACTGAAGTAAAAAGCCCGTCGTGCTGAGCGGAGCCGAAGCATCTCTACCGTGCAAGTAATCACATACGCTTCGCGGTCGAGATACTTCGGCTCCGCTCAGCATGGCGTTTCTTTTCAGCATGGCGTTTCTTTCAGCATAATACCCCTAACTACGCGCCGCGCAACGTCCAACCCAATTGCTCGACGGGCGCGGCGCGTAAGGCGGCGGCCAGTTCGGCATCGTCCTTAAACTGAAGCTGGGTGAGCACGCTGGCTTCCACGCTCACCTCAATTTTTGTGGCCTGGAAGGGCCACGGGCTGATGACCACCGGGCCATCGGTCACGGGTTGGGCCAGGGTGTGGGTGGTGCCATCGGGGCCGGGCGAGATTTCCACGGCGCGGCCCATTTCGGGTATTTCGTGGCGGCACAGGATGAGCGACAGCCGGTCACACCAGTGCAGCAGGGCGTAGGCCTGGTCGGCTTCAGCTTTGGTGAGCTTGAGGGCGCGCCGCCACTGCTGCTGGCTCGCTTTCAACTCATCCAAAAAGCCGTCGATTTCTTTGGTTTGGCCGCGCAGGCCCTCGTAGAGGCAGCTCAGGTGCAAGCTGGTGAGCAGGCTGCGCCAGCGCCCCTGGAAGCGGGCAGCGGCCAGCACGCCCGCGGCCTGCTCCATGGAAAAATCCTTTTGGGTGAAGTTGGCCGGGGCCCCGGCGGGGGTGAGGCCGTAGTGGCCGCCGCGCCCGAGCCAGGCAGCCTGCTCGTCGTCGTGTTGCGTAATGGCGGCCAGTAGCCCCACCCAGCGGTCGGGCGGCAGCGTGGGAGTCCAGTGCCAGGCGAGCTGCGCGGCCAGCAGGGCGTGGGCTTGTTGGTAGATGATTTGCCAGCCGGCGGGGGTGGAGTTAACTATCATGGGGTGGCTGGTTACAGCGTGAGGCAAAATGAGAAGTGGCTTTCCCTAGAACTTGACGCAACGCTCCCGGGTTGCGTAGCCGGCCCGTTTCAACCCCGGCCCGGTGCGGCCGTATGCAACGGCCATGCCCGAACCCGCGCCCACGCCGCTCACCATCCGCCTGCCCGACGGCCGCACGCTGGGCCTCACGCGCTACGGCAACCCCGCGCACCGGGCGGTGGTATTTCACCACGGCTTCGGCTCCTCGGGCCTGGAGCTGCCCGACGATGCGGACCTGCTGGCCCGCCTGCAGCTCCAGATTCTGGCCCCCGACCGGCCCGGCGTGGGCCAGTCGAGCGTGTACCGGCCGCTCACGTTTCCGTCGTTCGCCGATGACGTGGTGGCCATGCTCGATGCGTTGGACGTCCGGGAGCCGGTGGGCGTGCTGGGCTGGTCGGTGGGCGGGGTGCACGCGCTGGCATTGGCGGCGCGGCACCCGGCGCGGGTGGCGGCCGGGCAGCTGCTCAGCACCTGCCTGCCGCTGGGCGAGCGCGCCGCCTACCGCCACCTCTCGCTCCTCTGGAAAGCCCTGCGCTGGGGCCAACTCGGCTTTCCGTGGCTGAACCGAACCACGTTTTTGTGGCTCAGCCGGCAGTGGGCCCGCCACCCCGACCGCACCATCAACTGGTTTATCCGGCTCATGTTTCCGGCCGAAAAAGCCGTGACCCGCCGTTGGCGGGCGCTGCTGCGCGATGCCGCCGTGCAGGGCTTTGCCCACCACGGCCGGGGCGTGTTCGACGACGCGCAGGCCTGGTGCCGCCCGCCGGGCTTCCGCATTGAGGACGTGCGCGCCCCCGTGCGCCTCTGGCACGGGGCCGCCGATGGCGTGTGGGCTCCCGGCAACATTCCGTACCTGGCCGCCCGGCTGGGCAGTGCGCCGGTGCGACTGCTGCCGGGCCAGGGCCATATGCTGTACCTGGAAAACTGGAGCGCTATTCTGGAAGAAATGCACGAGCTGCTTAACGCCGCCGCAAAGCGGCCGTTGTAGTTTGCGGCCCCAAACCGCAGCAAATGGCATCTTTCGCGGGCAGCGGCCGTTTCAGTAATGCCCCCTTTGGCGACTCCACCCTTTCCCTTCCGTGAATCAATACGTCGAGCAAATCCTCCACAACCCGCTGGCCTCGCTGGCCATCGTGGGCAACCTGGTCATCATCGAAAGCCTGCTCTCGGTGGACAATGCCGCCGTGCTGGCCACCATGGTGGGCGACTTGCCCAAGGAGCAGCGCCACAAGGCCCTGCGCTACGGCATTTTCGGGGCCTATATTTTCCGGGGGCTGTGCATTCTGTTTGCTTCGTTTCTCATCCAGTTTTGGTTTCTGAAGCCGCTCGGTGGGCTCTACCTGCTCTACCTCGTGTACGACCATTTCAGGGCGCGCCCCGCGCAGGACGACGAAGCCATCGACAAGCAAAAGAGCTGGTTTTATCGCCATACGCTGGGCTTGTTCGGCAAGTTCTGGGCCACCGTGGCCCTCATTGAGCTCATGGATTTGGCCTTTTCCATCGACAACGTGTTCGCCGTCGTGGCCTTCACCGACAACCTGATTCTGATTTGCGTGGGCGTGTTCATCGGGATTTTGGCCATGCGGCTGGTGGCCCAGGCCTTCGTGCTGCTCATGGGCCGGTACCCGTTTCTGGAAACCGCGGCGTTCGCGGTCATCGGCCTGCTGGGCTTCAAGCTGCTGCTTTCGCTGGTGGGCCATTTCCTGCCCGGCCACCCCGTGAGCACCGCCCTCGACAGCGAGGCCGCCGACGTGGCCCTCACCGTGCTCACAGTGGCCACGTTTGCCGTGCCGTGGGCCACCTCGACGCTTTTCAACGTGCCCCAGCGCCCCGGCGGCAACCGCATTGCCGAAGCCAAGGCGGCGGATGCGGCGCAACACCGGGCCACTAGGCGCAACGGGTAGCCCCGCGCGGCCGCTACCGGAAAACCAGTATTTTTTGCCTTCCGGCCCCGGCCGGGCCGCTGTTTTGGACGCGGGCAACGCATTTAGGGCTAGATTCGGCTGGCTTTTGGCGGGGCTGCTTTCCCGCCCGAAGCCGGCCTATGCTCGCTCACCTTTTGCTTGGGGCGGCCCTGTGGGCAGCCCCCGCCGCGCCCGCCCAAACGGCCCCGCCCGACACCACCCGCCAGTTCAAGGGCTTCGCCAACTTGCCGTTTGCCTGGGGCACCATGCTGCTGCGCAACGGCCAGGTAGTGCATGCCTACCTGCCCACCGCCACCACCCGCGGCCTCGAAGGCGTGGTGATGTATTACCCGCAGGCCCCTGGCTCCAGCTCCGGCAAGGCCGCCCGGCCCAAGTC
>JBBQSQ010000219.1:0-6494 GCA_038213745.1 Cytophagales bacterium
CAGGCCGGGAATCGACCACCGCAAAGCTGATGGCGCGGTCCTGGCTCTCGTAGGCCAGGAACTGCCCGTAGTCCAGGTCCTGGCTCCCACCGAGCAGGATGGGTACCGTATTTTCTTCCAACAGCGCTCCAATAATTTCGCGCAGGCGTTGGTAGGTGTCTTCCAGCGTGAGGCCGGGGCGCAGGTTGCCGAGGTCCACCAACCGCAACAGGCCAGTGCCTTTTTGCAGTTGGTAGAAGCGCTGGCGCACTTCGTTGGCCCCGTGCCGGCGCGGATTGGGCGGGCCGGCGGCGCTGCCGCGCCACTCATCTAAGCCGATGATGGCCAGGTCGGCGGCGCGCCAATCGGGAAACGTTTCGGTAAAGCGGGTGGCGTAGGCGGCCAGCGTGGTAGGCGCGGGCGTGGCCTCAGTCAGCGTTTCCGGCAGCGGGTCAAAAAACAGGGCCAGATTCATTGGGAGCGGGAATGCACGGGCCTCAAAATTACGTCGAAAAAAGCCGGGTTTTGGGGCTTTTTGAGCGTTTTTACCACTCATCTGGTTTTACTCCATAATCCGCTTGCCACGGCCTGATGGGTGTCCGCCGGAGTATGGCTCCGAAAAAAGCGCTTTATTTAAGCTGAAATTCACCCGATATGCATAATCCCACCCCACCCATGGACGTTCGTCGCGCCTTTGATATCCTGACCCACCAAATTGCCGAGTCGCCCAAAAGTGACGCCCTGGCCTCCAAAATCAACGGCGAATGGGTGCCCATCAGCAGTCAGGAAGTGCAGAGCCAGGCCAACCTCGTATCGCTCGGTCTTGTGTCGCTCGGCCTCAAGCGCGGCGATAAAGTGGCCATTATCAGCATGAACCGGCCCGAGTGGATGCTGGCCGATTTCGGCATCTCCCAAATCGGGGCCACCAGCGTGCCGATGTACCCGAGCATCACCGTCGAAGATTACAAGTACATTTTCACCGATGCTGGCGTGCGGGCCGTGTTCGTGGCCGACCAGAAGCTGTTCGACAAGGTGAAAGAAGCTACCGACGGCCTCGATATTCCGGCCGAAAACGTCTTCACCTTCGATAAAATCGAAGGTGCCCGCCACTTTGGCGAGCTGTTGGAAATCGGCAAAAAAGGCAACCCCGCCGACCTGGAGCCGCTCAAGGCTGCCGTCGAGCCCGACGATTTGCTCACGCTCATCTATACCAGCGGCACCACCGGCCAGCCCAAGGGCGTAATGCTCACGCACGATAACATCTTGAGCAACTGCCGCAATTCGCAGCGCTTTGTGCCCGTGACGAAAAATGATAAAGCGCTGAGTTTCCTGCCGCTCTGCCACATTTTTGAGCGCATGGTGACCTACCTCTACATGATAAACGGCGTGAGCATTTACTACGCCGAAAGCATGGACGTCATCGCTGACAACCTGCGCGAGGTAAAGCCCGAAATCTTCACCACCGTGCCCCGCCTGCTCGAAAAAGTCTATGATAAAATCGTGGCCAAGGGCCATGAGCTCGACGGCGTGAAGAAAAGTCTGTTCTTCTGGGCCCTCGATTTGGGTTTGAAGTATGACACCCAAAAAGACCAGGGCTTTTTATACAACACCCAGCTGGCGCTGGCCAACAAGCTCATCTTCAACAAGTGGCGCGAGGCGCTGGGTGGCAACCTGCGCTGCATCGTGAGCGGCGGCGGCGCGTTGCAGCCACGCCTGGCCCGCGTATTCTGGGCCGCCGGCATCCACGTAATGGAAGGCTACGGCCTGACCGAAACCTCGCCCGTAATTGCCGTGGGCGGCTACGAGCCCGAGAACAACATGATTGGTGCCGTGGGCCCGCTCATCGACAACATGCAGGTGAAAATTGCCGCCGACGGCGAGATCCTGACCAAGTCGGCTTCGGTGATGAAGGGCTACTACAACCAGCCCGAGCTCACGGCCAAGGAATTTGACGAGGAAGGCTGGTTCCACACCGGCGACATTGGCGAGTTGGTGAACGGCAAGTTCCTGAAAATCACCGACCGCAAGAAGGAGATGTTCAAGACTTCGGGCGGCAAGTACATCGCTCCGCAGGTCATCGAAGGCAAGCTGAAGGAGGACCCGCTCATTGAGCAGGCCATGGTGGTGGGGGCCGACCAGAAGTTCGCCGCCGCGCTGGTTATCCCCTCCTTTTCCGACCTCAAGGGCTGGTGCAAGCGCAACGGCGTGCCCGAGGCTTCGAACGAAGAGCTGGTGAAAAACCCCCAAATTGTGGACCTTTACGAAGGCTTGGTGAAGAAGTACAACCAGAGCTTCGCCCAGTGGGAACAGGTGAAAAAAATTACCTTGCTGCCCGAGCTTTGGACCGTAGAAAGCGGCGAAATGACGCCGACCATGAAGGTCAAGCGCAAGGTGATTACGGAGAAGAACAAGGACCTGATTACCGGCATGTACGAGCGGGCCGACAAGGAGCCGCACGAGCGGACGGCGCACTGAGATGAGAGTAGCGCGGACTTTAGCCCGCGAGTGGACCAATCCATTCGCGGACTAAAAGTCCGCGCTACTTTTTTGCCAAGTGTTATGCAAGCCTAATATATTTTTCGTAAGTTTACCGCACTATCAGCCCGCCCATGAAACCCGAAGAAACCGTCGATTATAACATAAAAGTGGCCTGGCACGCGATTTCGCGGATGTACAACACCCAAGCCGCGCAGAACGATATTACCACGAGCATCGGTTTCGTGCTGCTGAATATAGACCAAGAGCGCGGCACGCCCGCCACCAAAATTGCCCCGCTGCTGGGCCTCGAAACCCGCAGCCTCACCCGCATTCTGCGCAGCATGGAGGAAAAAGGCCTCATCTACAAGCAGGCTGATTCGGTGGATAAACGCTCGGTTCGCATTTTTCTGACGCCCCTAGGCTTGGAGAAAAAGGAGGTTTCGCGCCAGACTGTGCGCCACTTTAATTTGAAGATTCGCGAGAAAATTTCACAGAGCCAACTGGATGTGTTCTTCAAAGTGTCTGCCCAGATTACGGGCATGATTGAGAGTAAAATTCTCTTCGAAGAATTCGTGCTGAAACCGCTGATGGCCGAGTCGTCGTCAGCTTCTTAAGTCTTGTAATTTACAAAAAGAACGTCATGCTCATCTGGCGTCCGCTTGTCGAAGCATCGCCATCGCTTCGCCCGACTCGTTGCAACGATGCGGTAGAAATGCCTCAACAAGCGGACGCCAGATGAGTATGACGGTTTCTGATTCTTTCAAGAAACTTCATAACCACCCACTCATCACCCCCAAAAGAGGATGAATCGAACAATCAAGAAAGTTGCCGTGCTCGGCTCCGGCGTTATGGGCTCGCGCATTGCCTGCCACTTCGCCAACATCGGCGTGCAGGTGCTGCTGCTCGACATTGCGCCTAAAGAGCTGACGCCCGACGAGGAGAAGAAGGGCCTGAAACTGGAGGCCCCGGCCGTGCGCAACCGCATCGTGAATGCCGCGTTGCAGGCCGCAATCGTTGCCAACCCTTCGCCGCTCTACCGCAAGGCCGACGCCAGCCGCATCAAAACCGGCAACTTCGACGATAACCTCAAAGAAATCGCCGGCTGCGACTGGACGATTGAAGTGGTAATTGAGCGGCTCGATATCAAAAAGAGCCTCTACGAGCGGGTAGAGCAGTTCCGCAAGCCCGGCACCCTCATTACCAGCAACACCTCAGGTATTCCGATTCACTTGCTGGCCGAGGGGCGCTCCGAGGATTTCAAGCAGCACTTCGCCGGCACCCACTTCTTCAACCCGCCGCGCTACCTGAAGTTGCTGGAAATCATTCCGACGCCGGACACCAAGCCAGAAGTGTTGGATTACCTGCAACATTACGGCGACCTGTACCTGGGCAAAACGGTGGTTTTAGCCAAGGATACCCCCGGCTTCATCGCCAACCGCGTGGGCGTGTTCGCCCTGCTCGACGCCATGCAGACCATGCAGAAGCTGGGCCTGACCGTGGAAGAAACCGACAAGCTGACCGGCCCGGTAATTGGCCACGCCAAGTCGGCCACGCTGCGCACTTCCGACGTGGTGGGTTTGGATACGACCATCAACGTGGCCAACGGCCTGGCCCAGGGCCTGCCGGATGACGAGGCCAAGGACGTGTTCGTGCTGCCTGATTTCGTGAAGAAGATGGGCGAGAGCAAGTGGCTGGGCGACAAAACCGGCCAGGGATTCTACAAGAAAGTGAAGGGCGAAGGCGGCAAGTCGGAAATCCACGCGCTTGACCTGAGCACGATGGAGTACAAGCCGAGCCAGAAGGTGAAGTTTGCCACGCTGGAGATGACCAAAACCATCGAGAAGCTGGCCGACCGCTTCAAGGTGTTGGTGAGCGGCAAGGACAAGGCCGGCGAGTTTTATCGCCTGAGCTTCGGCAGCCTCTTCGCCTACGTGAGCAACCGCATTCCCGAGATTTCGGACGAACTGTTCAAGCTGGACGACGCCTTGCGTGCTGGTTTCGGCTGGGAAATGGGCCCGTTTGAAACCTGGGATGCGTTGGGCGTGCAGGCCGGCCTCGACCTGGCCAAGGCCGCCAACCGCACCCCCGCCCCATGGGTGGAGGAAATGCTGGCCGCTGGCCACACCTCGTTCTACAAGGTGACCGAAGCCGGCGTGCGCCAGTTCTACGACATCGCCTCGAAGAGCTACCAGGCCGTGCCGGGCGTGGAGAACTTCATCATTCTCGACAACCTGCGCGCCAGCGGCAAAGTGCTGTGGAAGAACTCGGGAGCCTCGGTTATCGACCTCGGTGACGGCATTCTGAACGTGGAGTTCCACTCGAAGATGAACTCGCTGGGCACCGACGTTATCCAAGGCCTGTTGAAAGGCGTGGAGATGGCCGAAGCCGGCTACCGCGGCCTCGTAGTGGGCAACGACGCGCCGAACTTCTCGGCCGGGGCCAACCTGGGCCTCGTGTACATGCAGGCCCTCGACCAGGATTTTGACGAGCTGAACATGATGATTCAGCAGTTCCAGCAGGCCATGATGCGGATGCGCTATAGCAGCATCCCGGTGGTGGGCACCCCGCACGGCCTCACGCTGGGCGGCGGCTGCGAGCTGAACCTGCACTGTGACCGCGTGGTGGCGGCCGCCGAATCCTACATCGGCCTCGTGGAATTCGGCGTGGGCCTGATTCCCGGCGGCGGCGGCACCAAGGAAATGACCCTGCGCACCGCCCTCAAGTACGAGGACGGCGAGCCCGAGTTTAACCTGCTGCGCAACACCTACATGACCATCAGCACGGCCAAGGTTTCGACCTCCGCCGCCGAGGCTTTCGACCTGGGCTTCCTGCGCCGGGGCGACGAAGTGGTGCTGAACAGCAACCGTGTTATCGCCCAGGCCAAAGCCGCCGCCATCGATATGGCCGATGCCGGCTACACCCAGCCCATGCAGAAAACCAACATC
Source organism: Cytophagales bacterium (assembly GCA_038213745.1). GTDB lineage: Bacteria > Bacteroidota > Bacteroidia > Cytophagales > Hymenobacteraceae > Hymenobacter. The sequence goes on from JBBQSQ010000219.1 coordinate 5,403, forward strand.
AAGGTGCACGGCAAAGGCGCGCTGGCCATGTTCAAAACCGGCGTGTACGCCATGCAGCAGGGCAACTACATCTCGACCCACGACCAGCTCATTGCTGATAAGCTGGCTTACGTGATGTGCGGCGGCGATTTGTCGTCGCCCACCGAAGTAAGCGAGCAGTATCTGCTGGATTTGGAGCGCGAGGCATTTTTGAGCCTCTGCGGCGAGCGGAAGACGCTGGAGCGGATTCAGTCGATTCTGACGACCGGCAAGCCGCTGCGGAATTAACCTCACGTCAACCTCACCCCCTAACCCCCTCTCCCGCGGAGAGGGGGGACTAGTTTCTAATTCTAGTCTTAGACTTCCGGTTAGGTATCAAAATTTAGTCTTTAACTTTTTAAAAGTTAGTTAACTAGAGCTATAAACTAGTTCCCCCTCTCCACGGGAGAGGGGGCTAGGGGGTGAGGTTAACGCCAGAACAACATGTCGAACAACACCGCATACATCGTAGCCGGCTACCGCACGGCCGTGGGCAAAGCCCCGCGCGGCACCTTCCGCTTCACCCGGCCCGACGACCTCGCCGCGGCCGTCATTAAGCACCTCGTGGCCCAGGTGCCCGCCCTCGACCCCACGCGCATTGACGACGTTATCGTCGGCAACGCCGTGCCCGAGGCCGAGCAGGGCCTGCAAATGGGCCGCCTGATTTCGTTGCTGGCCCTGCCCATCAACGTGCCGGGCCTTATCGTGAATCGCTACTGCGGCTCCGGTGTGGAAACCATTGCCATGGCCGTGGGTAAAATTTCGGCCGGCATGGCCGACTGCATCGTGGCCGGTGGCACCGAGAGCATGAGTATGGTGCCCACCGTGGGTTGGAAAACTGTGCCCAACTACAAGCTGGCAATGGCGCACCCCGACTATTACATGGGCATGGGCCTCACCGCCGAAGCCGTGGCCAACGACTACAAAATCTCGCGTCAGGACCAGGACGAATTCTCCTACAACTCTCACCAGAAGGCCATCAAAGCCATTGCGGCCGGTAAGTTTGCCAAGAGCATCGTGCCCGTGACAGTGGAGGAAACCTACGTGGACGCCGCCACCGGCAAGAAGAAAAAC
>JBBQSQ010000220.1:0-6289 GCA_038213745.1 Cytophagales bacterium
CTGGCGGTTGTAGTCCGCATCAAGCAGCTTCTGCACGGGCACGGTGCCAAAGTCGGGGTCGCCGAGGTAGGTGGCGCGGTCGGCGTATACGCGGCGTTCGGCCTCCGTGATCCAGTGCACGGCCTGGGGCGAGTGCCAGCCGGCTTTTCCCAGGTCATAGGGCTCCAGCATCTGCAGCATCTGCAGCAGGGCCACGCCGCCGGAGCTGGGCGGGGGCATGGTAATCACGTCGTAGTCGCGGTAGCGGCCGCGCAGCGGCTCGCGCCACTTGGCTTTGTAGCTGTCGAGGTCAGTCTGGCGAATGAGGCCGCCGCCGCGCTGCATGGCCAGCAGCAGCAGGCGGGCCGTTTCGCCTTTGTAAAAGCCGGCGCGGCCCTCGTCGCGCACGCGGGCCAGGGTGCGGGCCAGCTCGGGCAGGCGCAGGGTGTCGCCGGCCTGCCAGTCGCCGCCGCCGGGGCGCAGATAGGCCGGCGTGCTGCCGGGGTTGTACTGCTGGAAATCGGCCCGCGTGCGGTTGAGACCGGCGGCCTCTTTGGCCGTGAGCGGAAAGCCCTTGGTGGCCAGCGCCACGGCCGGCTGCACCAGTGAGGGCCACGAAAGCTTGCCCAGCTGCTTGTGCAGCGTGGCCATGCCCGCCACGGTGCCGGGCGTGCCCACGGCCAGCGGGCCGGCGGTGCTCAGGTTGGGCACCACGTTGCCCTGCTTGTCGAGGTACATGTCGCGGGTAGCGGCCGCGGGGGCCGTTTCGCGGAAATCGAGGCTGCCGGCCGAGCCGTTGCGGTCGCGGTAGAGCAGGAAGCCGCCGCCGCCGATGTTGCCGGCCACGGGCAGGGCCACGGCCAGGGCAAACTGCACGGCCACGGCCGCATCGTAGGCGTTGCCGCCGCGCTGGAGAATCTGGGTGCCGATTTTGGATGCTTCGGGGTGGGCCGACACCACCATGGCGTAGCGGGCTAGCTTGGGCGCAGCGGCCACGGGCACGGGCGTGCCCAACGACCCTTCGAAAGCGCGTGAGGTAGAGGTGACTGGCCGCTCGGCCGAGCAGGCCAGCAGCAGTGCCAATGGAAGCGTGAGTAGACGGTGGTTCATCATTGGGCAAAATAACGCCACGTTTCAGCGGATTACTATTGCCGGACCAAAATTGCCGGTCAGTTCGTATAAATTGCCGTTTAGCTACCCCAACTGCCGGGCCAGCAGTTGGGGCGCGTTACTTTTGGTCTAAACCTTCCCGCATCATGGCTACGTCGAAACCCACCGCATCCGCCGCGTCCAAAGCCCGCCGCCCCGCCGCCCTCACCCTCGTGAAAAACGATGCTTGGCTGGCTCCCTACGAAGGCGTGCTGCGCCAGCGCCAAGTCCGCCTGCAGGCGCGTCTGGCCGAAATCGAGCAGTACCACGGCTCGCTGCTGAACTACGCCACCGCCCACCAGCAGCTCGGCCTGAACCACGACGCCAGCCGGGGCGGCTGGGTGTACCGCGAGTGGGCTCCGGGGGCCGAAGCGCTGTCCCTGGTCGGCGATTTTAACGGCTGGGACCGGGGGGGCAACCCGCTGCAAAAGCTCGATTTTGGCGTGTGGGAAGCGTTTTTGCCCGATGCGGAATACGACCAGCGCCTCACCCACGGCAGCCGCTACAAAGTACACGTCGTGGCCAATGGGCAGGGCAAAGACCGCCTGCCCGCCACCCTGCGCCGCGCCGTGCAGGACGAGGAAACCAAGGACTATGCCGGCCAAATCTGGCGGCCCGAAACCCCTTTTGCCTGGACCGACCAGAAGTTCAAGCCCGCTACCGCCGTCAAAGAACCGCTCATTTACGAGGCCCATGTGGGCATGGCCACCGAGGAAGGCCGCGTGGGCACCTACCGCGAATTTGCCGAAAACATCCTGCCCCGCATCGAGGCCGACGGCTACAACGTGGTGCAGCTCATGGCCGTGATGGAGCACCCGTACTACGGCTCGTTCGGCTACCACGTGGCTAATTTGTTTGCCGCCAGCTCCCGCTTCGGCACGCCCGAGGACTTGAAGTTTCTCGTTGATGAAGCCCACCGGCGCGGCATTGCCGTGCTGCTCGACATCGTGCACTCGCACGCCGTGAAAAACGAAGCCGAGGGCCTGGCCGATTTTGACGGCTCCGGCAACCTCTACTTCCACAAAGGCGAGCGCGGCAACCACCCCGGCTGGGACAGCAAGCTCTTCGACTACGGCCGGCCCGAGGTGCAGCAGTTCCTGCTCAGCAACCTGCGGTTTTGGCTCGAAGAATTCCACTTCGACGGCTTCCGCTTCGATGGCGTGACGAGCATGCTCTACCACCACCACGGCGAGGGCGTGGCCTTCGTGGGCTACGACGACTATTTCGGCCCGGCCGCCGATGAGGACGCCATTCTCTATTTACAATTAGCCACCACGCTGGCGCACGAATTCAAAAAAGGCAGCATTCTGGTGGCTGAAGACATGAGTGGCCTGCCTGGCCTGTGCCGCCCCATCAAGGAAGGCGGCGTGGGCTTCGACTACCGCCTGGCCATGGGCATTCCGGACTACTGGATTAAGCTGCTCAAGCACACCCCCGACGAAGCCTGGCCCCTCGGCGACCTCTGGCACACCCTCACCAACCGCCGCGCCGGCGAGAAAACCATTGCCTACGCCGAAAGCCACGACCAGGCCCTGGTGGGCGACAAAACCCTGTTGCACTGGCTGATTGATGCCGGCATTTATACCCACATGCACGCCGCTGACCCCGACCCCGTCGCAGCCCGTGGCGTGGCCCTGCACAAAATCATCCGCCTGCTCACGCTGGCGGCGGGCGGCGAGGGCTACCTCACCTTCATCGGCAACGAGTTTGGCCACCCCGAATGGGTCGACTTCCCCCGTGAGGGCAACGGCTGGAACTACCACTTCGCCCGCCGCCAGTGGAGCCTGGGCGACAACCCGGAACTGAAATTCCACCAGCTAGGCGAGTTCGATAAAGCCATGATTCATCTAGCCAAAGCTCGCCACCTGCTGGGGGCCGGGCCGGCCACGTTGTTGAAGCACGACGAGGAAAATAAAGTCCTGATTTTCGAGCGCGCCGGGCTGGTATTCGTGGTCAATTTCCACGTCGAAAAAAGCCTGACCGACTACCGCTTCTGGGTGACGGAGGAAGGCAAATACCGCGTGGTGCTATCGTCCGACAACGGCTGCTTCGGCGGCTTTGACCGGCCCGATGAGGCGTTTGCGTACGAGACGTTCGAGCACCAGCTCAGCCTGTACCTGCCGAGCCGGGTGGCGCTGGTGCTGGCGCGGGGGTAGGGGTTGGAAGCTTTGTGCGGAGGTGAATTTAGTTATATCACCGTTTCCGTAAACTATCTAGCCCGCCACTAGTGCAGGTGAATTACCTGCTGCAATTGATTGGCATGTTCGACAAAGGGCTTCCCGTCGATGTGCAGATTCCCGATGATGTCGCGCAGCAGGCTGCCCGGATAGGCGTTCAGCCGGTCCTGAGCCAGCAGGATGCGGAACTGGTACACGTTGCGGTCGTCCACGTACACCAAGCAGTACCCCCGGTAGGGGTGCCCCTGCACCCGCAGGCCTGCGTTGCGTTCGACGGCAAAGTCATGCGGGAATACCAGGTGATTCAATGTATCGGCTTCTGCCGCGCCGAAGCGGGAAAATGCCGACGTGGCCAGGCGCAGGGCCAGGGCCAGGTAGTCTTGGGAGGAACTGTCCTTTGCTAGGCGGGTTAAGGTGACCCGTTCGGTGCTGTCGGCACTATCGGGCGGGAGCAAGACCAACTCTTGGCCGTGGTCCTCCTGATGATGCGTCCAGCCCGGAGGAACGCAGATAATTTCCCGCCCCGCTTCGAACACGGCCCACTTGGCCAGTGCGGGGCTGGTTTCTCGCTCCACGTGAAATGACGTGACAGTCGTCGTGTCCCCACCAAGCACCCCAGCAGCTGCTTGGTGCTCGTCGCTGACGTTCAGTTGGCATTGCGCGAAAGACAAAAGGAGAAGTCCGAGCAGTAAAACGCCAAACCGCCGACTGGTGGGAAGGGTAATCATGAAGGTGAAGGGGTTTCTTTGCAAAAGGCTCTATTTCTTAAACAGGTGTTGGCTAATGTCTACAAGCTCTGCGAATGCGTTTTGAGACTTAGACAGCGTTCAAGAAGCCGGTTCGCATTCCACCTATCACGAAGCCTGCGTTGGGGATGAAGTTCGCGAATTCTAACAAGTTAGGTTGCCACTAATGCGCCGGGCGGCTTGATTTGCTCCGAATGGTTGGCAACACGGCGGCGGAATAGCTACTTCAGCAGCTCCAGTACCACGGCGGTTTTGGCGGGTAGCGGCAGCATGGCCAGGCTGCCCAGGCTCTCGCCCGTCAGCACATTCCTAGCCTTCGTGAAACCACTCATACGCTCCGAGAACCGGGCCGTGGTTAGTGAAGCCGCTTTGTCGGTGGTGTTGGAGGCGACCATGACGGTGCCGGTGGCATCGTAGCGGAAATACACGTAGAGGCCCTCCTGGGGCAGGTACTGCATCAGCTTGCCCGAGTGCAGAGCGGGGTGGTCGCGGCGGTAGGTGGCGAGCTTGCGCACAAAGTCGAAGGCTTCGTTTTCGCGGGCTGAGCGGCCGGCGGCGGTGAATTTGTTTTCCGCATCGCCCGCCCAGCCGCCGGGGAAATCCTTGCGCACCTCGGCGTCGGTGGGGTCCTTGAAGTTTTTCATCAGGATTTCGGTGCCGTAATACAGGCTCGGGATGCCGCGGGTGGTGAGCAGCCAGGTCAGGCCCAACTTGTAGCGGTCCAGGTCGTCGCCAATTTCGGAGAGGTAGCGGTTGTGGTCGAAGTTGTCGAGGAAGGTGACGAGCTTATTGGGGTTCTCGTACACGCCATCGTGGGCCAGGGTCTGGTAGAGGTGCTGGGGGCCGCCGTCCCAGCCGGTGGCGGCGGGCGTGCCCACTTCCTTTAGGGCGGCCAGCAGGCCATCTTCGAGCACAAAATCGAGGCCGCCGGGCTGGTTCGACTTGAAGGGAAAGTCGATTTTGTTGCGGGTGTAGTAGGCCTGGTCGACCACGTTGTGCACCGCCGACTCGCCGAAAATGTGGATGCGCGGATACTCGGCCAGCAGCGCGGCGTTGCAGCGGTTCATGAAGGGCTGGTCGTTGTACAGGTACGTATCGATGCGGTAGGCATCAATGCCGAAGTTTTCCACGTTCCAGAGGGCGTTTTCAATCAGGTAGTTGGCCACGTAGGGGTTCTGCTGGTTGAGGTCGGGCAGGAAGGGCACGAACCAGCCGTTGAGGGTCACGCGCCGGTCTATTTGGGCGGCGTGCGGGTCGGTGATGGGCTCGTACTTGTAGCTGGTGTTGGTGTAGGTGGGCCACTGGTGCAGCCAGCTTTTCATGGGCAGGTCCTGCAAAATCCAGTGCGTGTTACCGACGTGGTTGTACACCACATCCTGTACCACCTTCAGGCCGGCGGCGTGGGCCTGCTGCACGTAAGACCTGTAGCCCGCGTTGCCGCCAAAGCGCCGGTCCACCTGGTACTGGTCGGTGAAGCCGAAGCCGTGGTAGGAAGCGCGCATCGTGCCGCCCTCGTTGGTGAGGGGCTGGTTGTTTTCCGTCACCGGGGTCAGCCACACGGCGGTCGCGCCCAGCTCTTTGATGTAAGGAAAGTGTTGGGCCACCCCGGCCAGGTCGCCGCCGTGGCGAAAGAAGGGATTGGCGCGGTCCAGGTTAGTATCGCGCATGTCGGCGAACTTGTCGTTGGCCGGGTCGCCGTTAGCGAAGCGGTCAATCATGGCCGAGTAGATGAAATCCGCATCGGTCACGCCCTGGCCTTTGGGCGACTTGTCGCGGGCGCGGATTTCCCAGGTTTGGGTCACCGTCTGACTTCCTTTTTTGCCGGTAATCTGCACCCGGCCGGGCTTGGCCGTGGGGCTGATAACGAGGTCGAGGAAGGCGTAGTTGGGATTCTCAACGGTGTTGGTTTTTACCAGCTTCACACCGGGGTAATTGATGCTGTAGGCCAGCGTGCCCGCGGCCGGCCCGTGCACGAGCACCTGCACGCTGGGGTTTTTCATGCCCACCCACCAGTTGGTGGGGTTCACGCGGTCGATGGCGGCCGTTTGGGCATTGGATAGCGTCGGGAGTAGCAGGGCCAGCAGCGGCAGCAGGAAGCGTTTTTTCATTACGAGAGTCGGTGGGAAACTGACGGAGGAAGTGGGTAAGGAATTTAAAGGGTATGTAGGCACCTGACGCGGGTCACCTCACCCCCGGCCCCACGCCAAACGAGTGGGGAGCCACGGCCAGGGTGTCGTT
>JBBQSQ010000221.1:0-6248 GCA_038213745.1 Cytophagales bacterium
ACTCGGGCTTGTCGGGTAAGAGCCAGATGGCCAGGAAAAACATCAGCAGCGGCCCTACAATCCAGTTCAGCACCAGGGAGAGGCCGATGATGCGGGTGATTTTGAAGACCGTGGGCAGCTGCTCGTACTTGACCTTGGCCAGCGGCGGGTACATCATCAAAATCAGGCCCAGGGCCAGCGGCACGTTCACGGTGCCCACGGAGAAGTAATTGACCGCCCGGTTGATGCCGGGCACGAAGTAGCCCAGGCCCACGCCCAGGCCCATGGCCAGAAATATCCAGAGCGTCAGGCCCCGGTCCAGGCCGGAGAGTTTCTTTTTCGTCAGTTCGGCGAGGACCGGAGCGGCAGGCAGAGGTTGGTTCAGGGTCGTCATTTGGCAAGAGTTAAATTAAGCGACGCCAACAGAGGGGCTGCGCCGCTCCATTTGCACCGTGTTGCGCCATACGCCGTGGTGCTGGCCAATCCGTTCCCGGTAGCCAATGATGCGGAAGCCCGCCTGCGTGTGCAGGCCAATGCTGGCCGCGTTTTCCTGAAAAGTGCCTGCCTGCAAGGTCCAGATGCCGTGGGCTTCCGATTCAGCAATCAGAGCCGCCAGCAGCTGCCGGCCCACGCCCTGCCCCCGGGCCTGGGCGGCAATGTAAATGCTGATTTCGGCCACCCCACCGTACACGCAACGCCCCGACACCGGCGAGAGGGCCGCCCAGCCCAGCGCCGGACCCTCATCGTCGGCCACTGCCACTAGGCGGCTGTGCGCCAGATGGGCCGCGTCCCAGGCCGCCCACTCGGGGGCTTGCGTTTCAAACGTGGCGTTGCCAGTGGCCATGCCGGCTTCGTAAATGGCCTTGGCCGCGGGCCAATGCCCGGCCGTGAACGGTTGAATGGTCATCGCTACCGGGCATTAATAGGCTTTGCGGAGCATGTCGGCGTATTCATTGGGCAGCGGCGAGGTTTCCATGGCCAGGGCCGACAGGTTGCCGTGCACATCGGAAAAAAAGGCAATGGTCATCGAAAAGCGCAAGGAATGGGTGGGGGAAAAGTCAACCGACGCAATCTGGAAGGGCCGCGCCGGTTAGCCATTTTAGCAGCACCCGCCGCCGGGCGTGCACCCCGCCGTTTGCAGCTGGGGCAGCGCAAACTGCTGGGCCGCGGGAATGCCGCAGGCATCCTGCGCCAGGCAGGCCGTTTGTTTGGGCGTCAGGATGAAATCCTCGCCGTCGAACACCAGGCCGAACTTGCCAATGGTGGCCTGCTGGTACTCCACCTCAATGTCCAAATCCTCGCGGCCCAGGATTCTCGCGGAAAGCTGCAGGATGTGCAGGAATTTCTGCGGCGCGAGCCGGTGGTCATAGTCGCCGGCTTCCCAGAGCTGAAAATTGGCCACTGTTTCCCGGCGCTCGGTGCCCCCGCAGTCAACAAAATGCTTCGTCACCAGGCCCACTTCCGTCACGTGGAAATGGGGCGGCAGGTAAGTGCCCTCCGGCAGCTTAAAATTAATGGCTGTTAGCCCCGTCAGAGACTGTTTTAGCTCGGAAATTTTCATCGGGTTTCAGGTTTTGGAGTGAAGTGAGCCAGGCTCGGTATTTTCTTAGCAGCAGGCCTGGGTGGCGGGCGCGGGCAGCTCGGCCAGCAAGTCGCCGAGCAGCTGGCGAGCGCGGGCCCAGCCGGTGGGGTCGAGGCAGTAACACACGCGCGGGCCATCCACTTCGCCCTGCACCAGGCCGGCCGTTTTCAATTCCTTCAGGTGCTGCGACACGGTGCTCTGCGAAATGGGCAGCTCCAGCACCAGCTCGCCGCACACGCAGGCCTGCCGCTGGGCCAGCAGCCGCAGAATGGCCACCCGCGCCGGGTGCCCCAGCGCCTTGGCAATGACGGCCACCTGCTGCTCTGCTTCGGTGAATTGCTCGCGTTTGTGGGTGGCCATGGGCTAATTGTTTCGTTTATCGTCGATTAACGATTACAAAGATATGTTTAAATTTTTTGTCATCTACTGGATACTGTTGTTTCCTGGAATAATTAAATTAAAAGAAATTAATAATAAAATTGCGGCAACATTGAAAAGGTCAAAAGATGCTAACTTTGTCAGGTCAATATTTAGGACCGTTTAAGTTTAAATGCTGATAAAGCTACTGTTTTGAATTGGTATAATTCATTTGCCTTACTGTATTTACTGTTGAGGTAGCAAAACGAATTTTCCACCGAAAAGACAATTGTTGAAAACCGCGCGTAACTTTAATTCGTTGGTATTCCAGCTGAGCCGTTACCCATCCCCGATACTCTTTACCCTCCATTGCCTGTGATACATTCGCTACGCTTTCTATCCTTTGTGGGCCTGCTGGGGCTGCTGGCCACCGGCCAAGCCCGCGCCCAAACCGGACCCAATGCCACCGCCCAAGCAGGCGAGCCAGCCGCGTCGGCCGCCATCAAGTCCGATTCGGTGTACGTGAATCCGGATGTGCGCCCCCAGTTCATGGGCGGCGACAAAGCCTTTATTTCCTACCTGAGCAAGTCCATTCGCTACCCGCAGCAGGCCTTGCAGCGCCACGTATCGGGCAAGGTGTACGTCAGTTTTATCCTCAGTGCCCAGGGCCGGGTGCAGGACGCGCACGTGGTGAGTGGCCCCGGCAGCGGCCTCAACGACGAAGCCCTGCGCCTCGTCTGGCTGATGCCCCCGTGGGAGCCCGCCCGGGTGAGTGGCCAACCCGTGCGCGTGGCCTGCACCGTGCCCATCACCTTCAATTCGGAGCGGTAAGGCCGGTAGGAGAGAAGTACAGAAAAGGACGAAAAGAAAACGTCATGCTCAGCTGGCGTCCGCGCAGCTGAGCATGACGTTTTGATTTATAACGGTTTATTACTGGTACCGCCCCGTGCCCGGCGAGCCCAGGCCGAAGTCGCTGAACGTAACGGTTTCGCGGGCGGTTTCGAAGAGGCGCACGCCGTTGGCTGCGTTCAAGCCGCGCGGGTAGTAGCCGATGAGTATCTGAAACGTGCGCAGGGCCGTAAACTCGTTGCGAAAACGCAGGCCCAGCCCGAAGCCCGTGTAGGGCGTGCCCGCAAAGGGCGAGCCGCCGCGGGGCTTGTCGCTCACCCAAACGGCATCGGCAAAGGCTAATCCGGCCAGCCGGAAGCCCAGCAGCGACACGGGCGTAAACATCGTGGTTTCGTAATTCACCACAAAGCGGCTGGTGGCGATAATGGGCGCGCTGGGCGAAAAGCCCCGCAGGCCCCGCTCGTTCGAAATGCCGCCCTGCAAAAACTCGCCCGGCCGCCGATTGATGCCAATGGTGCCCCGGCTGCTGAGGAAGTGCCGGTACTGCCAGTTGCCCAAATGGTAGAGTTTGGTGAACGACGTGAGCTCGGTGGAAAGCAGCCCCTGCTCCCAGGCGCGGCGCTGGTCGAGGAGTTGATAGGTCCCGAAGTCGACAGCGGCGTAGAGGTAGCCGCTGTGGGTACTGAAGCTGGCGGCGGCCAGGCGCACATCGAAATAGCGGCGGGGCACGATGCGGTTGATTTCGTAGCCCGCCGTGAAGCTGAGCAGCGTGCCCGTGGGCACGTCCTCGGTGCGGCCAAAGCCGAACAGGTACTTGTCTTTGTAGTAGCGGCGCACCGAGTAGCCCACCGTGCCCAGCAGCAGGGTGCCGTCGCGGTAGTCGGGGGTGGGCACCACGCTGTACTGGGTGCGGTAGAGGCGGGCGGCCACAATGAGGCGGCCGGGGTTTTCGTAGCCCAGGTCGTAGGAGCGCAGGCGCAGGGCGCGGCCCACCCAGGCATCCTGCACGGTGTTGCGCAGGGGGTAGAACACGTAGTTTTGGCCCTCGGGCGGGGCTTGCAGGGCCACGTCTTGAGAATAGCTGTCCAGGCTGATGGCCCCGGCGTAGCGCGTGCTGGGCGAATAGAAGTCGCGCCGGAGCGACACCCCCCCCGAGCGGTAGTTGAACTCGTTGCGGTAGCGCGCCTGGGCGTAGAGGAAGTGCCGAAACGGGGCCGTGTAGCTGCCCTCGTAGGCCCAGGTTTGAACGTTGGCGACGTTGTCGAACACCCGGCCGTAACGGTAGGAATTCTCAATCTGGTGGCCCAGGCCCAGGAAATTCTGGTCGCCGAGCGTGATGAGGCCCGACGTGGTCGTGCCCACTTCCAGGCCGGCCGTGATGCTGAACACGTCCTTGGTGAGCACCTCAATATCGACGCTGTCGCGGGTGGTGGTGGCCTCGTTCACCAGCACGCGGGCGTCCAGGATTTCGGGTGTTTGGCGCAGCAGGCGCTCCGATTCGGCCAGTTCCTGCGGCTCCAGCGGCTGGCCGGGCCGGAACAGCAGCACCTGCCGGATGCGGGCGCGCGCGGTTTTGATGTGCAGCGCATTGCCCGATTTTTCCAGAATGGTGCGCGGCACCCGGGTCGAGTCGCTGAGGTTGTAGCCAAAGGCGTCAAACGGGCGGATGGTGATGCGCCGCACAATCTTGAAGTTGTGCCGGTCAAACTGCCGGTCCAGCAGCACCACATCGAGCCCGGCCTGCTCTTCCTGGCGGCGGGTGAAGTTGAACAACGCCGAGGCCGCCCGGCCAGCAATGGTTTTGCGGCGCGTGTAAGCTTGCAGGCGCGTGAGCATGCGCTGCTCGTCGAAACGCTGGCGGAGGGAGTCGCTGCGGAAAGGCAGAATTTCCCGGGTGGCGCGCAGCGAGTCGGGCGGCACCGCCGAGCGCGGGTCGAAGGTCTGCGCCCAGGCCGGCCGGCCCAGCAGGCCCAGCAGCAACGCAAAGAATAAACGACCTCGAAACAACATGGCAGGGTGCTACGCCGCAAATTACGCAAAGCCGCCGCGGCATGCCGGTGCCAAGCCACCGACGGCGGCATTAGCGGGCCAACTACCGCGACCGGCATTCCCGGCGGCTTTTGCTAATGAATGACTAGTGACGAGCTTGGTGTTATTTGCGAAAAAGGAAACTATTTCCAAGAAAATTAGCTTAAATGGTTGCGCTAAATTCAGCGTTTATTAGTACTTTTAAGCCCGAAAGCAACCGCCCCGCCGCATGAACGAGCGCATTCAAGAGAAACTAAGCATATTAGCCGATGCGGCCAAGTACGACGCGTCGTGCAGCAGCAGTGGGGGCAAACGCAAGAACGAGAACAAGGGCCTGGGCAACGCCGAGGGCATGGGCATCTGCCATAGCTACACCGAGGACGGCCGTTGCGTGAGCCTGCTCAAGATTCTGCTCACCAACCACTGCATTTTTGATTGCGCCTACTGCGTGTCGCGCCGCTCGAACAACGTGAAGCGCGCTGCTTTTACCGTCGAAGAAGTAGTGGACCTCACCATCAACTTTTACCGCCGCAACTACATCGAAGGGCTATTCCTGAGTTCCGGCATTTTCTCCAGCCCCGACTACACCATGGAGCGCCTGGTGCGCATCGTGAAAAAGTTGCGCACCGAGCATAATTTCAACGGCTATATCCACGTCAAAACCATACCGGGGGCGAGCGAAGAGCTGATTGCCGAGGCCGGCCTTTACGCCGACCGCCTCAGCGTGAACATTGAGCTGCCCTCGGAGCTGGCCCTGACCACGCTGGCCCCGGAAAAGAATTACCAGGAAATCCTGACCCCGATGGCCCAGATTCGGGACGGCATTATTCAGAATAAAGAAGAGAAGGCGCTGTTCAAAAAAGTGCCCGGCTTTGCCACCGCCGGCCAAAGCACCCAGCTCATTGTGGGGGCCAGCGCCGAGACGGACCTGCAAATCATCAAGCTCACCGACAGCCTTTACCAGGGCTACGGCCTGAAGCGGGTGTACTACTCCGGCTACATTCCAGTGACCGACGACGCCCGCCTGCCGCAGGTAACGCAACCGCCCGTTATCCGGGAGCACCGCCTGTACCAGACCGACTGGCTAATGCGCTTCTACGGCTTCCAGGCCGATGAAATCCTCGACCCCGCCCACCCGCACCTCGACCTCGAAATTGACCCCAAGCTGGCCTGGGCCCTGCGCAACCGCCACGTATTTCCGGTGGACGTGAACACGGCCGAGTACGAAATGATACTGCGCATTCCCGGCGTGGGGGCGCGCTCGGCCAAGCGCATTGTGGCCGCCCGGCGCTTTGCCACGCTCAACCTGGAAACCCTGCGCCAGCTCGGCGTGGTCCTGAAACGGGCTAAGTACTTCCTCACCTGCCAGGGCGAACACCAGCCCACCCTCGGCGAGCTGACCGAGCAGCAGGTGCGCCGCCAGATTCTGTTCGGGGCCGGCTCGGTGCGCTCG
>JBBQSQ010000222.1:0-6138 GCA_038213745.1 Cytophagales bacterium
ATTCAGAAGAACGGCGGGGCGCTGAACGGCTCCACGCGGTTCGACTTCACGAACTACTTTGAGGTGGTGCCGAGCAACAAGCTCGAAACCATTTTGTGGGCCGAGGCCGACCGGATGCGCGGCCTGGCCATCAACCAAAGCAACCTGACCAACCAGCAAGGCGTGGTGAAAAGCGAGGTGCGCGTGAACGTGCTCAACCAGCCCTACGGCAGCTTCCCGTGGATTGACATGCCGATGAAGGCCAACAAAAACTGGAACAACGCCCACAATTTCTACGGCGACCTGAAAGACCTCGACGCGGCCAACCTCGCCGATGCCAAGTCGTTTTTCAAGACCTACTACGCGCCGAATAATGCCGTGCTGGCCGTGGTGGGCGACTTCGAGCCCGCCGAGGCCAAGGCCTGGGTGGAGAAATACTACGGCAGCATTCCCAGTGCCTCGCAGCCGCCCAAGCCCGACCTCACGGAGCCGCGCCAGGAGCAGGAACAACGCTTCAGCCAGGACGATAAGCTGGCCACCAAGCCGGCGCTGGCTTTCGCCTACCATATGCCCGACCGCAACACGCCGGAGTATTATGCCCTCATCCTGCTCGACCAGATTCTGCTGCAAGGCAACGACAGCCGCCTCTACCAAGCCCTGGTGCAGAAGCGCGGCTACTCCGACGGCGTGAGCGGCGGCATCAACTCCGACCTGGGCAACCAGTTTAACTACAACGGGCCGATGCTGTGGATGGGCAGCCTGATTTACGACCCCAGCGTACAGGCCGACTCGGTGGTGCGCGTGCTCGACCAGGAAATTAACAAGCTGGCCCAAACCGGTATCGACCAGCCCACGCTGGACTTGGCGATGGTGAAAATCCGCTCGTCGTTCTACGACCAGGTGAGCGGGTCCGACAACTTCGGGCGGGCCGATTTGCTGGCCGCGTTTGCCCTGTTCGACAACGACCCGGCCCGCATCAACAAGCTCGAAAGCGAATTCCGCAAGGTGACGCCGGCGCTGATGCAGCGCACCATCAAGGAATACCTGCGGCCCGGCAACCGCACCATCATCACCGTCAACCCGCTGGCCAAAGGCTAGCCCTTCCCTCCTACTTTCGCCATGAACAAGCTACTTATCGGGCTGCTCAGCGCTGCCCTGGTTGCCACGGCCGCGCCGGGAGCGACCGCGCAAAAAGCCCCCACAAAAACTACTCAGAAACCCACCACCCGCGCGGCCGGAGTTGCCAAGCCCCCGGCGGCGGCCAAACAGGCCGCACCCGAGGGCGGCACCGCACGCGACTTCGCCCTACCCGCCAAAGAAGAATTCACCCTCGACAATGGCCTGCGCGCCCGGCTGGTGCCCTACGGCCAAGTGCCCAAGGTGACGATGATGGTGGCCATCCAAGCCGGCAACGTGCACGAGGCCCCCAACGAAGTAGCCCTGGCCGACCTGCTGGCCCGCCTGCTACAGGAAGGCACAGCCACTTTATCGGCCACTCAACTGGCCGATAAAGTGGCGCGCATGGGCGGCGCGCTCAGCATCTCGGCGGGGGCCGACCAAACCACGCTCCGCGCTTCCTGCCTGAGCGAATACGCCCCGGAGCTGGCCACGCTGCTGGCCGATGTGGTGATGCACCCGGCCCTGCCCGCGTCCGAACTGCCACGCCTCAAAGCCGACCTGAAGCGGCAAATGAAGCTGGCCCTGGCCCAGCCCGGCGTGCAGGCCCGCCAGCAGTTCAGTGGGGCGCTCTACGGCAGCCACCCCTACGGCCGCCCGCTGCCCACCGATGCCCAGCTCGATGCCCTAACCCTGGAAATGGTGCAGAGCTTCTATAAAAACCAGTATGGGGCGCAGCGCACCAGCGTGTACGCGGCCGGCCTGTTTGATGCGCCGGCGCTGCGCCAGGCCATCACCAGCGCCTGGAAGGATTTTACTAAGGGCCCGGTCCCACTCATCGAAGTCGCTAAGCCGATTACCCGGGGCAACCTACTGACCCAGGACCGGCCTAATGCCCCGCAGTCGACCATCGTGGTGGGCCTGCCAGCCGTGGACCCTTCCAACCCCGATTTTATCCGGCTGCGGGTAATGAACTCGCTGCTCGGCGGCTCGTTTGGCTCGCGCATCACCCGCAACATCCGGGAAGACAAAGGCTACACCTACTCGCCCTACAGCTACGTGGAAACCCACTACCGCACCGGCAACTGGAGCCAGAACGCCGACGTGACCACCGCCGACACCTACAACTCGCTGCACGAAATCATGTACGAAGTCGAGCGGCTGCAAAAGACCCCGCCCCCGGCCGATGAGCTCAAGGGCATCCAGAACTTCGAGAGCGGCATGTTTGTGCTCCGCAACTCTTCCCCCAACGGCATTATCGGCCAGCTCAATGCCCTCGACCTGCACGGCCTGCCCGAAACCTACCTGACGGAACAGGTCAAAAACATCAACGCCGTGACGCCCCAGCAGGTGAGCGAAACCGCCCGCAAGTACGTGCGCCCCGAGGCGATGACCATTGTGGTGGTGGGCGACAAAAAGCAGATTGACCCGCAGCTGAAAAAGTTTCAGGCGGAGCGTAAGAAGCCGCTCTAGCTCACGAAGTAGGCGTTAGAACGGTCATGCTAAGCGCCGACTCAGCATGACCGTTCATCTTTACCGCTTTTGGGCCACCAGCTGCACCAAGCGGTGCGTTTCGAGGGAGAAATCGGCCACAGCCAGCGGCTCTTCGTAGTGCAGAATTTGGAACCCGGCACCGGTGTAAAGCCCTCGCAGTTCATCCGTTGCAAAGCCAACCTGCTGGCCCGGCGGGTATCCCCGCGCTTCGTTTATATCGGTGTGAAAGTTTTCGAATACGAGCAGGCCGCCGGGCCGGAGCGCGGCTTGCACCTGCGCAACGTGGGCGCTTTCGTCGGCATAGCACAGCACCAGCAAGTCCCACTGGGCCAGGCCCCAATCGTGGGTATTAACGTCGTGCACGATGGTGGTAAGCGGCACGCCCAACTGCTGCGCCCGCTGGTGGGCAAAAGCCACGGCCTGGTCGGCCAAGTCGATGCCCGTGACCTGCCAGCCCTGTTGGGCCAGGTACAACGCGTTGCGGCCCTCGCCCATATTTATATCGAGCGCCCGGCCGGCGGGGCGGTTGCGCATGGCATTCACCAGCAGCGCATTGGGCTGGGCGTTGAAGCGGGTGCGCCGCCAAGTGGCATCCAACAGGAAGTGGTTCCAGCGGATACGCTCATGTTCCTGCTGCTGCGCGGGCGTGGCATTGGCGGGCAGGGGCAGGTAGCCGCTGGCTGGCGGCGGGGTGGCGCGACTGCGAGGAGCTTTCATGGGAAGTGAAAGACCGGCTAAAAATGCTTTTTGGCAAACGTTGATGGGACGTTGCCGGGAGTAGTCTGGCGGGTTTTAAAGCCAATTTCACAGCAAAACCCAATTCCATTAAATAATTACATTGTTTGCGTATTTTATACAGATTTTTTACGTAGTAACGTGTGTTGGCCCATTTGCCTAAAGCTCGCTAATGAGCGGACAATAACCTGTATATCAATGAATGTTCGCCGCTCATGTTTCTACGCATGCGTTGGCAGATGTTGAAACAAGGTTGCCTCTGCTTTGCTATTAATTAAGTACCTGTTTGAATAACCCTTTCCTTTCGTTACGTTTTTTTCTGGCCATCTGCCTGTTGCTGATAGGAGGCATGCAACCGGCTCATGCCCAAACAGCCACCACGAACAGCCTGCGCCGCGCGCTGCCCCACACGCCCCCCGACTCCACCCGCGTACTGCTGCTGTTGCAGCTGGCGTATACCTACCGCTCCTCCAAGCCGGACTCGACGATGTACCTGGCTCAGGAAGCTTGGCAGTTGGCCCGGCGGGTGGGGTTCGACAAGGGCCGGGGCCGGGCCCAGGGCATGATTGGGGCCACGCTGCGCGAGCGCGGCGAACTACCCAAAGCCTTTGCCAACCAGTTGATTGCCCACCAAATCAGCCGTCAGACTGGTGATTTGCTAGGCGAAGCCTACAGCCTCAATGCTTTGGGCAATATCCGTTTCGACCTGCGCCAGTACCGGCAGGCCCTGCGCTACTACCAGCAATCGAAGGTGCTCTACGTCCGGCTTCAGCAAACGCCTTGGGTGGTGGGGGCCATTACCAATATGGGCAGCTGCTACGAAAAGCTAAACGTGCTGGACTCGGCGCTGATGCTGCAAAGCCACGCCACCGCTTTGATTGCCGGACTTCCTCCCCCCCGGCTAGCCTCCGCGGCGCTGGCCTTGCGCAACATGGGCACGGTGCAGGCCCGGCTGGGGCACTACGCCGCGGCTTTCGACTACTACCGGCAAGGCTTGCGGGAGACGTACCAGACCAACGATTTTCGCAACCGCGCCATGTCGCAATACCGCATGGCCGACTTGTTCGACCAGCGGCACCAGCCCGATTCCAGCCTGCCCTACGCGCGGCAGGCCTTGCGCACGGCCCAGGCCGTGTCCTTCCGCCTCACCGTGATGGAAGCCAGCGACCTACTGGCCCGCCTCTACCAGGCCCGCCACGTCCCCGACAGCATGGCGCACTACCAAGCCCTGGCCGCCACGGCCAAAGACAGCTTGTTTGGACCCGAAAAATTCCACCAGCTGCAACTGCTGGCCTTTAGCGAACAACAGCGCCAGGTGCAGCAGCGCGAAGAGCACGAGCTGCAAACCGCCCACTACCAGCGCTGGGGGTTGCTGGCCGCGTTGGGCTTCCTGTTAATTATTGCGCTGCTGCTGGCGTGGGTAATCCGGCAGCAGCGCCGCGCCAACCAATTCCTCAACGAGCGCAATGTGCAGACGGAGGCCCAGCGCAACGAGCTGGACAAAGCCCTGACCGAGCTGCACGCCGCCCAGGCCCAACTGGTGGCCGCCGGGAAGTGGGCCTTCATGGGCGAATTATCGGCGGGCATTGCCCACGAGCTGCAAAACCCGCTGGCCTTCATGCAAAACTTTGCGGAGGTGAGCGTGGCGCTTCTCGACGAGGGCGGCACCGGCGCGACCCGGCCTACTGGCCTGGAACAAAAGATTATGGCCGGCCTGAAGCAGAACTTGCGTGAAATCAGCCAGCACGGCCAGCGGGCCTCCGCCATCATTACCGACATGCTGGCCCACGCCCGCACCGGCAGCAGCCAGCGCGAACCCACCGACCTCAACGCCCTGATTGCCGAAAACCTGCGCCTGGCCGACCACAACCCGCTGGCCTTGGATGGCCCCGCAGCCATTGCGCTCCGCACCGATTTTGCCCCCAACATAGGCTTGGTGCCGGTGGTACCGCAGGAAATGGGCCGGGCCTTACTCAACCTGTTCACCAACGCGTTACACGCCGTAAGGCGGCGCCAGCAGCTGGGCGAGCCCGACTACCACCCCTTGGTGAGCGTGCAGACCCAGCGCGTACGCGACGCGGTGGAAATCCGGGTGCGCGACAACGGCACCGGCATGTCAGATGCCGTGGCGGCGCAGGTATTCCAGCCGTTCTTTACGACCAAGGCGGCCAGCGAAGGCACTGGTCTGGGCCTCTCGCTCGCGCACGACATCGTGGAGAACCACCAGGGCACCCTGACGGTGGAAACCCGGGAGGGCGAATTCACGGAGTTTACGGTGCGGGTACCGGCCTAACTTTGCCCCGACCGCTTGCCCGCCCCTTCTGCATGAAATTTTATCATAACGCCCTCCTTGGCCTGAGCGTGGCCATTTTGCTCACTACTTGCGCCCGCCGCCCCACCAAGCTCCCCATCTACGACGTGGTTATCAACCACGTAACGGTGGTGGACGTGGCCACCGGGCAGCTCACGCCCAACCAGGTAGTGGCCATTTCGCGCGGCAAAATTGTGGAAGTGCAAACGGCCGATAAAGACAGCTACGCCGCCAAGCAGTACGTGAACGGCAACGGCCGCTACCTCATTCCTGGCCTGTGGGACATGCACGTGCACTTTCGGGGCGGCGACAGCCTTATCGCGGCCAATAAAAAGAGCCTCACGCTCTTCCTGGCCCACGGCATCACGACGGTGCGCGACGCGGGGGGCGACCTCACCCCCAGCGTGCTGCAATGGCGGCGCGATATGGACGCGGGCCAGCTGGCCGGGCCGCGCATCTTCACCTCGGGCCCGAAGATTGACGGCCCGGGCGCTACCTGGCCG
>JBBQSQ010000223.1:0-6109 GCA_038213745.1 Cytophagales bacterium
CTCGATAATCACGGCGCAGACATCGCCGCCGCGCAGGATTTCGGCCACCGCTTGCAGGTCGTACCCGACGAAGGAAATGGCGTGGTCGGCGTTGAAGGGGGCCACGATTTTGGGGTTGTCGGTGGCGGCTACCGCGCCCGAGGTGCGGCCGTGAAACGCGCCCCGGAAGGCAATAACCCGCTTTTTGCCGGTTTGGAACGAGGCCAGCTTCAGTGCATTCTCGTTGGCCTCGGCCCCGGAGTTGCACAGAAACAACGAATAATCCGGGTAGCCCGACACGCGGCCCAGCTTCTCGGCCAGCTCGCGCTGAATCGGAATCTGCACTGAATTGGAGTAGAAGCCGATATTTTGCAGCTGCTCCGTCAGGCGCTGCACGTAGTGCGGGTGGCTGTGGCCGATGGAAATAACGGCGTGGCCGCCGTAAAAATCCAGGTACTCTTGGCCCTGGTCGTCCCAGAGTTTCGCGCCGAGTGCGCGTACAGGCGTGATATTAACGAGCGGGTAAACGTTGAAAAGGTCCATGGATGTTTGCGTTTTGCGGTAGGGGCGCGTTGCACGCGCCCGCTGGTCAAGGCTAAGTTGACGTAAATCGGTTAGACTTCAGGTAGCAGTTTAGGTGCGTTGTTCTAGCGGGCGGGCGCGTGCAACGCGCCCCTACAACCCGGCTTTTAAATTCAAACCCGTCGTTTCCGGCAACCCAAACAGCAGATTCATATTCTGCACCGCCTGGCCCGATGCGCCTTTCACCAAATTATCAATCACCGAGGTAATTAATAGTTGCTTGCCCTGTTTCTGTATATGTAGCAGACATTTGTTAGTATTTACCACCTGCTTCAAATGAATTTCCTTGTCCGAAACCGTGGTGAACGGCGCGTCGGCGTAGAACTGCTTGTACAGCGCCCGCGCCTCGTCCTGCGTCAATTCCAAGGGCGTGTAGACGCTGGCGAAAATGCCCCGCGCGAAATTGCCGCGGTATGGGATGAAGTGAATCTCGGCTTCCGACTGCGGCTGTAGCTGCGCCAGGCTCTCGCCAATTTCCCCGAGGTGCTGGTGCGTGAAGGGCTTGTAGATGGACACGTTGTTGATGCGCCACGAGAAATGCACCGTTTCCGAGAGGCTCTGGCCCGCACCGGTCGAGCCGGTGATGGCAGAGACGTGGATGTCGTCGGTGAGTCGGCCAGCCTTGGCCAGCGGCAGCAGCGCCAGCTGAATGGCCGTGGCGAAGCACCCGGGATTGGCAATGCTCTGGGCCTGCTGGATGCGGCTTCTGTTCAGCTCTGGCAGGCCGTAGATGAACTCGCGGCCTTCAAACTCGGCATCGGCCGTCAGGCGGAAATCGTTGCTCAGGTCGATGACGTGGGTGGTGGCGGGCAGGGTGTTTTTGTGCAGCCAGGCTTTGGAATTGCCGTGGCCCAGGCACAGAAACACCACGTCCTCATCGCCGGTCAGCTCGGAAATGAATACCAAATCGGTTTCGCCCACTAAGTCGTCGTGTACCTGGTGCACGGGGTTGCTGGCGTTCGAGGAACTCACGATGCCGCCCAGCTCCACGAACTCGTGGTGTAGCAGAATGCGAATCAGCTCGCCGGCCGTGTAACCCGCGCCGCCTACAATGCCGACCTTAATTTTCATCGTGCAGGCTCGCGCTAATCTTCAGCTGGTTGCCGAAAATCTTGATAAACCCTTTCGCATCTCGCGCATCCCAGGCATTATTCTCTTCGCCGTAGGTGGCCACTTTCGACTGCATCATATCGTATTTCGAATCAATGCCGAGCAAATCGAATTGATAAGGCTTGAGCTGCACGAACACCTTGCCCGAAACGTGGTTTTGCGACGATTCCAGGAAGGCTTCCATGTCGCGCATCACCGGGTCCAAGTATTGCGCCTCGTGCAGCAGCGTACCGTACCAGTTGGCGATGTAGTCCTTGTGCAGCAGCTGCCAGCGGGTGCTGGTGTGCTTCTCCAGCAGGTGGTGCGCCTTGATGAGGATGAGCGGCGCGGGCGCTTCAAAACCCACGCGGCCCTTGATACCCAGAATGGTATCGCCCACGTGCGTGTCGCGGCCGATGGCGAAGGCCGCGCCCAGCTCGTTCAGCTTCTGAATCAGTGCCACCGGGTCCATTGTCTCGCCATTCAGCGCCAAGGGCTCACCGCGTTCGAAGGTGATTTCCACGCGCTCTGAATCTTGCCGCTGCAATTGCGACGGGTAGGCGCTTTCCGGTAGGGCTTCGTGGGAAGTCAGCGTTTCGACGCCGCCCACGCTGGTGCCCCAGATGCCTTTGTTGATAGAATACTTCGCCTTTTCCCAACTCATTTCGAAGCCCTTCTTGTGCAGGTATTCAATTTCGGCTTGGCGCGACAGTTTCAGGTCGCGGATAGGAGTGAGGATTTCTGTTTTGGGCGAGATGACCGAGAAAGCCACGTCGAAACGTACCTGGTCGTTGCCGGCCCCGGTGCTGCCGTGCGCGATGTAGTCGGCCTCGTGGGTGCGGGCGTACTCGGCAATGGCCAGCGACTGGAACATACGCTCGGCGCTCACGCTCAGCGGGTAGGTGTCGTTTTTCAGCACGTTGCCGAACAGTAGGTAGCGCAGGCAGTCGTGGTAAAAGCGCTGGGTCACGTCAATCACCTCGTGCTTCACCGAGCCCAGCTCGTAGGCCCGCTTCTCGATGGCGGCCAGTTCCCCGGCCGTGAAGCCGCCGGAATTGACAATGACGGTGTGCACTTCCAGGTCGAGGTCGCGCGACAAATACACGGCGCAAAACGAGGTGTCGAGGCCGCCGCTATAGGCGAGAATGGCTTTTTTCTTCATTTTTAGCGAGGTAAGCTCTAGCTGGCACCGCAGGGCCGTTACAGTAAATGGTGAGTTAAGACCTAGTATTCGTAGCACAGCCCTGCGGTGCCAGCTAGAGCTTACCGCGCAGTGCTAAGCGTCAGAACCGGTGGCGGCAACATTAAAATTGGGCACCTGCAACTGCACCAACTGCTTCTCCGGCGTGTCGTACAGCATGCCGGTGCAGAGGCACAGCTTGCGCTCATTCTCCATCAGGATGCCGTAGTTCTTGCAGCTTTTACAGCCTTTCCAGAAGTCTTCGCTGGTAGTCAGCTCCGAGAACGTAACGGGCTCGTAGCCGAGGTCGGTGTTGATTTTCATCACGGCCAGGCTGGTCGTGATGCCGAAAATCTTGGCCTGTGGGTACTTGCTGCGCGACAGTTCAAACACGGCCTGCTTGATGGCCTTGCCCACGCCGCCCTTGCGGATTTCAGCGTTCACAATCAACCCCGAATTCACGACAAAGGTCTTGTCATCAAAGGTTTCGATGTAGCAAAAGCCCGCCAGCTCGCCATCCACGAAGGCGATAATGCCGTCGCCGCTGGCCATTTTCTGGGCCACGTAAGCCGGTTCGCGCTTGGCGATGCCGGTGCCCCGTGTTTTGGCCGACTCGACGTACCACTGGCATAACTGCTCAGCGTACTGAGCGTCCGCTGTCGTTGCAACCCGAATTATCATTGATTACTAGTAACTTAGGGAAAGATGCGTGGCTGTCCGGACCAGCCGTTTCGTACGGATGATTCCTGCTAAAGCCCAAACCTGTCAGTAAGTAGAGCGGATACTAGCCCGGCTCAAAGGGGCTGGCCCAAGAGGCCAACATGCGGCTGCTGAAGCCGCTAGGGTCGTCGCACCAAGGCGCAAGCCGTTTTGCACACGCCGGCCACACCCGGCCAAGCGGCGGGAGTGAGCATCGGAGACGTGGAAACGGGGAGGGGCATGTCGGAAACGAAGTCGATTCGGCGCTCTAACGAAGCAGCGAACCAAGTGGTTCAATTCTGCTGCAAAGGTAAAAGCCCCTACTTTTGCCTGCAACCTTTCCCACATTATTTTTGAATTAACCGCCGCCGGCCTTGGGGTTTGTGTGCAAGTGAAGCAGTGATGAAGCCCGAGCTACATGTATTTAAAATAGGTGGCGGCATAATTGACAATGATTCCGACCTGTTGGAATTCGTACGCTTGTTTTCCGAAGTGAGCGGCCCGAAAATCCTGGTGCACGGCGGCGGCAAAGGAGCCAGCGAGATGATGACAATTCTGGGAATTGCGCCGCGCATGCTAAATGGCCGCCGAATTACGGATGCGGTGACGTTGGACATTGTAACGATGTTTTACGCGGGTAAAACCAACAAGCAGCTGGTGGCCGCGCTGCAAAGCCGGGGCGTGAACGCGCTGGGGCTCAGCGGGGCCGATGGAAACGTAATTCAAGCCAAGAAGCGCCCTGTCCGCGACGTAGATTATGGTTTCGTGGGAGATTTGAGCGAGACCAGCGTAAATACGGAGCTGATTCATCAATTTCTGAAAATTGGTTTGACGCCGGTTTTTTGCGCAATTAACCACGATGGCCATGGCCAGTTATTAAATACGAATGCCGATACCATTGCGTCGTCCGTAGCCAAAGCGTTGAGTGGTGAATATGCGGTAGCGCTCCACTTCTGCTTTGAGAAACGCGGTGTATTGGCGGACGTGAAAGACGATAAATCAGTAATCGAAAAAATTACACTTGCTAATTACGGTGAATTAAAGGCAAGCGGAATTATTGCCGATGGAATGCTGCCTAAGCTTGAAAATGCCTTTGAGGCCTTGCAATTTGGCGTGGATAAAGTCATTGTTGAGCATGCGCTTTACATAAATGAGAAGTTGAAAACGACGCTATGGCTGAATTAACTGAGCAGCTCACTGATGATGCCGTTGAGCTATTAATCCGGCTGATTAAAACTCCTTCGCTTTCGCGTGAGGAAGGTGGGACGGCAACGTTAATTCAGGAGTTTATGGCGACGCGAGGAATAGCGACGAAGCGGCAGCAGAACAACGTATGGGCGGTTTCAAAGGATTATGATGCCAGTAAGCCAACGATTCTGCTCAACTCGCATCACGATACAGTGAAAGCGGGCGCGGGCTGGAACTACGACCCTTTCGGCGCGGTCGTTGAGGGCGATAAACTAATCGGCTTGGGGAGCAATGATGCGGGCGCTTCAGCGGTTAGTTTACTGGCCTTGTTCCTGTATTTTCAGGATAAGCCGAATGCCTTTAACTTAATCTGTGCGATTACGGCAGAGGAGGAAGTTTCGGGTGCTAATGGAATCAGAAGCGTACTGCCGGAATTGGGTAAAGTCGACCTGGGAATTGTGGGCGAGCCAACGGGAATGAACCTGGCAATTGCCGAAAAAGGCCTGATTGTACTGGATGCCACGGCCAACGGCAAAACTGGTCACGCCGCCCGGGAGGATGGCGAAAATGCCTTATACAAAGCGTTGGATGATATTCAGTGGCTGCGCAGCTTTCAGTTTCCACTAGTATCACCGCTGCTGGGGCCGGTGAAAATGACGGTGACGCAAATTAGTGCCGGCACGCAGCACAATGTGGTGCCGGACAGGTGTCAATTTGTGATTGACGTGCGTACGAATGAGCTGTACCAGAATCAGGAAATCGTGGATTTCCTGCGTTCGAAATTGCAATCGGAAATTGCGCCGCGCTCTACGCATTTAAATTCTTCACGCATCCGCGGAAATCATCCACTAATTGTCAAAGGAATGGCAATGGGAAAGACGACTTATGGCTCGCCTACGCTGTCGGACCAGTCAATGATGCCGTTTGCGACGGTGAAGATGGGGCCGGGCGAAAGTGCCCGCTCGCACACGCCGGATGAGTTTATTCTGGTGAGTGAAATTCGGGCGGGAATCCGGGATTATATTGAGCTGCTGACTGATTTTAGTTTTTAAATTATCTGAGTGATATGAAGATTTGGGAGAAAGGATTTTCGGTCAACGATACCATCGAAAAATTCACCGTCGGCCAGGACCGGGTGCTGGATATGTACCTCGCGCCGTTTGACATGCGGGCTTCAAAGGCGCAGGCCAACATGCTGGCCAAAGTGGGTATGATTTCGGAAGCGGAACGGCAGCAGCTGATTACGGGCTTGGATGAATTGCTGGCGCAGGTGGCAGCCGGTACGTTTCAGATTGAGGATGACTTTGAAGATGTTCATTCCAAAATCGAATCATATCTGACGGAGAAATTTGGTGACGCAGGCAAGAAAATTCACACGGCCCGTTCGCGGAA
>JBBQSQ010000224.1:0-6087 GCA_038213745.1 Cytophagales bacterium
ACAGAAGCTCCCGTTTCTTCAGCGGCGCGGGCAGCGGGGGGGGGGCGGGGTGTTGTGGGGCAGAAGCTGTGGTATCGTGCCAGCGGCGGGGGCGGCGGGCGGGGGCGTTGGGGCAGAAGCTGTGGTATCGTTCCAGCGGCGAAGACAGCGGGCGGGGGGGATAGGCGGGGCTTATAGCATAAAATACAGCGTAGCTAACTCAACCGGTCCTTGCGGAGGAGCCACCCGCTGCTCAGGAGCTATTATTTAGCCCAAGCGGCACCCGCAGGGCGCGGGGCAGCGGCGGACCGGCGGACGGGGCGAGGCGGAAGTAGCGCCTGGGTCGCTCAGCAACTGGTGCGGGGCGAGGTTGACCGGGCTACTCCCCTCGCTCGCACGCATGGACAGCCAACGCGAAAAGCTGGCCCTTGCTTTAGCCCGGTACCAGGGGTACTCACGCGGCCCTGAAATCCTCGGCGCGCCCCCGGTTACTCCACAATCATGTTGCACACGTTGGTGCAGGTCCGGCCATCGGCGCTCACGTAGGCCCAGAACAGGCCTTCGGTACTGTGGGGCATGGCCACGTGGCCGCGCGCGTCGAGGGCGATGACGCCGCCCTTGCCGCCCGCCGGTGCCACTTTCTCGTGGATGACCAGGTGCGCAGCCGCTGCCACGCTCAGGCCCCTGTACTCCATCAGTGCGGCGATGTCGTGGGCCACCGCGTGGCGAATAAAAAACTCGCCGTGCCCGGTGCCCGATACGGCGCACACGTGGTTGGCGTAGGTGCCGGCCCCGATTATCGGCGAGTCGCCCACCCGGCCGTACTGCTTGTTCAGCATGCCGCCGGTGGAGGTGCCGGCCGCCAGGTGCCCGGCCTGGTCGAGGGCCACGGCACCCACGGTGCCGTATTTGGTGGTCGGGGCCGCGGGGCGGGCTGCGGCGGCTTGCAGGGCCTGAAACTGCTGCCAGCGCTCCTCCGTACGAAACCACGCGGGCGGGGCCGTTTCCAGGCCCATTTCGGCGGAAAACTGGTCGGCACCGGCACCCGTGAGCAGCACGTGAGCCGAGCGTTCCAGCACGGCCCGGGCGGCCGAAATCGGGTTGCGCACGGTGCGCACGCCCGCCACCGCGCCGGCCCGCAGCGTGGCACCGTCCATCAGGGCCGCGTCCATCTCGTTCAGCCCGGCGTGCGAAAACACCGAGCCGCGTCCGGCGTTGAACAGGGGCGAATCTTCGAGCAGGCGCAAGCTGGTTTCTACCGCCGCCAAGCTGCTGCCACCCCCGGCCAGCACCGCGAAACCGGCCTGCGCGGCGGCCGCCAGGGTGCGCTCGTATGCTGCTTCCTGCGGAAACGGCGTGCCGGCCGGGTGCAAACGGCCGGAACCCCCGTGCAGAAGCAGCGTGAAATTGGCGGGAGGCGTGGGAGGCATGAGGTTATGGGTTGAGTAAGTGCGTAGAAGCAATCATGGCAGAACAGGCGGTCATGCTCATCTGCCCGGCTACTTGAGGGCCGCCAGCACGCGTTTTATCAACTCGTTGGGGCTGCCGTTATGCCAGCGCCACACGATGACCAGGTCGTGCTCGGGGTCGACCCAGATGGTGTTGGAGCCCGCGCCCAGGGCGGCGTAGCTGGTGGCCGGGGCATCGGGCCAGGCTTTCTTTTCGGTGTTGAGCCACCAGAGGTAGCCGTAGTCGGGCCCCACGGGGCCACGCGTGGTGGCCTGCCGCACCCAATCGGACGACACCAGTTGGCGGCTGCCCCAGCGGCCCTGGCGCAGCAGGAGGTAGCCGAAGCGGGCTTCGTCGCGGGCGCTGATGCGCAGCCCGCCGCCCCAGCGCGTGCCGCCACTCACCGAGGGCAGGGCCTGGCCGTTCACGGTGGCTACGGCGTTGGGGTAGGGCACCCACTGCCAGGTATTGGATGCGCCGATGGGGTCCATCACTTCCCGCTTGAACACGGCCGGCAGCGGCTTTTGCCACAGACGCAGCAGCGAGAGGGCGAAACTGTTGATGCGCACATCGTTGTATTCGAAGTACGTGCCCGGCGCTTGCAGCACGCGGGGCTTCCGCTCGCCCTTGCCAAAGGCTTCGGAGCCAATAAAATCGGCGTTTTTACCCCACAGCTCGCCGTCCCACTCGCTGGTTTGGCGGGCGTGGTGCTCCAGGGGGATGAGGCGGTTGTGGGGGGAGTCGTAGCCGCCGTCGTGCACGGACTGGGCTACGGGGTCGTGAATATCCCGGATGAGGCCGCGGTCGAGGGTGATGCCCAGCAGGGTGGACAGCACGCTTTTGGCCACGCTGTAGGTGGGGTCGGCCCGCTCGGTGTCGCCCCACTCGGCCACGATGTAGCCGTGCCGGAGCACCAGGCCGTTGGTGGCGGCGCGGCTGGTGGGCATGGGCCCCAGCAGCTTGCCAAAAATCTCCTCCTGGGTGGAGAAGTTGGGCGTCATCTGGGTGGTTTCCTGGGTTTGGGCGAAGGCCACGGCCTCGGCCAGGCGGGTGCCATCGAAGCCAGCCGCGGCCGGGGCCTGGCGCTGCCAGGCCTTGCCGGCCGCTGGGAAATAGGCGTGGGCGGCGGTGCCGTTAGCGCCGGGCGCGGCCGGGTGGGTGCAGGCCACCGTTGCCGGCAAGGCCAGCCAGAGAAGTAGTTTTCGAAGCATAAGAAGCAGGAGGCAGGAAGCAGCCGGAGCCAGCAGTCAGGCCAGCCACCGAGGTCGGGATTAAACATGCGGCCAAGTTAGGGCAGTCTGCCGGGCTGCGCGGCCGCCGCCCCTACCCTTCCCGGTAGAGGCGCTAGTTCTTGGTGGCCAGCACCTCGCGCACTGGCGTCCAGCGGATAGCGGGATAGCGGGCGTTATCAAGGGGTGCGAGCTTGGGCAGGCCCGTGAACATGTTGTGCAGGTACTGCATGCCCTGCCAGGGCGGAAACACGTCGTCGCTGGTCGGCATTAGGGCTTTGGTTACTTTTATCAGCGAGCCCAGCACCCACAGGCCGCCTACCCGCAGCAGCTTGAACGGCTCGCCGGTAGCTTCGGTGGCGGCGCGTTGCAGGCCGCGTACGGTGGCTACTTCGCCGGCCACGCGCAGGTAGCGCGGCGTGGTGGGGTCAAGGGCCGCGGCGGCCGTGAATTCGGCCGTATCGGCAATGGTGGTGAAATCCAGCAGCTGGTCGGCATCACCGTAGTAGAGCACCCGCTTCAGCCCAAAGAGCACGACCGGAGCCTGCCCGGTGAGCAAGTCCGTGAACATGCCGTTGAGGATGGACGTGGCCTGAATCGGAGCTTGGTCGAGGCGCTGGTTGAACTCCCGACGCAGGTCGAGGTTGCGGTTGGAGCCGTTGGGCAGTTTGGTGTAGTCGATGGAATAGTCGGAGGGGATGAAGCGGAGCACCCCGGCGGCCACGGCGGCATCGAGCAGACGCTTCTGGGCATCCACAATAACATCGCGCAGACCCGATAGGGCCGACACCACGCAGGCCGCGCCCGCGCAGGCTTTGGTGAGCGCCGTAACGCTGTTGAAATCAACGGCCACTATTTCGGCCCCCAAGTCCTGCAGGGCGGTAACAACCGGCTTGGTATTGCCGGGGCGAACCAGGGCCCGCACCACCGCGCCACGCTTGAGAAGCGCATGCGCAATGCGGAAGCCCAGGTCGCCGGTGGCACCGGCCAGCACGATGGTAGCGGCCGCTGCCCCCGAGTGGTTTTGATGGGTTATGGGATGCTCTGCCAAAATTGAAGCCTTAAATAAATTAGGGTGAATTTGTTAGCCATTGGCTTTGCGCGCATGCACTGGCGCTTACGGCTAAGCAAACCCGTGAAGCCGCTAACTACTTCTGATACCGCTTGCTGCGCCGCAAGGTTATGAAATGCCGTGGTGAGCAGCGCAGCGCTCGTGCCCCGCGTGGCGCTGGCCGTGCACACCGGCCATTGACGAGGGCCCGCTGATGCGGTGGTGGTACGGTGCCCACGCCAGGTTGCGGGTCCAGGGGCCGCGTGCGCAGCTTGGCTCCCCATTGGCCTAGGTAACTCGTGCCAGGAGTGGGGCAGCCGAGGGCCCTGCCCCACTCGCAACCGAATAGTGCAGGGCCAAAAGCACTTGGCAGGCGGCTAGTTGCTGCTCACGCGCCACACTTTATCGGCGGCGTCGTCGGCCACCAGCAGCGAGCCATCGGGCAGGGTGGCCACGCCCACCGGGCGGCCGTAGGCATCTTTTGAGTCGCCCCCGGCCAGAAAGCCGGTCAGGAAATCCTCCGGCGCACCAGGCTTGCCGTTGGCAAAGGGAACAAACACCACCTTGTAGCCGGCGTATTGCGCACGGTTCCAGGAGCCGTGCTCGCCGATGAACGCGCCGTTGCGGTACTTGGCGGGAAAGGCCACTTTGTCGTAAAACGTGAGGCCCAGCGCCGCCACGTGCGCGCCCAGCGCCACATCGGGCACCAGGGCTCTCTTAACAAGGTCGGGCCGCTCATTTTTGCGGCGGGGTTCCTTGTTTTGGCCGTAGTACGAGTAGGGCCAGCCGTAGAAACCGCCTTCCTGCACGCTGGTGAAGTAGTCGGGCACCAGTTCATTGCCCAGCTCGTCGCGCTCGTTCACCACGGTCCAGAGCTTGGTGGTGCCGGGCTGCCACTGCAGGCCGATGGGGTTGCGCAGACCGCTGGCATACACTTTTTCACCGGTGCCATCGGGGTTGATTTGCAGGATGTTGGCGCGGCGCACTTCGTTCCCGGGCCCGTGCTCCTGCACGTTGCTGCCCGAGCCCACGGTCACATAAATCTTGGAGCCATCGGGCGCGGCCAGCAGGTTGCGGGTCCAGTGGTTGTTGTAGCCGCCCTTGGGCAGGGCGAGGATGCGCTGGCCGGTGCCCGTGATTTTGGTGGCCCCGGGCTGGTAGGGGAAGCGCAGCACGCCATCGGTGTTGGCCACGTAGAAATTATTGCCTACCACCAGCATGCCAAACGGCTGGCTTAGGTTGGCCAGGAAAGTGGTGCGCAGGTCGGGCATACCGTCGTGGTTGGTGTCGCGCAGCAGCGTGATGCGGTTGGCACTGTGGTCGCGCAACGAGCGGGATTTATCAAGTTTGAGCTCGGCGGCTACCTTGAGGGGCAGGCTCATTGGAATGGTGCTGGCTTCGGCTATCAGCACATCGCCGTTGGGCAGCACGTACAGCCAGCGGGGACTGTCGAAGCGGCCCGCGTATTCCGTTACGGTGAAGCCGGCGGGCGCAACCGGCGTTTTGCCGGCCGGCCAGGGCTCAATATTCACCCGGTTACTGACGGACTTGGTGGCGTACGGCGCGGGCAGGTGCACCGAGTCGGCGGCGGGCGTTACCACGGTTTGGGCCGGGGTGTTGGTGGCAGCTTCTTGTTTTTCTTCCTTGCTGGGGCCGCTGCAAGCGGCCAGCAGGCCAAGGCTGGCCAGGAGTAGGGTGGGTTTATTCGACATCAATTGGAAGTAAATAGCTGGGCTAATGCGCTAGTTCGGCCGGGTTGGCTACTAGCGTTTTTACCCAGCCATTTACTTTATCTCCCAGATTTTGTTGCCGTTTCGTAGCTTCACGCCGGCGTCAGTAGGCCAGCAATTCCTGTTCCCGCAGCCAGTCAAAAATCAGTTGGTCGACGGCCGACACCTCCGGCCGGTGGCGGTAGGCAAGCCACACCACTTCCGCTATTTCGGCCGCCGGTTGTAGCGTACCGGTATAGCGAGCGTAGTAGCACGTCATGCACACGAGCACGCCGGCCGGGTGGCCGTGGGCGGGCGCTTCGAAGGTGACGGCGTATTCCAAGCTGGCCGGGTCGAGGTCAACTGTCAATTCTTCCTTGATTTCACGGAGCAGGGTTTGCGCGTCGGTTTCGTCGGCTTCGCGCTTGCCGCCGGGGAAGTAGTACCGGTCTTTGCCGCGGCTGCGGGTGCTTAGGATGTGGCCGTCGCGCAGGTGTAGCCAGGCTATTTTGTTGATGACATGGGGCATAATGAGTGGTGGTAAAACAGAACGTCATGCTCATCTGGCGTCCGCGCAGTCGAAGACACTAAAACCCCGAAAGATTTTTTTAACTTTGGGGTATTGATGCTTGGTCTGCGCCGTACCCAGATAAGCAAGACGTTATTGGTT
>JBBQSQ010000225.1:0-6083 GCA_038213745.1 Cytophagales bacterium
GTTGGTCAGTGTGCCGGACACGTGCAGCACCGCGCCGTTGGTGAGTGCCAGGGTGCCGCCGGCATTGGTGACGTCCTGGTCGGCCGTGGTCTGCCCTGCCGCAGCCAGGAGCATCAAAAAGGGGAGAAGAGGCTTCATGGCGATTAGGGTAATTCGGTGCGTGAAAGAAAAAAAACCGACAGGCTAGCAAAGCCGCCGCCTGCAAGCCGACCTTAGAAATGGTTATACTGTTTATATATTAATATTTATAAATATAAGAAAAATATGCCGAACCTGCGCCGGATTCCAACCACCGGAGCGCCTGGCTCCAAGCTAGGGAATACTGGCCCCAGCCGCTGCCTTATTCGACTGCCGACAGCCGCGCCCGGCCTGACAACCCACCAGTATCGACCAACGACCGCCCCGGTCGCTGGTCGATGAAACCGGCGGATTGGTCGTCCCGTGGGCTGCTCGCGCGCTCGTCTGCGGCCGGCTCCCGGCCGGCCCCGCCGGGGGCAATGGCGGGCGCGGCCGCTGGCTTCTATATTTGCCCATCCCTTGCTCTTGCGCTTGCCCATGCACATCCCCGTCCTCAATAACACGCGGCACCCGCTGCCGGAATACCAAACGCCCCACGCCGCCGGCCTCGACCTACGGGCCAACCTGGAAGCCCCCGTGACGCTGGGACCCCTGGAGCGGGCGCTGATTCCGACGGGTTTATCGATGGAAATTCCGGTGGGCTACGAAGCCCAGATTCGGCCCCGTAGCGGCTTGGCCTACAAGCACGGTATCGGCCTGGTGAACAGCCCCGGCACCATTGATGCCGACTACCGGGGCGAAATCAAGGTGCTGCTGGTGAATTTATCCAACGAGCCCTTCGTGGTGAACGACGGCGAACGCATTGCCCAGCTGATAGTTGCCAGCCACGAAACCATAAGCTGGCAGCCCGCCGAAGCCTTGAGCGAAACCCAACGCGGCGCGGGCGGGTATGGAAGCACGGGCCGGTAGCGCGAAGCGGTGCTTCGCGTCCCCGCGCCGCTCGCAATGGCCTTATTGGCATGGAGCCGCGAAGCGCCGCTTCGCGCTACATTCGCCGGCACAGCTACCGATAAACAGTATTTAACACCTTCAAGCAATATGAAAATAATCGTCCCGATGGCCGGCATGGGCAAGCGCATGCGCCCCCACACCCTCACCGTTCCCAAGCCGCTCATTCCCATTGCCGGCAAGCCCATTGTGCAGCGCCTCGTGGAAGACATTGCCAAGGTGTGCGGCGACCAAGTAGAGGAGGTGGCGTTCATCATCGGCCGCTTCGGGGCCGAGGTTGAAAAAAGCCTGGTGAAGATTGCCGAGTCGGTGGGCGCTAAGGGCACCATCGTGTACCAGGACGAACCGCTGGGCACGGCCCACGCCATTCTGTGCGCCAAGGAATCGTTGAGTGGCCCCGTGGTCGTAGCCTTTGCCGACACGCTCTTCAAGGCTGACTTTACGCTGGACTCCAGCGTGCCCGGTACCATTTGGGTGCAGCAAGTGGCCGACCCCAAGCCCTTTGGCGTGGTGAAGCTCGATGCCCAGGGCCGCATCACCGACTTCGTGGAGAAGCCGCAGGAGTTCGTGTCGGACCTGGCCATCATTGGCATCTACTACTTTCAGGATGGCGAATACCTGCGCAGCGAGCTGCAGTATTTGCTCGACAACGACATCAAAGACAAAGGCGAGTACCAGCTCACCAATGCCTTGGAAAACATGAAGAACAAGGGCACCGTGTTCGTGCCCGGCCGCGTGACCGAGTGGCTCGACTGCGGCAACAAAGACGCCACGGTGTTCACCAACCAGCGTTACCTGGAGTACCTGAAGGAGCGCGGCGAGTCGCTGGTGCACGAATCGGCCAAAATCACCAATTCGGTGCTGATTGAGCCGGTGTACATCGGCGAGGGGGCCATCGTTACGGACTCTGTAGTGGGGCCCCATGTATCGTTGGGCAGCCATGCCAACGTGCGCGACTCGCGGCTGTCGAATTCCATTGTGCAGCAGTCGGCTTCAGTGCTGAATGCGGTCATCACCAATTCCATGATTGGCAACTTCGCCACCGTGACCGGCACGCCCGATGATTTGAGCCTCGGCGATTATAACCAGCTGCGCGTGTGACATTTTAGGGCGGAAATGCGTTACTAGCGACGCGGCCTTCTGCGCAGGGCCGCGTCGTTGGTTATATATTACCCGTAATTTCGTGAGCCGGGCCGGAGGTCCGGTTTTCTTGTATATGCGTCAAAGTGCTCTTTTTCTGTTGTTTTGGTTGGGGCTGATAGCCGTAGGCTACGCGCAACCCACCGAGGGCGGCAACCCGCCACCCGCCAAGCTGACGCGCAAAGAGCAGCGCGCCCTGGAAAAAGAACAGCGCGACTTAGATAAGAAACTGGCCGATGCCCGGGCCCGGCGCGCCGCGTTGCGCAGCGGCCTCACGGCGCAGGTATCGGGCCGCGAGCGCGAGCAGAGCGAGGCGCTATTTGTGGATGGCGTGAAGTACGTGCTGCTCGAAGACTACCCCAAGGGCCTGGAGCGCCTGCTGCAAGCCTACGCGCTGAACCCCGACAACGCGGCCATCAACTACAAGATAGCCGAGGCTAATTTGCTGAGCGGCAACCTGCGTGATGCCACCAACTACGCCCAGGCCGCCGTCCGCCTCGATGCTAAAAATGCTTACTACTACCTGCTGCTGGCCCAGATTCAAGCCAGCCAAAAGCAGTACGAAGGAGCCACCAAAACCTACGCCGAGCTCATTAAGCAGGTGCCTAACTCGGGCAGCTACCTATTTAATCTGGCCGACCTGTACCTGGCCCAGAACAAGCTGCCCGAAGCCCTGAACGCGCTGGAACAGGCCGAGAAAGAGTTTGGGCAAGTGGATGAGATTTCCTTCAAGAAGCAGCAGATTTACCTCAAGCAGAACAAGCTGGACCTGGCCCTGGTCGAAGGCGAGAAGCTTATTAAAGCCAACCCGACGGAGGCGCGGTACGTGCTGGCGCAGGCCGAAATGTACGCCAGCAACAACCGCCTGCCCGATGCCCTGCGCGTGGCCCAGCAGGCCTTGCGCCTGGACCCCGAAAGCCCCCAGGCCCACCTGATTCTGGCCGAGGTGTACCGCCAGCAGAACCAGCCCACCGAGGCCAGCCAGCAGCTGAAGCAGGCGTTTGCCAGCCCGCTGCTGGACATTGACGAGCGGGTGCGCATTCTGGTGGGCTACATCAAGCAGCTGCCCAGCCCGAAGGAGCCGGTGAACCAGCTGGCCCGCGACCTGGCGGCGGCCACCATCAAAAACTACCCGAAAGACGCCAAATCCTACGCCGTGGCCGGGGATATTCAAACCCTGACCGACCGCAAGAAAGAAGCCCGTAATACCTACTTGCAGGCGCTGCGCTACGATAATTCCAAGTTTCAAATCTGGCAGCAGGTCGTGCTCATTGATGCCGAGCTGAACCAGACCGACTCGCTGCTCACACACACCGACCGGGCCTTGGAGTTGTTTCCGAACCAGGCCTCGCTGTGGTTCTATAACGGCGTGGCGCACTTGCTGAAAAAACAGCCCCAGAAGGGTGTGAAGGCTCTGGAACACGGCCGCAAGCTGGTGACTAACAATACGGAGCTGCTGGGCCAGTTCGACGCGCAGCTGGGCGATGCCTACCACGAGCTGCGCGACTACGGAAAGTCCGACGCGGCGTATGAGGCCGCCTTGGTGAGCGACCCCAACAACGTGCAGGTGCTGAACAACTACAGCTACTTTCTCTCGTTGCGGGGCGAGAAGCTGGACCGCGCCAAGCAGATGTCGGGCAAAGTGGTGAAGCAGTTTCCCGACAGCGACACGTACGTGGATACCTACGCCTGGGTGCTGTATAAACTGAAAGACTACGCCGGGGCCAAAGCCAGCCTCGAAAAAGTGATGTCGGCCACCAAAGATGCCTCCGTGATGGAGCACTACGGCGACGTATTGTTCCAGCTGGGCGAAAAGGACAAGGCCGTGGCCGCGTGGCAGCGCGCCCGCAAAGCCGGCCCCACCTCCGACCTGCTGGAGCGCAAACTGAAAGACCAAAAACTGTATGAATAAAGTAACGTTGCTGTTGGCCCTGGGACTGCTGCTCGGGAGCTGCGCCCGCAAGGCCATCCCCACCGTCTCGACTCGCGGCCCGGGCACGTCCACGCCGATTGCCGAGTCGACGGTGCGCGCCACCAATACAGCTTTCTTGTTTTTAAACGCCAAAGGCAAGGCCCAAGTCAACCTGAAGGGCAACAAGCAGGGGGCCAATGTCGCCATCCGCATGCGCCGCGACAGCATTATTTGGATGTCGGCGGGCTTGGCGGGGTTCGAGGGCGTGCGGGCCGTGCTCACCCGCGATTCGGTGCGGGTGCTGAACCGGCTGGAGAAAACGTATTTCTCGGGCGGCTACGACTATTTGAGCAAGCTGCTGAACGTGCCCATAAGCTTTCCCCAGATGCAAGCCATTCTGCTGGGCGACTACGTGCCCGCGCCGGCCGGTACCTCGCCCAAGATAGCCCCTGAGGAGGCCAACCGCCAGCGCGTGAGCTACCCGTTGGCCGATGTGCTGATAGAGCGCCTGCTTCAGGTCGAAACAGGCCGCGTGCAGCAGCTAAAGGTGAGCGATGCTGCTACCAAGCGCGATTTAACCGTTGATTATTCCGATTTCCAGGTCCTGGAAGAATCCACGCGCTTGCCCTTCGCCCACGCCATTCTCATTCAGGCGCAGCAGCTATCGGCGGACATGGTCACGGCGGCCCTCAACTACACCAAGGTAAACACCGGGCGCGAGCGGCTGGCCTTTCCTTTTGCCGTGCCCAAAGGCTATAAACGACAGAAATAGGGTGTAAAATGAGCAGCCAATGCTCTTTCTCTTGATTTTTTTGAATGGTGTACGTTGAATAAGCCGGTACGAAAGCTGGAAAGGGTAGCCAATGACGGGAGCAGTGCTGGGCGCATACGCCAGGGGCGCTGGTTAGTGCTGGGCGTGCTGAGCCTGTGGCTGGCCATGCCCGCTGCCGCGCAACAGCGCAAGAAAAAGCAGCTGGCCAAAACTGCGCAGTCCCGCGCCCCCAAAACCCGAACGACCCGAACGAGCAAGACCAGAACCGCCGCTGCCCGCCCGGCCCGGGCCAAAAGCAAAGAGCAGCTGGAACGCGAGCGCCTGGCCAACCTGCGCCAGATTCAACAGACCAGCCAGGCCCTGAATCAGACCCAGGAGAAGAAAAAAGTAAGCCTGGGCCAACTGCACGCCATCACTGAAAAACTGACGGTGAAAAAGCAGGTTATTCAGGGCATCTCGACCCAGCTGCACGGCATTGAAACCAACGTGCACCAAACGGCCACCCAGGTGCTGAAAACCCAGCAAACCCTGCGGGAGCTAAAGGCAGAGTACGCCCGGCTGCTCTACACGGCGTCCAAAACGTCGAACGGGTTCAACCGGCTCATGTTTTTGTTTGCCTCGGACTCTTTCAACCAGTTTGCGCTACGGCTGCGCTACATCCGGCAATATACCGAGGAGCGGCAGCGGCAGGCGGCCCGCATCGTGGGCACCCAAGAGCGGCTGCACCAGCAGCTTTCGGGCCTCACGCAGCAGCAGCAGCGCAAAAGCAGCCTGCTCAACAACCAGCTGAGCGAGAATAAAAACCTGCTCACCCTGAAATCGAAAGAGGACGAAATGGTGCAGCAGCTCAGCCAGCAGGAGCAGGGCCTGCGCCAGGAGCTGGAACAGCGCCGCCAGTCCGTGGCCCGCCTCGACAACCTGATTGCCGAGCGGGTGCGCGAAGAAATTGCCCGCGCCGCCCGTGCCGCCCGCTTGGCCGCCCGCCGCGAAGCCGCGCTGGCCGCCGCCCGCGATGCCCGCCGCGCCGCCGCGGCGCGCAACGCCGGCGGTGGGCCCGCCCGCCCCCGCCGCGACGCCGACGCCAGCGCCTCCCCCGATAGCGAGGCCGATAATACCACGTCGGCTCCCGTGTCTGACGCGCCCGAATCGGCGGCCGAAACCGCCGCCGACCGCCGCGCTGTGCGCATTGCGCTCACGCCCGAATCGGCGCTGCTTTCGTCGTCTTTCTCCGGC
>JBBQSQ010000226.1:0-6072 GCA_038213745.1 Cytophagales bacterium
TTTGCCCGGCGGCCGGCTGGCCGTGGCCGACGGCGACACCATCATTCCGGTGGTTAATGCCTTGCAGCTGCAGTTCGACCTGGTGGTGGCCACCCAGGACTGGCACCCGGCCGGGCACCAGAGCTTTGCCAGCAGCCACGCTGGCCGCACCCAGTTCGAAGAAATTGACCTGCACGGCCTGCCCCAAGTGCTTTGGCCCGACCACTGCACCCAAGCCAGCACGGGGGCCGAGCTGGCCCCGGCCCTGCATTCCGAGCGCATCGAGGCCATTTTTCGCAAGGGCACCAACCCTGAAATTGACAGCTACAGCGCGTTTTTCGATAATGGCCACCGCAAAAGCACCGGCCTGGCCGACTACCTGCGCGGCCGGGGCGTGACGGAAGTTTACATCGCCGGCCTGGCCGCTGATTACTGCGTGTACTTCACGGCCAAGGATGCCCTGGCGGAGGGCTTTGCCGCCACCGTAGTGGAGGATGCCACCCGCGCCATTGGGGCCGAGGGCTGGACGGCGGCCAAAGCCGACTTGCAGCAGCGCGGCGGGCGGTTCGTGGGCAGCTCTGCGCTCCTGCCATCGTAAGGCTTTTCGTTTTTCTCACTCTTTTCAAGCTGTTGCGGCGCATTGGCTTTGGGGCGGGGCCGCGCTGGGGCCGGGCAACGGCCCCGCCCCTTTCCACGTTGCCGGGGTTATTCTCGCTCCGCTTCCCCGATTTCATGCTGCTTCGCCTTTTGTTTATCCTTCTGCTGGCCGCGCCCGTCGCGCCCGCCGCGGCCTATTCCGTACTCACCCACCAGGCCATCATCGACTCGACCTGGGACGGCTGCCTGGCCCCGCTGCTCCAGCGCCACTACCCCGGCGGCAGCCCCGCGGCCATGAACGAGGCCAAAAGCTACGCCTACGGCGGGGCCATTTTGCAGGACATGGGCTACTACCCGCTGGGCTCCACGCTCTTCACCAACCTGACCCACTACGTGCGCGCCGGCGACTTCGTGCGCAACCTGCTGCGCCAGGCCCGCAACCGCAACGAGTACGCCTTCGCGCTGGGGGCCCTGGCCCACTACGCCGCCGACAACACGGGCCACCCCGAAGGCACCAACCGGATAATGCCCACCGTATACCCCGATTTAAAGGCCAAATTCGGGCCGGTGGTCACCTATGAGCAGTCGCGCGTGCGGCACACCGAGCTGGAGTTTTCCTTCGACGTGATGCAGGTGGCCGCCGGCCTCTACCGCACCCAGGCGTACCACAAAGCCATTGGCTTCCGGGTGAGCAAGCCGGTGATGGAGCGCGCCTTCCGGCAAACCTATGGGCTGGAAATGAAGCGGATTTTTCTGAACGTGGATGCCAGCGTGGTCATGTTTCGCTTCGCCGTGAACCAGCTGCTGCCGGCGGCGGCGCGGGCCGCCTGGCACCACAAGCACGACGAGATTCGGGAGCTGAGCCCGCGCGCCCGGCGGGGCGACTCGCTCTACCACGCCAACCGCCGCCAGTATCGCCGCGAGTTTGGGCACGACTACGAGCGGCCGGGCTTCGGGGCGCGCCTGATGGCGGGCGTGCTGCGCGTGCTGCCCAAAATCGGCCCCCTGAAACCCTACGCCTTCACCCTGCCCGATGCGGCGGGGAACGCGCAGTTCCACCGCAGCTACCGCGCCTCGCTGGCGCGGTTCTGCACCTTGGTGCGCGCCCAGCCGACCGATACCACCCAAACCCTGCCCCTGGTCGATACCAACCTCGATACCGGCGCGCCCACCCACCCCACCACTTACGTGCTGGCCGACCAGACCTACGGCGCACTGCTGCGCAAGCTGCACCGGCGCGATTTTGAGCACCTCACCCCCGCCCTGCGCGCGGCGCTGCTCAGCTATTTCGCCAGCGGCATCCCCGTCCCCACCCGCGAAACCGACCGCGACGACGACAACGCCCGCGAAGCCAAAAAGGACCGTCGGAAAACCGAAGAAGCCCTGGCGGCCCTGCGGGCGCTTCCTGGTTAGCCTGCACTTTGGCGGTGGCAGGGAATGCGGCCCTTGCTGATAAGAGGCCAGCTAACCTTTCGGGGCCGGGCGGGGTACACCAGGTTCAATCTGACGCGGTTTACCTGTTCCGCGCCGCTGGTTATGAACGAGCAACTAACGCACCTTCTCTCGCACTTTCCCGATATTTTCACCGCCCTGGCCGTGCTGTTGGGGGGCCTGGCCCTGGGGCTGACGGCCCGGTTCGTCATCTTCCGGCTGCTGCGGGCCTACGACCGGCGCGAGGACTCGGCCCTGGCCCGCTCCGTGGGCCAGCACCTGCGCACGGCCAGCACGTGGTTCTTGCCGGTACTGGCCATTTCGCTGCTGCTGCCGCTGGTGCCGCTGCCGCCCCGGCCGCTTGAGGTGCTGCGGCGCTTTGTGGAGTTTGGACTGATTCTCACCTTCGCCTGGGGGCTCATTCGCACGCTGGACGTGGCGCAGGATGCGGTGCAGCTGCGCTATCAAATCGACGGAGCCGACAACCTGCGGGTGCGCAAGCTGTTCACGCAGCTTCAGTTTCTCAAGAAGCTGGTGGCCTCCCTGGTGGCGTTCGTGGCCGTGGGCCTGGTGCTGATGAGCTTCGAGACGGTGCGCCGGCTGGGCACCGGGCTGCTGACATCGGCCGGCATTGCCAGCGTGATTGTGGGCTTTGCGGCGCAACGCTCCATCAGCAACTTGCTGGCGGGCTTTCAGATAGCCTTCACCCAGCCCATCCGGATTGACGACGTGCTGGTGGTGGAGGGCGAATGGGGCCGGGTGGAGGAAATCACCTTTACCTACGTGGTGCTCAGCATCTGGGACGAGCGCCGGCTGGTGCTGCCGCTAAATTACTTCATCGAAAAACCCTTCCAGAACTGGACGCGCACCAGCTCGCGCCTCACCGGCGTAGTTTTCCTCCAAACCGACTACACCGTGCCCGTGGAGGCCCTGCGCGCCGAGCTGCGCCGCCTGCTGGAAGCCCACCCGCTCTGGGACCAGCGCGTGTGCGTGCTGCAAGTCACCGACTCCAAGGAGCGCACCCTGGAGCTGCGCGCCCTCGTGAGCGCCGCCAACGCCAGCGCCCTCTGGGACCTGCGCTGCGCCGTGCGCGAGGGGCTGGTGGCGTTTTTGCAGCGCGACTTTCCGGGGAGCCTGCCGCGCACGCGCGCTGAGGTGGCGGGAAGTAGCGCGGACTTTTAGTCCGCGTTCCCGCGCCATTCTGCATTCGTTCGGATTTTCGACGGGACGCGGACTAAAAGGCCGCGCTACTTTCCGGCCTGATGCAGCAGGCGCACCACCAAGCCGGTCCAGCCGGTTTGGTGGCTGGCCCCGAGGCCGTGGCCGTCGTCGCCGTGGAAGTATTCGTGGAAGAGCAGGTTATTCTGAAAATGCGGGTCAGTCTGGTGAATTTCGGTATCGCCCAAAGCCGGGCGGCGGCCGTTTTCATCCTTCAAAAACAGGCGGGCGAGGCGGGCGGAAAGCGCATCGGCCACCTGCGCCAGGGTGTGCTGCTGGCCCGAGCCGGTGGGGTATTCGATGGTGAAGGAATCGCCGTAGTAGGCGTAGTAGCGTTGCAGCGACTCGATAATGAGGTAGTTGACAGGAAACCACACCGGACCGCGCCAGTTGGAGTTACCGCCGAACATATCGGAGTCGGCCTCGCCGGCCACGTAGCTCACCGAGAAGCTGTCCTTTTCGCCCATATGGTACCAGTAGGGATTATCCAAATGGTAGCGCGAGAGCGAGCGGATGCCGAACTCGGAGAGGAATTCTGACTCGTCGAGCATGCGGGTGAGCACGCTGCGCAGGCGGCTCTGGCGCATGAGGCCCATGAGGTGGCGGGTGGCCTGGCCGGGCTCCTGCCAGCGGCTCACCAGCTCGGCCAGGCGCGGGCGGCGCTGGATGAGGGCCAGGGCGCGGGCGTAGAACTCGGGCACGGTGGCCAGCAATTCGTCGTCAATCACCTCCACCGCGAAGAGCGGGATGAGGCCCACCATGGAGCGGATGCGCAGGCGGGTGCGCGAGTCGTCGGGGGCGTGGAGCACGTCGTAGTAAAACTGGTCTTCCTCGTCCCAGAGATTGAATTTGCCGCCGCCCCCGCGCGTCATGGCGTCGGCGATGTAGAGGAAGTGCTCGAAGAACTTGCTGGCCATTTCCTGGTACACGGGCGTGGTCTGGGCCAGCTCCAGGGCCATGCGCATGAGGTTGAGGGCGAACATGGCCATCCAGCTGGTGCCGTCGCTCTGCTCGATTTTGCCGCCGGTGGGCAGCGGCGAGCTGCGGTCGAACACGCCAATATTGTCCATGCCCAGGAAGCCGCCTTCGAAGATGTTGCGCTCGTCGCGGTCCTTGCGGTTCACCCACCAGGTGAAGGTCATCACCAGCTTCTGGAACACGGCTTCGAGGAAGGCGGTGTCGCCCCGACCCTCGTGCAGCTTGCGGTCCATTTGGTACACGCGCCAGGTGGCCCAGGCGTGCACGGGCGCGTTCACGTCGCTGAAATGCCACTCGTAGGCGGGCATCTGGCCGTTGGGGTGCAGGTAGCCGTCCTGGCAGAGCAGGCGGAGCTGCTGCTTGGCGAAGTCGGCGTCCACCATGGCCAGCGGCAGGCAGTGAAAGGCGAGGTCCCAGGCCGCGTACCAGGGGTATTCCCACTTGTCGGGCATCGAGACGATGTCGGCGTTGTGCAGGTGCCGCCAGGCGCAGTTGCGGCCTTCGAGGCGCTCGGGCGGCGGCGCGGGGCGGCCGGGGTCGCCGTCGAGCCACTGGCTAACATCGTAGTAGTAATACTGCTTGCTCCAGAGCATGCCGGCGAAGGCCTGGCGCTGCACGTTGCGGGCGTCGGAGCTGCTGAGGCCCTCCTGGATGCAGTCGTAGAACTCGTCGGCCTCGGCGCGGCGGGTAGCGAAAAGGTGGTCGAAATCGGCAAACGGCGCGGCGTGCGCGGGCTGGCTGAGGCGCAGGCGCACGGTTTGGGGCTGGCCGGGCTCCACGGTAAATTGGTAGCGGGCGGCGGCTTTGGTACCCGTTTCGGCCGGGTTCACGGCCGTGGTCTGGCCCTCCACGATGTACTCGTTGATGCCATCCTTGAAGTAGCGGCCGGCCTTGTTTTTCTTCTTGCGCTTCTTGCCGAAGAGCACAGGGCTGGTTTCGTTTTCGCAGAACAGCAGCTCGGCGGGCTGGTCGCAGTAAAGCTGAAAGCGGCCGAGGTCG
Source organism: Cytophagales bacterium (assembly GCA_038213745.1). GTDB lineage: Bacteria > Bacteroidota > Bacteroidia > Cytophagales > Hymenobacteraceae > Hymenobacter. Next base: position 5,203 of record JBBQSQ010000226.1, read on the forward strand.
CGGTGCTCGGCGGTCATCGCATCGGGCGCGGTACGGCGGATTTCGGGCTTATGGTCGTCGTAGCCCAGCGTCCAGGTGTTGCGAAACCAGAGCTGCGGCAGCACCGTGAGCGGCGCGGCTTCCGGGCCGCGGTTGTGGATGGTGAGCTGGATGAGCAGGTCCCGCGGGCCGGCTTTGGCGTATTCGATGAACACATCGAAGTAGCGGCTTTCGGCGAAAATGCCGGTATCGAACAGCTCAAATTCGGGCTCCTGGCGGGTGCGGCGAGCGTTTTCGGCCCGCAATTCATCATAAGGGAAAGCGGCCTGCGGGTACTTATAGAGCATCCGCATGTAGGAGTGCGTGGGGGTGCTGTCGAGGTAGTAGTACTGCTCCTTCACGTCTTCGCCGTGGTTGCCCTGGCCGTTGGTGAGGCCGAAGAGGCGCTCCTTAAGCTGATTGTCGTGCCCGTTCCAGAGGCCGAAGGCGAAGCACAGCAGCTGCTTATCGTCGCTCAGGCCGCCGAGGCCTTCCTCGCCCCAGCGGTAGGCGTAGGCGCGGGCCATGTCGTGGGTGATGTAGTGCCAGGCGTCGCCGTTGGCGCTGTAATCTTCGCGCACCGTGCCCCACTGGCGCTCGGTGAGGTAGGGGCCGAATTGCTTCCAGTCGGTGGTCTTGTCGCGGGCCTCGGCGAGGCGTATTTGTTCTTGCATGGGGTATCGGGGGCGCGCGGGGCGGACGGGTTAGCGGGAAATCGGGCTTACGGGATTGGGCGGGCAAGGGCCGTTGTCGCGCGAACTTTTAGTTCGCGTTCCGCACCACCGGCTCGTTCGGGGACGCGAACAAAAAGTGCGCGCTACAACGCACGCCGCCATACGCGTAGCCATTCAC
>JBBQSQ010000227.1:0-6059 GCA_038213745.1 Cytophagales bacterium
AAGGAGATTAAGGCCCAAGGCAAGCCGGTTCCAACCCGGAAAGCGGCTGTGAAGAAAGCCCCGGCCAAAAAGGCCCCGGTCCGCAAGGCTCCGATGAAGCGTAAGTAAGCCGCCCGCGCGGCAAGCGCTAGGTAAGAAGAAGGCCCGCTCGATGAGAGCGGGCCTTTTTTGCGTTTATAAAATCCGGAATAGGTATTAGAACACCGAATAGGTCACGGCCAGATAATACAGGCCGCCCACACTCGGCCCGCCGAGGTACGACACGTAATAGTTATTCAGCACATTGCTGGCACCCAGCTTGAAGCGAACCTGCGCGGCCGGCACGGCGTAGCTCAGCTGCGCATCGAGGGTGCCGTAGGCCGGCACGGTACCCACCACCAGGAAGGTTTGGGAGAAGTAGCTATTCTGGTAGCGGTAGTTTAGGCCGAAGCCGAAGTTGTGGCAGGCGTTTTCATTGCCTAAGCTCAGGTTGTATGTCCAGCGGGGGGTGTTGAAGCCGTCTTCCAGGCCGTCGCCGTTTTCGGTGCGGTCGAGGCGGGTGTAGGTGGTGTTAGCCCCGATTTGGTAGCCGCCGCCCACTTCGTAGCGCATACCGGCCGAGCCGCCGTAGTTGGATACCTGGCTTTGCGAGTTGGTCCAGAGGCGGTAGCGGGCCTGGCCGGTGCGCGCATTCAGGGCCGTGGCGATGGTGTTGAGGTCGGTACCGGTATTTAGCGCTACGCCCGCGCTGGTTTGGGGCACGTAGGCTTCGACCTGGGCAATGAAGTCGCGGTAGGAATTGTAGTAGAAGTCGGCGTCGAACAGCAGCCGGCCGTCGGAGCCAAAAGCGGCTTTGTAGCCTATTTCGAACGAGCGGATGTACTCGGGCTTGATGTAAGTGTAAGGGTTCTTCGCCAATATTCCCTGGTTTTGGGCAATGGCCTGCTGGCGTTTTTGGGTCGCCGTGGCCGCCGTGGTATTGGCATTGACGGCCGCCGTCACGGCCGCATTAAAACCGTCGATACTGGTGCGCAGGTAGCTGTTCTCAAACACGCCGTCCGACATTACCCGCAAGCCGCCAATGCGCTTCACCTGCCCGCTGTTCACGTTGCTGAAGCCCTCAAACAAGCTCGGGAAACGGTAACCGCTCTGGTAGCTGACGCGGAAGTTGTGCTTAGGCGTGGGCGAAAACACCGCCGTGAAGCGCGGGTTAAATTTCGGGTCGAAGTAGTCGTTTTTATCCACCCGTACGGTGGCGGTGAGGCGCAGCTTTTCGGCAAAAAACCGGCCGCCGGCTTGCACAAATCCCCCGGTTTTCGAGTACGTCAGGTTGTCGGCAAGCGGGTCTTTGCCGGGGTTGGGGTTGATGAAGTAGTTGCCGTCGGGCACCACGAGGTAGGTGCGGTGGTCGGCCCCGGCCAGCAGGTCGAGGTTGGCGGGCAAGGGGCGGCCGCCGCGGCGCAGCGCCTCAGCCAGGTTCACCTGGGTTTCGCCGTGGAGCAGGTCGGCGCGTACGCGCAAGGCCGCGCCCCGGTCCCAGTTATTGATGTTTTGCAGCTCACCCAGGCGCTGGCTGAAGGCATCGGTGCCGGGCTGGAGGCGGCCGGCATCGGCGGCGGTGCGGGCGGTGGCGTGCGCCTGCGCCACGGGCTGGCCGGCGGCCACGGCCGTGTTCCAGGCGCTGGTGTAGTCGGCGTTCCACTGCGCATCGGGCTTGAAGCTGCGGTCCAGGTTCTCGCCCATCGAGCGCAGGTTGTAGCTCTGGCCGGTGTTTTCCTGGGTGAGGTAGGCGCGGGCCTGCACCACGGGCGTGGTGAGCGTCAGGGCGTGCTGCTGGAGGCGGTAGTCTTGCAGCCGGAAGCGGTTCGAGCGCTGGTACACGTTGTCGAAACCCGCCACGCGGTAGGTGTAGGCCAGCTCGGTGCCGGGCCGGAAGCGGTAGTGCAGCGCCGCGTCGGCCTTCAGGGTTTTGAGGTTGTAGTCGACCACATCCCGCTCGTTGTGGCCGGTGCGGGCCACGGCGTACTGCTTGCCGCCCAGCGTGAGCGTGGTGCGGTCCGACGACTCGTTGCCGTAGCTATTGGTGGGGTCGCGGGCCGGGTTGTCGGTCCCGAAAAGGCCGGTGGTGGCGTTGCCATTGGGGTTGAGGTCGGTCTGGTCGTTGGCCACCCAGTCGTTGGCGCGCAGGTAGGTGGCGTTGATTTTGAAGGCCAGCTTATCGGCCACCAGTACCTTGGCGTACCGCACACTGGTTTCCGAATAGATGGTTTCCGGCAAGCTGCCCGCCCCAAACGTTTTCACGTTCGGGTCGTTCACGTGGTTGACGCCCGTCTGCTGCCGCACGCTCAGGCCTTCGGAATTGAAGGGGTTCTTGGTCTGAAAATTAGCCAGCCCATTGATGGCATTCAGTCCGTAGAGGGCCGAAGCGGTACCGGGCACAATTTCTACCGAATTAATATCCAAATCGCTCGGCCCCAGTACATTCCCAATGGGCCCGCCGATGTGGGGCGCCTGGTTGTCCACGCCGTCCACGAGCTGGGCGAAGCGCACGTTGGTGGTGTTGGTGAAGCCCCGGGCATTGATAACCTTGAAACCCAGGCTGGGGGTGATGACCTGCACGCCCTTGAGGTGCTCAATGGCATCGAAAAACGACGGCGCGGGGGTGAGCCGCAACGCGCGCGGGTTAAGCTTCTCCACCGTAACGGGGGACCGTAGAAAGCTCTCTTCGACCCGGGAGGCGGACACTACCACTTCGCCGAGGCCCACTTTTCTGCGGGCCGTGTCGGCGGGCGCAATGGTCTGGGCGTGCGAGGCAAAAGCCGGCAATAAGCTGGCAAACAACAGCGCGAACCGTGGGCCGACGGCCAGGCGCCGGCCAACGCTCCGCAACGCCGCTGTGCGGGCACGCAAGTAAGGCGTGGTGAAGTGAGCAAGGATAGTAATCGTAGAAAGCATAAGGGCGTAAAAGCGTCGTTATATTTACAAAGATATAACGACGTTTTGCTCCAATTACTATCCGAGCAGTAGGGTTGTCTCGGCCGCCATAAATGCCTGGAAACGGGCCTGAATGGCTTTAAATGCCACAATAGCTTCCTGGCCAGCTTCCGTAACTGCCGCGCCGCCGCCGCGGGAGCCGCCGGTTTGGGTGGTTACCAGCGGGATGGCGGCCTGGGCATTAATGGAGCTCACCAGGTCCCAGGCCCGCTTGTAGGACATGCCCATGGCCTGCGCCGCTTTGGAGATAGAGCCCAAAGCAGCAATCTGTTCCAACAGCTCCAGCCGGCCGATGCCGAGGAAGCGGCCATCGTCGGTTTCGAGCCAGAGGCGGCCGTTGAGGCGGTAGGTTTTGGTGGGCAGCAGCAGCGTTTTCATGGGGCAATGATACACGTAGCGCCGGATTGGCTACCTTGTGGCGGCGGTACGCCGCTGGTTCAGGTCTTATTTTCATTCCCTCGCATGAAAAAACTGCTGCTCTCCACCACGCTTTTGCTCGCTGCTGCCGCGTCTCAGGCCCAGGATTTTAAGTACCAAACGCCGCCCAAAGCCATCCAGGACCTGCTGCTGGCCCCGCCCACGCCCCGCCTGAGCCTGGCGGCCGATGGCCGTACCCTGGCTTTGCTCCCGGTGCAGGATTTCCCCACCGTGGCCGAGCTTTCGCAGCCCGAGCTGCGGCTGGCCGGCCTGCGCTTCAACCCGCGTACCAACGGGCCCAGCCGCGTGAGCTACGCCGTGGGCATCAAGCTGAAAAAGCTACCCGGCGGGGCCGAAATCGACGTGAAAGGCCTGCCCGCCCAGGCCCGCATTAGCAGCCCGAGCTGGTCGCCCGACAACAAGACCCTGGCTTTTGCCCTCACCACGCCCGGTCCCGATGGCCGCGTGGAGCTGTGGGTGGTCGACGTGGCCACCGCTACCGCCCGCCGCCTGCTGGCCGCGCCCCTGAACGATGCCTTCGGCACGTCGTTCGAATGGGTGTCGGACAGCAAAACGCTGCTGGCCCGCACCGTGCCAGCCGGCCGCGGCCCCGCGCCCGCCGCCGATGCCGCGCCCACCGGCCCCGCCGTGCAGGAGAGCGGTGGGGGCAAGAAATCGGGGGCCCGCACCTACCAGGATTTGCTGAAAAACCCCGCCGATGAGCGGCTGTTCGACTACTACGCCACCGCGCAGCTGGTGCGGGTGAGCCTGGCCGATGGCAGCGCCCAGCCGCTGGGCCAGCCGGGCGTCATCCAAACCGCTTCGCCCTCGCCTGATGGCAAATACGTGCTGCTGCGCACCCGTCACCGGCCCTATTCGTACACGCTGCCCCTCAGCAGCTTCCCGCAGCGCATCGACGCGCTCGACCTGGCCAGTGGCGCAGTGGTTAAAACCGTGGCCGACTTGCCACTAGCCGATAACGTGCCCACCAATTTCGATGCGGTACCCACTGGCCCGCGCGGCCATTCCTGGCGCGCCGACGTGCCAGCGACCCTTTACTACGCCGAAGCCCAGGACGGCGGCGACCCCAAGGTGAACGCCGATGTTCGCGATAAACTCTTCACCATCAGCGCGCCCTTTACCAGCGCGCCGCAGGAGTTGGCGGCCTTGCCCATGCGCTTTGGGGGCCTCACCTGGGGCAACGCTACCCTGGCGCTGGCCGAAGGCTACCGCTGGGCCGACCGCCACCAAACCACCTGGCAACTCAATCCCAGCGTGCCCACCACGCCGCTCAACGTGCTGTTCGACGGCTCGGAGCAGGACACCTACCACAACCCCGGCACGCCTTACGAACACCGCAATGCCCAGGGCAAGTACGTGCTGCTGACCGGCGGCGCTACCGGCCAAAGCATCTATTTGCTAGGCCAGGGCGCTTCTTCCGAAGGTGACCGGCCGTTTGTGGACGAGCTAGACCTGAATACTAAAAAATCGGTGCGCTGGTGGCGTTCCGAAGCTCCGGCCTACGAAATTCCGGTGGCCATTGTGGATGCCAGCGGCAAGAAGCGCCAGCTGCTCACGCGCCGCGAGTCGCTGACCGAAGCGCCTAATTATTACCTGCGCGACGCCGCCAAAAAGGCCAAGCCCGTGGCCATAACGCACTTTCCCAACCCTTACGCGGCCGTCGGCGGCAGCTTCAGGAAGCAAGTGCTGCACTACAAGCGCGCCGATGGCGTGGACCTGACCGCCGACCTGTACCTGCCCCAGAACTACAAGAAAATGGACGGCCCGCTGCCCACGCTCATGGAGGCGTACCCGGTGGAATTTAAGGACAAGAACAACGCCGGGCAGGTGAGCGGCTCGCCGTACACCTTCACGCGGCTGAACTGGGGCTCGCCGGTGTTCTGGGTCACGCAGGGCTACGCCGTGCTGGCCAACGCCAGCATTCCGATAGTAGGGGAGGGCAGCAAGGAGCCTAACGACACCTACACCGAGCAGCTGGTGAGCAGCGCCAAAGCCGCCATCGACGAAGGCACCCGCCTGGGCGTGGTCGACCCCGCCCGCGTGGGCGTGATGGGCCACAGCTACGGCGCGTTCATGACGGCCAACCTGCTCTCGCACTCCAACCTGTTCAAGGCCGGCATTGCCCGCAGCGGGGCCTACAACCGCACGCTCACGCCCTTTGGCTTTCAGGGCGAGGAGCGCACGTTCTGGCAGGCCCCGGAGGTGTACAACGCCATGTCGCCGTTCAACTTCGCCGATAAAATGAAGACGCCCCTACTGCTTATTCACGGCGAGGCCGACAACAATTCCGGCACCTTCCCCATCCAAAGCGAGCGGTACTACGCAGCCCTGAAGGGCCAGGGAGCCACGGCCCGCTACGTGGTGCTGCCCGCCGAGGCCCACGGCTACGCCGCCCGCGAAAACCTGCTCCATATGCTTTGGGAGATGGATTCGTGGCTGGATAAGTACGTGAAAGCGCCCGCGCCGCCGCCGGCTACTTAGGGTGTTGCGAATAACCCAGAACGTCATGCTTATCTGGCGTCCGCGCAGACGAAGCCACTATACCCCAATATTGAATAAATTAGTACGCGGGAGAGATGAGTGGGCGGCGGGGACGCCACCTGGGCGATGCGGTCTGTTGTTCCACCCCGCACTATGCCCCCTGTCAT
>JBBQSQ010000228.1:0-6019 GCA_038213745.1 Cytophagales bacterium
CTAAATTTATTAGACCGTCTGGCGGCGCGCCGCCTCCACAGCGGGGGTCCCTTGTAAAACCAATCTATTGTTTTCCGGGGGCCCGGGCGTTTTCTCGGCGGCGCTCGACATGACGTTTTTTTTTCTTCAATTCTTCCCAACTCCCGCCCTACCTTCCCCCCATGAAACTCGCTTCCCTCCTACTCCTCGCGCCCTTCGCCGCCCTCGCCCAAACCAAGCCCGCTCCACTCCTGCCGGCCGCCGACCCTAAAATCCAGAAGCTGGTGGATGAAATTTCGGCCAAAAACCTGGAAGCCGATATTCGCAAACTGGTTTCCTTCGGCACGCGCCACACCCTGAGCGACACGCAGAGCCCCACGCGCGGCATCGGCGCGGCCCGCAACTACGTGCGCGATGAGTTTCTGAAATACAGCAAAGCCGGCGGCGGCAGAATGACCGTCGAGATGGACACCTTCACCATCAAGCCCGACGGCAAGCGCATCAACAAGCCTGTGCTGATGGCCAACGTGCTGGCCACCCTGCCCGGCACCGACCCGACGGACACCCGCATCATCCTCGTGAGTGGCCACATCGACTCGCGCGTTTCGGATGTAATGAACGCCACCGCCGACGCCCCCGGGGCCAACGACGACGGCTCCGGCACCGTGCTGGTGATGGAGCTGGCCCGCGTGCTGGCCGGCCAGAAGTTTCCCTGCACCCTCAAATTCGTGGCCGTGCAGGGCGAAGAGCAAGGCCTCTACGGCTCAGGCCACCTCGCCGAGCGCGCCAAAAAAGAAGGCTGGAACCTGATTGCGATGCTCAATAACGACATTGTGGGCAACTCCCACGGCTTCGACCCCGAAATCAGCGATGCCACGCAGGTGCGCGTGTTCAGCGAAGGGGTGCCGGCCAATGAAACGCCGGAGCAAGCCAAAATACGCCGCCAGCTTAGCAGCGAGAACGAATCGCCCAGCCGCCTGCTGGCCCGCTACATCAACCGCACGGCCCAGCTCTACGGGCGCGGCCACAAAGCAACGCTGGTGTACCGCCCCGACCGCTTCTTGCGCGGCGGCGACCACACGCCCTTCAACCAGCAGGGCTTCGCTGCCGTCCGCTTCACCGAGATGAACGAGGACTACACCCACCAGCACCAGGACCTGCACACCGAAAAAGCCCGCCCTTACGGCGACGTGATTGAGGGCATGGACTTCGCCTACCTGCGCCGCAACGCCGGCATCAACCTCGCTACCATGGCTAGCCTAGCCCTGGCCCCGGCTGCCCCCGCCAAAGTCGAAGTTCTCACCGCCAACCTTACCAACCGCACCGAGCTGCGCTGGCAGGCCCCCGCTGGCGGCCCCAAGCCCAGCGGCTACGTGGTGCTGGTGCGCGAAACCAGCGCCCCGCAGTGGCAGCAGCGATTCCCGGTTGCGGGCCTCACGGCTGATTTTCCCATCAGCAAAGACAATTTCATTTTCGGCGTGGTAAGCGTGGATGCCGCCGGGCACGAGAGCATTGCCGTGCTGCCGGTGGTAGGCCGGTAGGTTTCTACCAGCTAAATATCGACCACCAGCTCTATCAATAAAGCACGTATTTTTCTCTAGCGGACAGGTATTTCGTTACGCTTTAACCTCATAGCCCATGCATCGTCATCTACTTTGGCTACTAACTGGCACACTGGTGTTGCTTGTGTCGGCGTGTATTTCCAATAAGGAGGAAACATTTACGCTTGTAGAAGGCACGGTGCTGAATAAATATACGCTCTTGCCAATGGCAGCAGTTCCTGTTTCTGTGGGGTATTTCACCTATGGGGCTTTTGGTGGCGGTAGCTATGACTCGATAGCCACTGCATACACGGATGCCGCTGGTCATTACCGTCAGGCATTCGACGCCCCAGGCAAAGGTTATTATCGAGTGAAAGTTCGGAGTAGTCAAGACCTATACGACTTGACTAATTACGCTTCTGACAGTCGTGCCTACTCCGATGGAGCAGCAGTGCAAAAGGGCATATCTAATCAGGTAAGCTTTGAAGTAACTCCTTACAAAACGGTTACAGTTAATGCCAATTCAAGTAAGAATAGCAAAACAGATATTCAGTTTTTTTTCATTGCCTGGGACCAGAAAGGAGACTCTTTCAGCGGCACGGTTTTCAGCGACTCCGTGAGGTCAACCCAACGCGTTGCATTTAGCCAAAGCGTTAAGGTGCTACCAAACCGCCTGTATAGGTTCGTCAAGCTAACCTCTAATCGAGTGAGAGTCGGTTTATACAACGTGGAATACAAAGACGAAACCTGGGTCGACCAATATAGAACAGTGCTTTACAATGATACAACAGTAATAAAATTTCAATAAGCTCTTATCAGCTTGGTTAAATAAATAACAACTACTTTCCAACAAATAACCACTGCTTTCCAACCGGCAATAAATCAGGTTGCTTGTAATTCTGGATAGCACTTAGCGATAAAAGCACTGTATCAATTCTCACCCCACCATGTCGCTTTCCATCATTCTCATCATCGTTGTTGTAATCCTCCTCTCCGGCATTCGCGTGGCGCAGGAGTATGAGCGGGCGCTGGTGTTTCGGCTGGGCCGGTTTACGGGGCTGCGGGGGCCGGGGCTGTACTGGATAATTCCGTTTCTGGAGCGCCAGCAGACCATTGATATTCGCACCAAAACGGTGGATTTGGAGCAGCAGGAAACCATCACCAAGGACAGCGTGACCATCAAGGTGAACGCCGTGCTGTGGTTTCGAGTGGTGAACCCGGCCGATGCCATCATCAAGGTGGCCAATTTCAACCAAGCGGTTTACCAGCTGTCGGTTACGGCGCTGCGCAACATCATTGGGCAAAATCAACTGGACGAAGTGCTGCGGGAGCGTGCCCAAATCAATACCGCCCTGTTGGCCATTGTGGACGCGGCCACCGAAGCCTGGGGCGTGAAGATTGAGCTGGTCGAAATCAAGGACGTGGAAATTCCGGAATCCATGCAACGGGCCATGGCGCGCGAGGCCGAAGCCATCCGCGAGAAGCGGGCCCGGATTATTAAAGCTGAGGCGGAATTGGAAGCGTCCATCAAGCTAACGCAGGGCGCGCTGGAGATGGAGAAAAGCCCCATTGCCCTGGAGCTGCGCCGGATGCAAATGCTGTCGGAGATTGGAATTGATAACAACACGACGACGGTGGTCCTCATCCCGTCGGAATTCACGAATGCAGCGAAGAGTTTCTCGCAGATGGTGCAGCAGGCCAAGCCGGCGTAACCTCACCCCCTGACCCCCTCTCCAAAAAAGAGGGGGCACCGGTTCATGAGGATGAGTCAGCCGGGAGCATTTCCGGTGCCCCCTCTTTTTTGGAGAGGGGGTCAGGGGGTGAGGTTACTTCCCAGCCGCCGCCAGCACTTCCTGGTTCAGGCGCATATACTCGGCCTTCGAAACTTCGTTTTTGTCGGTTTTCACCAGCTCCAGCGACTTGTTGGCGGCGGCAATAGCCTCCTGATTTTTGCCCGCTTTTTGCAGCAGCTTGGCTTTCCAGTAGTAGCCGTAGTATTCGCTGGGGTTGGCTTTGATGTACTCATCGAGCCAGCCGAGGGCGGGCGTGAGGTCTTTGCCGGTACTGTAGTAGTACTGCGCGGCTTGCACGTAGGGCTTCTTTTCGCCCTGCATGGCCTGCGCAATCTGGCCCATCACCACGCGGTCGGGGTCGGCCACGACGGGCAGCACCACCTGCGTGCGGTCCCAACTGAGGACGAGGTCGGCGGAGGCGGGCTTGAGGTTGTCGACGGTCAGGCTCATGGTTTCAACCGGCGTGGCCAGCTTCGTGGGCTTAGCTTTTACGCGCAGCACGTCGAGGGCCTGCTTGTAGTCGTAGGTGCCCCACTGGGCCGTGTCGCGGTTCAGAATGAAGGTCCACTCCTTGGCATCGGGGATGGCGAGCAGGGCGTAAGCCCCAGCCGGCACCGTCTGGCCGTTGATTTTCACTTCCTCGCCAAAGCGCACTTTGGTGATGGTGTTGGCCCCCGCGCGCCATACCGTGCCGTTGGGCACCACGCCTTCGAACGCCGTGCGGCCGCGCAGCGAGGGCCGCGAGTAGGTCAGGTCGATGTAGGAGGTGGAGAAATTCTGGTGGATGCGCGTGGTCGGGCTCAGCGGCGGAATGGTGAGCTTGGTTTGGGCCTGTGCGGTGGTGGCGAGCAGCAGGCCGGCGGCGAGCAATTGTAAGGAGTGTTTCATAAAGCCAAAGATGCGGGTTAACGGCTGGAGTTGCGGGGGTTACGCCACGGTTTTTGGCGGCGCGGCAAACAACCCGGCGGCGCGGCCGTTCAACTACTAGGTTTTGCACGACGCTCTTTTTCAACCCCTTCTCATCCGGCGTATGAAAATTCTCCTTACCGGCGCTACGGGCTACATTGGCCAACGCCTGCTGCCCCTGCTGGCCGCCGCCGGCCACCACGTGGTATGCCTCGTGCGCGACCCGCGCCGCTTTTCTCTGCCCGATACGCTGCCCGAAAACCTGCACGCCCAGGTAACGGTGGCCAAAGGCGACTTGCTCCGGCCCAAATCACTGGCCGCCGTGCCCACCGACATCGATGCGGCGTATTACCTGGTGCACTCGATGAGTGGGGGCAACCACGATTTTTTTGAGCAGGAACAGCAGTCGGCCCAGCACTTCGTCGACTACCTCGACACCACCACGGCCCGGCAGGTGATTTACCTGTCCGGCATTGCCAACGACCACGACCTGAGCGTGCACCTGCGCTCGCGCCGCGCCGTGGAAAACGTGCTCACCCAGGCCGCCCGCGCCAAACTCACGGTGCTGCGCGCCAGCATCATCATCGGCTCGGGCTCGGCCTCGTTCGAGATTATTCGGGATTTGGTGGAGAAGCTGCCGGTGATGGTGACGCCGCGCTGGCTGAACTCGCGCTGCCAACCCATTGGCATTCGCGATATTATGTTTTACCTCACCGAAGTGCTGGACAACCCCGCCTGCTTCGGCCGGGCCTTTGACGTGGGCGGACCCGACGTGCTCACCTACCGCCAGATGCTGCTGGGGCTGGCCGCCGAGCGCGGCTACAAGCGCTGGATTGTGACGGTGCCCGTGCTCACGCCCCGGCTGTCGTCGTGGTGGCTGTATCTGGTCACGAGCACGACGTTTTCCTTGGCCCAAAGCCTGGTCGAAAGCCTGAAAAACGACACCGTGTGCGACCCCGGCAAAAGCATCAGCGCCGTGATTCCGCACACGCCGATGAGCTACCGAGCCGCCCTGGCCCTTGCCTTCACCCGCATCGAGCAAAACGAAGTGGTGAGCAGCTGGAGCGACGCCCTCAGCTCCGGCACCATGCGCAGGAACTACATGGATGCCATCCAAATCCCCAAAAACGGCATGTTCTTCGACCGCCAGCTCATGCCTTTCCGGCGGCCCGTGGCGGAGGTGCTGGACAATATCTGGCGCATCGGCGGCGACCGGGGCTGGTACAAAACCGATTTTCTGTGGCGCATTCGCGGCCTTATGGACAAGGCGGTGGGCGGCGTGGGCCTGCGCCGGGGCCGGCGCTCGCCCTCGCGCCTGCGCGCCGGCGACCCGCTCGATTTCTGGCGCGTGCTAGTGGCCGACAAGCCCGGCCGCCGCCTGCTGCTGTATGCCGAAATGAAGCTCCCCGGCGAGGCCTGGCTGCAATTCCGCGTCGTGGACCAACCCGACGGCAGTCATGCCGTGGAGCAGCTGGCCGCCTACCGTCCGCGCGGGCTGGCCGGGCGGCTGTACTGGTACTCGGTGCTGCCGTTTCACGGCATCATCTTCAAGGGGATGGTGAAGAATCTGGTGGAATATGGGGAGAGTAAGGCGCTGCTGCTCCCGCAGCCCGAGCTGGCGCAATCAGGAAAATTTGAGGTCAACGCAAAGCCTGAATAATTTCATCTTACTTACTGAATAATATATATTTAGCTCTGACTTTAGTGAATTGAAAAGTCTGATAATGGCAGAAGTTGGGTTGCAGTGCATCTTGGTAAAAAGGTAGTTTTAGGCGTTCTTACCCACCGCTTCTCCTTTTG
>JBBQSQ010000229.1:0-5965 GCA_038213745.1 Cytophagales bacterium
GCAAATTCTTCTCCCTCACCAAGGAGCAGGACCCGCACACCATCACGGCCGAAGAAGGCGTGGCCCTCATTGAGCTAAAGCGCAAAACTGATGCCGAGCGCCTCATTAAGTCTTTCCCCGAAAACCCCGATATTCAGGTGCTGAACGGCCGCTTCGGCCCTTACATCGTGGCAGGCAAGAAGAACGTGAAGATTCCCAAGGGCGAAGAGCCCACGGAACTGACTTTGGAGCGCTGCGTGGAGCTGGCCGATGCCACGCCCGATAAGCCCGCCAAAGGTGGCCGCTTCGGCAAGAAAGTCGCGTCGGCAAAACCGGAAAAAGACCTGGACGCACCGGCTAAAAAGGCTTCCAAAGCCCCGGCGGCGAAGAAACCAGCGGCCAAGAAAGCGGCGGCTAAGAAAACTACTACGGCCAAAAAGCCCACGGCTAAAGTAGCTGCCACCAAGAAAGCACCTGCCAAAGCCAAAGCGGCCGGCTAAACTCCGTACCTTCTGCTATGGAAACGCTCATCGTAAAAGTGAAAGACGACAGCAAGCTGGCCTTCGTACTGGAGCTGCTGCGTGATTTGGACTACCTGGAAGTCAGCCAAGAGCCGGAGTCGCTGGCAGCCACCGAACCGGCAGTATTTTCCGATGTCGAGATAGAGTCCATGACACCGGAGGAAAGAGCCCGTTTATTTCTCAAAACTGCGGGCATATGGGAGGGTCGGGACATCGATGCTGATGAGCTACGGCACCGCGCCTGGCATCGCGACCACACCCGGCGCTCCTGATGGGTGTGCTGCTTGACACGAACATTGTCATTGAGCTGTGGAAGAATAATCCGCAGACAACGACGCATCTGAATTCGCTGGCACCGTCTGGCATTTTCATCAGCGTCACGACGCAGGCGGAGCTCATCGTGGGGGCTTTGAATAGAGCGGACCTGCGAATGATTCTACAGAATCTGCGGCTGCTGGAAATTCTCCCGCTGGAGCCGGCCATCGGCACCCTGGCAATTGAGCTGCTAACCGCTTACACGCTAAGCCAACGCTTGAAACTTGCTGATGCCCTCATCGCCGCCACGGCCCTGCACCACGGGCTGCCGCTTTACACACTAAATAAAAAAGACTTCCGTTACATCGCCGGACTTAACCTACACGAGCCTGCTTAGCGCAGGCTCGTTTGCTTTCCCGACGATGGCAACTTCCTTTTCCGGCATCTTCGCGGCGCTGCTGTTGTTGGCCGGCGGCCTCACGGCCGGCTCCGGCGCGGCTCCGGCCCTTGGCGCGCCGTCCCTGCCCCCACTGGCCCGCTCATCCGGCTTGATTTACCCTTGGCTGGCCCAGCCGGGTCCTCCCGAGCAGGCGCTGGCCCGACGATTTCCGGTGCCGGCGGGCTGCCAGCGGGTGGAGGTGGCCGCCGGCAGTTGGGGCGAGTGGCTGCGCTGGCTGCCCCTGAAACCGGTCGGTGCTAAGGCCCGTCTATACAATGGCCAGCCAAAAGACCGGCCGGACGTGGTGGCGGCCGTGGTTGACATCGACGTGCCGCCCCAGGATTTGCAGCAGTGCGCCGACGCCGTGATTCGGCTGCGAGCCGAGTACGTGTTCAGCCACGACCCCAATAAGGTGCATTTCCACCTCACCACGGGCTATGATTTCTGGTTTTCGGATTTCGTGGCCGGCCGCACCTTTCGGGTGGCCAATGAGCAGGTGCTGCCCGCCACCCGGCCCGCCGAAGCGCCTACCCACGCGGCGCTGGCCCGCTACCTGGTGCCTACGTTCGGCTACGCGGGCACGATGTCGCTGAGCCGGGAGCTGCGGCTGGTGCCGCTGGCCGCCGTGCAGCCCGGCGATGTGCTCATCCACGGCGGCGCGCCTGGCCACGCGGTACTGGTCGTCGACGTAGCCGAAAACACCACAACGCACCAGAAGTACATGCTGCTGGCCCAGAGCTACATGCCAGCCCAGAGCATCCACGTGCTGCACGAAGGCTGGGGTGCGAGCGCCTGGCTGCCGGTGAACGCCAACGACCCGATTGTCGCCACTCCGGAATGGGAGTTCATCGCCAACGAGCTGAAGCGGTTTTGAGCGGAAGGCAGGGCCACTGCCATGGGAACCAGATTCAGAACCGCAGGCCCACCTGAAGGCCCGGCCACAGGCGGGTGCGCGATTGCGCCCCCGCCGTGTTGATGAGCAGCAGCTGGTTGGCACCGAAGTCCCACTGCGGCTGGTGGTCGTTGCTCCAGGCAATGGCCAGGTTGAGCGTGGGCGAGATAACAAGCTGCAAATGGCCCTCCCGCTCGATTTGCCAGGCCACCGCCGGGCGGAGCTGCGTGAGCAGGCGGGCATCAATGGTTTCGCTACTGGTGTTGTCGGTGGTGCCGGCCAGGGTCCATTGCAGGGCGTCGAGGCTGAAGGTGAAGCGGCCGTGGGGCAGCCCGGCAGTGCCGATGCCAAAGCCCGCGGCCCACTGCACCCGGCTGCCGAAGGGCTCGGCTGCGGCCCCCAGGATGGTGTAGTAGCGGCGCACGCCCAGCTTCACCACGGCGTTGAGCGGCAGGGTTTCGCTGGCCCACACCTCGCCGTGCAGGTAGCCGTGCCGAACGATGTTGATGATGCCGATGGAAGCGCCATCCACGGAGTCGGCGAAGTTGACCAGGCCAAACTGCACGCCGCCCACGTGCCGCGCCACGTTCACCAGCCCAATTTGCGCGCCCCTCACCCGATGGGCCAGATTGAACAGCGCGGACGTTTGCAGCCCGTGCACGTCGGTACCGGTAAGGTTAGTGACGGCCGCGGCCTGCACCAGAAAGCCCGGTTGGCTGCTGGAGGGGGCCACCGGCAGCTGGCCCAGGGAATTGGTGGCCAGTAAGCGGGGCAGGCCCAGCCACCGGCGCAGGCGGGTGGGCTGGTCGGGGCGCTGTCCGGCATGCCCCGCCCCACCGGTAATGTTGGCCAAGCCAGCAATTTGCAGCCCCCGTGCATCATCGCGGGCAATATTAACGAGGCCCGCACCCTGCACCCCCCGCACAGCGCCCCCATTCACATTCGCCAGACCCGCCAGCTGCACCCCGCGCACGTCGGTTCCGGTCACGTTGGCCAAGCCCGCCGCTTGCAGCCCGTGCACGGAGTCGCGCACCACGTTCAGCAGCCCGCCCAATTCCAACTGGTTCACGCCCGCCGAATAGCCGGCCAGCACGTTAAGGGAATAGGTATTCACGGTCCGCGCATTGGCCAGCCAGTTCGAGCTGAGCGGCGGCAGCAGCGACACCTGCGCCCACTGGCGGCGCACAATCGTTTGGGGCCGGGCCAGGGCTTCCGGGGCCGGGCCGGGTGCCAGCAAGGCCGGCGTTTCGCCCAAAGCATTTGCGGCGGCCGCGACGACAACCACCCGCGGCAGCATGGCACTGTCGGCCACGGCCAGCAGTTTGGCAACGCTTCCACGGCGTGGCAAGGGCGATACCGCGGCCGAAATCCGGCTGGTTGCCCGTGGCGTTGTGATAGCCAGGCCGCCAGCAGTTTTGTAAATCCTTGGTCCGAAAGTCTTTATTTTCAATTTTTCCAGGGGATGCGCCGCCCTGACTGCCACTCCCCCACGAGGCGGGATGCCCAGCGGAGCCCTACTACTGGCGCGGTCGCTACCCCGCGGACCAGCCGGCCGGGTTGGCGGGGCCGGGGCTACCGGATTGAATCCACTGGGTAAGCGGCGGGCGTTTGCCGCGCCGCCCGCCAGGCCGGGAGGGCGGCCGGGGCCATTGGCTGGGGGCCCTTTGCCAAGCTCCCCGGCAAACGCATCGGCGGTGGCCGAGGGGTTGGATGCAGGACTAGCGGGGGGCTGGCGACGGGAGTTCTGGCCCAGGCTATTGAGTTCAGCCACCCCCGGCGGGGCGGGCTCAGCCGCCGGCCAAAGCACCAGTTGCCCATTGAGCATGCCATAAGACAGCCGGAACTGCCCGGCCACTTCGTGCAGCACGGTGCCCAGTGGCCGGGGCGGCCCTGGCCGCACCCGACACCGGCGCTGCCCCCCAATGCGGCTGCTGCTGTAGCTAATGGGTATGCCGCTCTGACGCGAGAGCAAAGCCAGCATTCCCGACAAAGGCGCGTCGGCGAGCGGCGGCTGCACGGCGCGGGCCAGTGGCGAAATCCCCGGCTGCGCACTCGCCACGGCGCTACAAGCCAGCACGATACTGCTTATCCAAATGGCCCGGTGCATGGGCGTAAAGGTCCGTTTTTTTGGCCAGTTCATGGGCGGGGGGCCCCGGCGTCGGCCGGGGTGGCGCAGCCAGGGCCGCGCAGCACGTAGCTCCCATCGGGCTGGGCGGCGGCCCGGCTGCCGGTGGCCAGCGCCAGCACCGCCAGCACCTGGGCGGGCTGCGGATGCGCAAATGTGCCCGTGAACCGGCAACCTGTCAGGCTGGCCCTGCCTAGCTCGATGCGCGTGCCGAAGGCCGCGCGCAGCGTGCGCACTACGTGGGCCACCGTGGCGTCGCGGAAACGCAGCGTATCGGTTTGCCAGGCGCGGAAGTTGGCATCGGGCGCACCGGTGCGGCGCAGCGGCGCGGGTTGGCGGCCGGGCGCGTCGGCGGCGCGCAGGGCGGCGCGGGAACCGGCCGTCAGCAGCACGCTGTCGGCCGGGCCGGCGAGGCGGCTTAGCCACACGCGGCCGTGGGCCACGCTCACTTCCACCGAGTCTTCGGCGGCGTAGGCGCGCACGTTGAACGCCGTGCCGGTTACCCGCACGCGGGCCGTGGTGCTGCTCACCAGAAAAGGCCGCCGGGGGTCGGGTTTTACTTCAAAAAAGGCTTCGCCGATGAGCTGCACCGCCCGCGGGCCCGCCCCTGCCGCCCCCGCGTAACGCAGCTGCGAGCGCGCATTGAGCCAGGCGGCGCTGCCATCGGGCAGGCGCACCAGCTGCCGCCGCTCGCCGCTCACGTAGCTGGCTGCCGTGGGCTGCTTACCCGTACGGGAGGCAAAAAACGCATACGCGCCGCCGGCTACCACTGCCACGGCCGCCGCTACGCGCAGCAGCGGGGCCACCCAGCTGCCGTCCATCGGCCGGATTACCGCTTCGGGCGCGGCAGGCTTGGCGGACGTGTGCCCGGCCGGGCCCCCCATCAGCGGCCGGAAGCGCTGCCAGGCGGCTTCCACGTCGTGGGCCGAAAACAGCGCGGGCGCGGGGGCAGCTTCGCCGGCGTGCTCCCAGGCGCGGGTCACGGTGGTCAGAATTTGCAGGTGTCCCGGGTCGGCGTGTAGCCAGTGGCGCAGCAGGGCCTGCTCGTCGGGCGTGGCCTCAGAGGCAAGGTGGCGGGCCAGCAGGTCCCACGGGGCATCGGGGTAAATTTCGGCCATAGAATTTGTTGTCTTCAATGAGCAATGAGCAAATGAACGTCCTGCTTCGTCTGGCGTCCGGTTGTTGAAGCAGGACGTTCATCTACGGTTTACTCTATCGCACCACTACCGAATCGGTGCGCACGGTGTAGCCGGCAAAGTAGCCCACGGCGGTTTTGCCCGAGCCGGGCTGGGTGTTTTGCAAGTTGGTGCGCACGTTGGCCGGGCTGGTAGCAAACAGGCCCACGTTGTTAATCTGGGTGAACATTTCGTTCAGGAAATAGAAGTAGTCGCGCGGAATCGACAAGAGCTCGACCCGAATTTTATCGCCCGGCACCAGCGGCTTGGCATTCAGCTCGACGCGGCCAATGTAGTTGCCATCGACGAGCTCATCGGAGCGCACGATAAGGTCCTCCGGCTTGTTGAGCAACGTGCCGTTTTTGTAGACTTTGAAGCGGTAGTAGTCGCCCAGGCCGGGCAGCTCGGGGCCATTGTAGAGGGCGTAAAAGCCTTCGTCGAAGCCGGTTTGCTGGGGTTTGAATTCCAGGCCGATGCTGTCGATGCGCGGGGTGCGGCGGATGTCGGTTTCGGCGCGGTACGTCTGCCCATCGGCCACGACGGTGAGGGTGTAGTGCCCGCCGCTGCGCCCGCGCACCG
>JBBQSQ010000230.1:0-5945 GCA_038213745.1 Cytophagales bacterium
GCTGTCGTCCATGTACTTCTACGATGATGCGGGCAGTCAGCTGTTCCAGCAAATCATGGACCTGCCGGAATATTACCCCACGCGGGCCGAGTTTGCCATTTTCCGGGAGCACGGCGCGGCACTGGCGGCGGCGCTGAGCCCACCTAGCGGCGAGGAGTTTGCCCTGGTGGAGTTGGGGGCCGGCGACGGGGCCAAAACCAAGCTGCTGCTGCGCGAGCTGCTGGCCGCTGGCACGCCGTTTACCTATGCGCCGGTTGATATTTCGGCAGGGGCAATGGCGGGTTTGGTTGAAACGCTTTACCACGAGCTGCCCACGCTCCGCGTAGCACCCGTGGTGGCAGACTACGCCACCGCCCTTACCCAGCTGCGTACCCGGCCGGGCAGTAAAGCGGTGCTGTTTTTGGGGTCCAATATCGGCAACTTCGGCCCCGCCGACCGCCTGGACTTCCTTCGGAAGCTGGCCGCGCCGCTGGCCCCGGCCGACCGCCTGCTCATCGGCTTCGATTTGCAGAAAGACCCGCGCCGCATCCGGGCCGCCTACGACGATGCCCAGGGCGTCACGGCCGCGTTCAACCTCAACCTGCTCACCCGCCTCAACCGCGAGCTGGGAGCCGACTTCGACCTGGCGCAATGGCAGCACTACACGGATTACAACCCCCTGAGCGGGGCCGTACGCTCGTACTTGGTGAGCACCCGCGCCCAGCAGGTGCACGTGGCCGCGCTGGATGAAACCTTCGATTTTGCCGCCTGGGAGGTGATTCACACCGAGAATTCGTATAAATTCACCCTGCCGCAAATTGAAATGCTGGCCGCTGAAGCCGGGCTGCGCGTGATGGCCGTGTTCACCGATGCCGCCGCCGATTTTGCCGATGTGGTGCTGGCCGCACAGCTGGATTAAATCTCCTACACAACACAGCAAACTGCACCATATGATTAGCCTCGCTTCGGGATATGGAAATTTTGCGGTGCCGGGCGTGGCGCTCGCAGCGGCAGCAGCCGTTCTCGCGCAGGCCCAGGAGCACGGCACCCCCATGGAGGTGAGCCCCGCCGCCGGCCTGCCCGCCCTGCGCGAGGCCCTGGACCAGCGCTACCGCCAGCGCGGGGCCACCGCCCTAGCCACCGAGCAAATAGTGGTGACGGCCGGAGCCAAAACCGGCCTCTTCGCCCTGCTCAGCGAAATGCTGACCCCCGGTGCCGATGTGCTACTACCCACGCCCAATTGGTTTGGCTTCCACGAGCTGGTGCGGCAGGCTGGGGGCCGCCTGCGCACCCTCCCGCTGGCCGCCGCCGATGCCTACACCCTGCACCCCGAAACACTACGGACCGCTCTCACCCCCGCCACGCGCTTGCTGATTCTCAGCAATCCCAACAACCCCACCGGGCGCGTATACACACGGGCCGAGTGGGCCGCGCTGCTGGCCATAACCGCTGATTTTCCGCAGCTATGGGTGCTCAGCGATGAGATTTACGAAGGCATTAGCTTCGGGCCGGAGCCCGTGCCCACGCTGCTCGCCCTGCCCGACCCGCACCAGCGGCACGTAGTAGTGAGCGGCTTTTCGAAGTCGCTGGCGCTGGCGGGCTGGGGCATAGGCTGCTTGGTGGCTCCGCCTGCGCTGGCGCGGGCCGTGGCCGCGCGCCTATTCAGCACCGGTGTGGCGGTGCCGGTGATGGCCCAGGCTGCCGCGCTTGCGGCCACGCAGCACGCCGATGGCATTGGCGCGGCGCTGTGCGCGCAATTGCAGCCCACGCGGGAGCTGCTGCTGGCGGCCTTGGCGGCGCTGCCCGGCGCGGGTGCAGTGGCCGCGCCGGAGGGCACGTACTACGTTTTTGCCGATTTCACCCGCTTTCTGGATGCCCATCTGCCGGCGGCCGACGCCTCGGCGCAGCTTGTGCAGCGGCTGGCGGCGGCCGGAGTAGAGGTAGTGGATGGCGCGACTTGTGGCGCGCCGGGGTTTGCGCGGCTCTCCTATGCCGTGGCCGAGGATGACCTGCGCCAGGCCCTGGCACGCATGCAAGCAGTGTTGGTCCCGGTTACTGCCTAGCGCCGTTCTGGTGTGTGGAGTTAAAAGCTGAGCGTTAAAAGTTAAAAACGATGTTACCTGCATTTTAACTTTTAACGCTCAGCTTTTAATTCCACTCGCTAACCTGAAAACCGCCATAAAAAGGCCTTGTCAAATCGTTCGTGTACGTGCATAGGCCGCCGGCTCGCCGGCCGGTGGGCGTACCTTTGCGGGCGGCTGATTGGCCGGTTTTAGCTATTTTCTGGTGAAAGATATTCGTCCCCATTTGCGCCCTACGCTGTTGCTGGCTTACCCCGTGGTGCTGTCCCAATTGGGGCACATCATGGTCAGCTTTGTCGATTCGGTGCTGGTGGGCCGCACGGGCACCGTGCCGCTGGCCGCCGTGAGCCTGGGCGTGAACAGCACCAACGTCATCATGATTCTGGGCATTGGCCTGAGCATGGGCAGCGTGCCGCTGGTGGCCGCCGCCGATGGCCGCCGCGACCTGCCCGATTTGGGTCGTTTGCTGGTCTCCTCGGTGTGGCTGAGTGCGCTGGCCGGCCTGGTGCTGGCGGGCCTGGGGCAGCTCGTGCCCCCGCTCATGCACTACCTCGGCCAGGCCCCCGAAGTGGAGGCCCTGGCCGCGCCGTGGGTGCGGGTCATCAGCTGGTCGTTTTTGCCGTTGATGCTGTTCCAGGGCTTCCGCGAATTTGCCGAAGGCCTGGGGCTCACGCGCCAGGCCATGTGGCTCTCAGTGCTGGCCAACGTGGTGAATGCCGCCCTGTGCTACGCCCTGGTTTTTGGCAAATGGGGCGCGCCCCCCATGGGCCTGATGGGCTCGGCCTGGGCTACGCTCATTGCCCGGGTGCTCATGGCCGTGCTCATGGCGGCCTACGTGCTGCTGGCGCACCGCCTGCATGCCTACCGCACCGCCGTGCTAAGCTGGCTGCCCGATGGGGCTACTCTGGCCCGCCTGCTGAGCCTGGGCGCGCCCATTGGCGTGCAAATGGCGTTCGAAGTGGGGGCCTTTGCGGCGGCCGCCATCATGATTGGCTGGCTGGGGGCGGTGCCGCTGGCGGCGCACCAGGTGGCCATCAACCTGGCCTCCATTACCTACATGGCGGCCAGCGGCATTGCGGCGGCGGCCACCATCCGGGTGGGCAAACTGCTGGGCGGGGGCGATTTGGCCGAAGCCCGGCAGGCCGGGTTTGCGGCTTACGTGCTGGGGTTTGGATTTATGGCGGCGATGGCGGTGTTGTTCATCTGCACGCGGCACGTGGCCCCGCTGCTCTACAGCCACGACCCCGCGGTGGTGGCGCAGGCCGGCACGCTGCTGCTCATCGCCGCCCTGTTTCAGGTGTCCGATGGCGTGCAGGTGATGGGCCTCGGCGCTCTGCGGGGGCTGGAAGACGTGAAGGTGCCCTCCGTGGTAGCCCTGCTGGCGTATTGGGCCGTGGCGTTGCCGCTGGGCTATTTCCTGGGGTTCCGGCTGCACCTGGGCGCGCCGGGCGTGTGGACGGGCCTGCTGCTGGGCCTCAGCATTGTGGCCGTGGTGCTGTTATTCCGCTTTCGGCGCGAAACGGCCCCGGACTTTGTGCCCGCCATGCCAGCCCCGACCAAGGAACCAATGCGCGTGCAGTAAGCTGGCCGCGCGCACCGCGCGCTACCCTGGCGTGCTGCTTGCTAAATAGCACAGGCTGAGCAATATTTGTGCTTCTGGTGCGCTTTAGCAGCGTACGGGTTCATGTCTTTTTGCATTATTATGTTTTCAACAATGCTCTCTTTCCTGACCGCGTTACTGGTGATGGTGCCGGCGCTGCAAGGGCCGGCCCTAAAACCGCGCCCCGCGGCCGCCCCGGCTCCGGCCGCCCCGGTGGCCGCTGCCGCCAAGCCGGCCCCCGCGCCGCCCATTCCGTGGTCCGCCACGCGGCGCTTAACAATTGCCGACTTCTTGGGCCGACCGCCGTACGGGGACCAGCTGGCTTCGTCTACTTCCAGCGACATCAAGGCGGGGGCGTCGTGCCGCGATTTTGTTTTCACCGGCACCGTGCAGTCCACGTTCGACCCCAATACGTCGTGGTTTCGGACCCCCAAAACGGCCTCGGAAGCCCTGCTGCGCCACGAGCAGCTGCATTTCGACATCACGGAAGTGTATGCCCGCGTGATGCGCCAGAAGCTAGTCGCTTTCCAGGCCAAGGTTAACTGTGAGAAGCTGCAACCGGCCTTTAACAACCTCACCAAGGGCGTGTACGCGGAGTGGAATCGGGAGCAAAACCGCTACGACCAGGAAACCAACCACGGCCTCGTGGCCACGCGCCAGGCCCAGTGGGAGCAGCAAACCCAGGCCAAGCTGGAAGCGTTGAAAGCCTTTGCACAGTAGCCCCATGCCTGATTCCCTGACCTGGGCCGAATTTGAGCACGTTGACCTGCGCGTGGGCACCATCCGCGAGGCCCGCCCGTTTCCCGAAGCCCGCCGGCCCGCCTACCAGCTGCTGATTGATTTTGGCCCCGAAATCGGCCTGAAAAAATCAAGCGCCCAAATCACGCACCACTACACGCCCGAAACGTTGGTGGGCCAGCAGGTGCTGGCCGTCGTCAACTTCCCCGTGAAGCAAATCGGGAAATTCCTTTCCGAAGTCTTGGTAACGGGCGTTGCCGATGCGGCAGGCCACATTGTGTTGGCCACCGTGGCCGGCCCGGTACCCGACGGCAGCCGACTTATTTAAATGGTTAATGGTTAACGGTTAGTGATTAATTATCCGACGGCCAACCACTAATTAACTGATAATTAACACTAACCGTTAACCACTAACCACTCGCCATTATTTAGGTGCTTGGCCCGTGGCGGGGACGGGTTGAGCGGAAGCGCCCGGCTTCTCGAATTTGACCTCCCGCCGCGTGAGCGTGTCGATTACGGTTTTGTAGATTTCGTTCAGGTCCTTGCCGTGGATGCTGTAGTAGCGGTAGCTGCGCTGGAAGGCCGAGTCGGTGGCTTCGCGCTTCCGAAGCACCGCTTTTTGCTGCGACAGGTAGAGGGCCCGGGCCGAATCGGGCGAGAGCCGGCTGCTTTCGACGCGCGCCTCCAGCTCGTGCAGGTCGGCCAGCAGCGGAATTATTCGCTCTTTGGGGAGCAGGTCGGCCGGGGCGAGCGGGTCTTCGGGACGGTCGCAGGCGGGCAATGCCAGCAGGAGGGGGGCCAGTAGCAGGCCCAGGCAGCATCGACGGAATGAGTTCACGCCGCAAAGTTAGTCCCACGCCGTAGCTTCGCCATTATTAGCTGTTAGCTATTAGCTGTTGGCCGTTAGCTTCTTTCGTGAGCAAGTCCCCGGCAAAAAGCTAACAGCTAGCAGCTAATGGCCAACAGCTAATCGAATGAACGCCTCCGTGCCCCCGGCTCTCACCGCCCTGGTGCGCCGCCTGCGCCACCTCGAAATCCGCATTCGCAAGGCGGTGGAGGCCCAGCTACAGGGTGATTTTCACTCCGTTTTCAAAGGCACGGGCCTGGAATTCGACGATGTACGCCTCTACCAGTACGGCGACGAGGTGCGGGCCATCGATTGGGCCGTGTCCAGCAAAGGCCACGGCACGTTCGTGAAAACCTATAAGGAGGAGAAGGAGCAACAGGTGCTGGTGCTGCTGGACGTGAGCGGCTCGCTGGACGTGGGCGACGGCCAGCGCCGCAAGCTCGACGTGGCCCGCGACATTGCGGGGCTGCTGGCGCTCTCGGCCGCCCGGCAGGGCTCGGCGCTGGGCCTTTTCGCGTTTTCCGACCAGAAGGAGCTGTACCTGCCGCCCGGCAAGGGGCCACGGGCGGCGTATGCGCTCATCAACCGCTTGTATGGGCTGGTGCCGGTATCCACGCGCACGGGGGTAGGGGCGGGCATCCGGCAGGCGCTGGGACTGCTCAAGCGCCGTACCCTGGTGGTGCTGGTGTCCGATTTTATT
>JBBQSQ010000231.1:0-5902 GCA_038213745.1 Cytophagales bacterium
AGGCCGGGTTGGTTATCGCCAGGCCCGGCGGGGCGGCGAGGGGCTCGTAATGCTCGGAATCGTGCAGCAGCTGGCGCAGGGCTTGGCGCGGGCTGAGGCCAGCGGCCACGTCTTGCGGGCGGGGGCCGAAACCCGCGCGCCAGTACAGGTGCTGAAGTTGCTGGGTGCTGTTCATGCCTCTTAAGATGGGCTCAAGGGGCGGGGGTTTAATGGGAGGAGGTTAGGGGCTGGGTGTCATTGCGAGCGGAGCGAAGCAATCCGTCCTGTAAAAAATCAGACACTTTCTTAAGTGACAAGCCCCGATACTACGAGTCACAGGGCTCGTCACGTTATTAGGTCGGTCGCGGAGAATAGGACGGATTGCTTCGCTTTGCTCGCAATGACAGGCGTCAAAACCGGGTCCCCAGCACCACCGTCTTCTTGTATTCGCGCTTTTCGCCACTGCTGGGGCGGAACAGCTCGACCAGCAGAATGTAGTAGCCCACGGCCGCCTTGTGGCCTTTGTCGTCGGTGCCGTCCCACTGCAGGAGGCCGGCGGTGGGCAGGGTTTCGTTGCGCACGAGGCGGCGCGTGAGGCGGCCTAGGGCGTCGTACACCGTCACGGAGGCGGCGTAGCCGGGCGCGTCGAGGTGGTAGGTGAGGGTGGCAAAATCCTGCTGGCCGTCGTCGTCGGGCGTGAAAACTTCGGGCTCGATGGTCAGCTCCTGGTTGCCGCCGGGCGTGTCCTGGGCCTGGGAGTTGGGGCGGCCGGGCGTGGCGTAGCCCACCGTGCTGGCCGCGGAGTGAAAGTTGCTGCCCAGGGTGGGCCCATTGGCCCGGATGCGCTCCAGCGACACGCCGTCCTGCGTGGTCAGCAGGCTCAGGTGCAGGTTTTTAGTGTAGGCAAACCGGTCGATTTCCTGGCCCCGGCCATCGGACAGCAGCGCCGTGCTCACATCGGGAAACGTGGGGAAGCTACTCAGCTGCACCAGATTGGCGGGGTCGCTGCTGGTGGGATACTGAGAGACGATGTTGCTGCTGTTGCTGCTGAAAGCCAACAACTGCCCCGGAGCCAGCACCAGCGGCCCGGTGCCGAGCATTACCGCGTCGACGCTGCCATCGGGCTTTAGGTTGCCGAATTGCCAGCCTTGCAGGTCGATGAATTTGGGGCTGCGGTTCAGGAATTCGGCGAAGCGCACGGCCCCCACGCGGGGGTTGAACAGCAGCTCGTTGATGACCACGTCGCCGCTCACCGCCGCTTCGGGCAGCGCGAAGGTGGCCGACTGCAAAGGGCCGCTGGCGTTGCCGACGCAATCGGTGGCCGTTTGCACGGCCAGGGTGCTGGGGCGGCTGGCTAGCAGCGGCGCGCCCAGCGTGAGGTCGACCTGCCGGAAATCGGGGGCCACCGGGGCGGCGCGCACCACGGTCAGGGCGGGGTTGAGGGTGTAGCGGCCCAGGATGGCGGCCGCGGCGCTGTCAAGCTTTTCGGAGAAATAAGCCCGTACGGTGGTGGCGTTCAGGGCCACGGCGCGGAGCAGGGTGGGGGTGGTGGCATCGGGCCGGTTGGCGCGCACGGAGTTCACCTTGCCGGGCGTACCACCGAGGGGGTTCACGCTGGCGGTCCAGTTCTCGGCCCCGCCGCAGTAGTTGTTGGGGTCAATCATTTCGAGGCTCCAGCCGCCGTCCTTCTTGCGCGGGTCGCCGTACCAGGCATCCGAATAGTTGACCTCGAACAGCGTGCGGCCGTCGCGCCCGCGCAGCACCAGGCCATCGCCGCCGTTGCTGAGCGCGGGGAAGTTGGTGGGGCCGTACACCTTGATGCCGGGCGCGCTAAACTGCGCCACCCGCGTGCTGCCGCACACCACGGCGTACTGGCCGGGCAGCAGCTTGGCGGTATCGGCAAACATGGCCACGGTGGCCGTGCTGGTTTTGCCCAGGCGCACGCCGCCCAGGCTGAGGACCTTGGTGGCGCTGCGGTTGTAAAGCTCCAGG
The DNA here is from genome assembly GCA_038213745.1 of Cytophagales bacterium. GTDB lineage: Bacteria > Bacteroidota > Bacteroidia > Cytophagales > Hymenobacteraceae > Hymenobacter. The sequence goes on from JBBQSQ010000231.1 coordinate 1,972, forward strand.
TATTCCGACGCCGGTAAGCCCACGGAAGGCGTTTCATCGGCGAAAATCTCGGTGATAATCAAGTCGCCCACCTGCGGGGCGGCGGGTGGGCCGGTAAAGCTGGCCGTGAGCGGCCCGCCCGCTAAGTTGCCATACAGGTCGGCCACGTTGCGGACTTCCAGCACGTTGGCGGGGCCAAAGTCGGTGCCGAAAGTGAGGCGCACCACCGCCGGGTTGTTGGCCTGCACGCGGGCGGCCGTGGGCACGGCCCCGCTTTGCAGACGGTAATTGGCCAACAGGGTGGCGATGCCGGGGTCCACGGCTTCGTTGAAAGCCACGTCGAGCAGGCGGGAATCGATGGGCACGCCGCGGAGCAGGAGCGGCGGGTTGGCGTCGGTTACGAGAAAATCGTCGAAGAAAAAGTTGCGGTTGTTGGTCGCCGAATAGGCCAGCGACACGCCTACGGCAATGCTGCGCTGGTAGGTAGCGTCCACGGGCTGCGCGGCTTCGGCCACGAAGGTGCGGCCGCCGGTGAGGTCGCGCTCCAGGGTCCAGCGGTTGGCGGTGGTGCGGGTTACGCGCACGCGCACCAGGTTGTTGGTCAGGCTGCTCAGGGTGCCGTTGAGCCCGTCGATGACGGGGACGGCAGCGCGGGTGGAGTCTTTGCGAAACAAGCTCACCTCGTCGTCGGTGCCGCCGAGGCGCACGAAGTAACCGGAGTTGCTGGGACTGCGCAGGTCCGTTTGCGAAGCCATGAGCCACACATCGGCGAGGTTGCCGGAGCTGGTAGCCAGCTTTAGGTTGGCCCAGAATTCCCAGACCGTGCCGGTGCTGGCCTGGCTGGGCGTGCTGAGCGCAATCTGGGTGGTGGTCACGGCCGGGCCGTTGCTTTGCAGTTGCTGCGCGGCGACCTGGAAGCTGGCCGCGTCGCCCGTCCAAGCGGGGTTAGCAGTGAAATTGCCGTCGGTAAAATGCTCGGTTAGTTGGGCTTGGGCGAAGCCCGGTAATAATAAAAGCAGCAGGTAGACGTATTTCAACAAGGTAGTGTAGAAGAAGGTGAGTGCGGCAAGCTGTCATCGTAACATTCAAAGTAACCCATTTCTAGCGACATTTGCCGGAAGGAACCTGCTTAAGGCTCAGCTTTTTATTTCTTTGCTTTTTCCATGAAACTTGCAATTGTGGGTGCCACCGGCCTGGTAGGCACCGAGGTCCTGAAAGTGCTGGCCGAGCGCCAGTTTCCCCTCACCGAGCTACTGCCCGTGGCGTCGGCTAAATCGGTGGGGCAACTGGTTGAATTCCAGGGTAAGCACTACCCGGTGGTGAGCATGGACGACGCCCTGGCCGCCCGGCCCGACATTGCCATTTTCTCGGCGGGCGGCTCCGTGAGCAAGGAGCACGCGCCCCGCTTCGCCGCCGTGGGCACCACCGTCATCGACAATTCCTCGGCCTGGCGCATGGACCCCACCAAGAAGCTGGTGGTGCCCGAGCTGAACGCCGATACGCTCACGCCGGAGGATAAAATCATTGCCAACCCGAACTGCTCCACCATACAGATGGTGGTGGCCCTGAACGACTTGCACAAGGCCTATAAAGTGCAGCGCATTGTGGTGAGCACCTATCAGAGCGTGACCGGCACCGGCAAAAAAGCCGTGGACCAGCTTCTGGAGGAGCGCGCCGGCCGCACCGCCACCAACCCCGCCTACCCGCACCCCATCGACCTGAACGTGCTGCCCCACATCGACGTGTTCGAGGCCAACGGCTACACCAAGGAAGAGCTGAAAATGGTGAACGAGACCAAAAAAATCATGGGCGACGACAGCATCCGGGTCACGGCGACCTGCGTACGCATTCCGGTGATGGGTGGCCACTCCGAGGCCGTGAACGTGGAATTTGAGCAGGAGTTTGATTTGGCCGAGGTGCGCGAAATTCTGGCCCGCACGCCCGGCGTGGAGCTGGTGGACGACCCTGCGCGCAACAGCTACCCCATGCCCAAAGACAGCCACGGCAAGGACGCCGTGCTGGTGGGCCGCCTGCGCCGCGACGAAACCCAGCCCCGCACTCTCAACATGTGGATTGTGGCCGACAACCTGCGCAAAGGCGCGGCGACCAACGCCGTGCAAATTGCGGAATATTTGCTGGCTAAACTGGTGCCAGTGAACAATTAACGCCCAAGGCCGGCATTCATTCACCGCCAACTTACGCCGTTTACGATGCGCTGTCTTTTCCTGCTTTGGTTGAGTTTGCTAATGGGGCCGGCGCTTGCGCAGGGCCCCATTTTAGTGCGCGGCCGGGTGTTCAACGCCGAAACCCACCAGCCCATCCCCAACGCGCAGGTGGGCGTGGCCGATAACCGCCTGGGCACGAGCACGAACGAGGATGGCCGCTTTGCGCTGAACATTCCGCCCGCGTTTCGGCAGGCGCGGCTGGAGGTGGCGCTGCTGGGCTACCGCAAGTTCAGCCAGGCGCTGCCGCCGCTGCCGGGGCCGGAGCTGCGCATCGAGCTGCAAATCAGCCGGGCGGCGCTGGGCGAGGTGCGGGTGACGGCCTCGGTGGTGGGCATCGTGCGGGAGGCGGTGGCGCGCATTCCGCGCAACTACCCGGCGCGGCCCACGCAGCTCATGGGCTTCTACCGCGAGTCGGACAACGACCAGGCCGGCCAGCCGCGCTACCTGGCCGAGGGGCTGCTGACGGTATTCAAGGCCCCGTACCAGCAGCGGACGGCCGATGGCGACGTCCAGATTACGCAGGCGCGCCGGGTTGATTTGCGCGCGGACAGCCAGTTGGTGCGGATTGACTGGGCGGGCGGGCCGTTTATTGTGCACCGGGGCGATTTTGTGCACCGCCGCGCGCAGTTCATCGACCCCGCCCACTTCCGCGACTACGATTACGGCTTGGCCCCCGGCAGCACCTACCAGGACCGGCCCGTGTACGTCGTCACCTTCGCGCCGAAAGGCGGCACCCGCCGCGCCGATTTTGCGGGGCGGATGTACATCGACCAGGATACCTACGCCTTCCTGGGGGCCGAGTGGCGCTACACGCCCGCCGGCCTCAAGCGGGCAAGGAACCGGGCCGATTCGCGGACGCTCCGCGTGGCCTACCAGCCATACGCTGGCCGTTGGCACCTGAAAACCGTGTGGTGGCAAACAGCGGCCCGCCTGCCCGTGGGCCCGCCGCTCAACTACTTCGGCGAGTACCTGACCACGGCCATCGACACGGCCCAAACGGCCCCCCGGCCCGGCTACCTGGAGCGGGCGCAGTACCACGACGTGTTTTTGCGCAATGCCGTGGCCTACGACTCCGCATTCTGGCAGGGCCACACCACCCTGCTGCCACCCGAGGCCCTGCAAAAAAGCCTGCTTGACCAGCCGCGTCAGCAGCGGGCTGACTCCCTCTTCAAGCCCAGCCCAGCGGACGGAAAGCCGGCCACCGCGCCGGAAATGACCCCCCTGGGGCGGTTCCTGAGCCGTTTCCGCTACAGTGGAGTGGTGGGCGCGTGGCCGCTGGCCATCTCGGCCGCCGGCGTGGCAGTGAACTATGCCCCGGATGGCTACGGGTTCCGGATGCAGGGCGCAGCTAACGTCACCCCCGAAGCCCTGACCCTGTGGACGAAGCTCGACTACCAGTACGAGCTTACTCCCGAGCTGGCCGTGTTTCTGGGCACGCAGCGCGTGTACCGGGAGTTCCGGGGCGATGGCTGGATGGCAGGCCTGAGTTACCAGCACAATTTCAACCCCCGCCACCGGCCGCTGTATGGCCGCGTGGGCCTGGCCTACACCCGCCAAACCATTGGCCGCCAGCTGGGCACGTTCAACAACCCCGACGCCGGGCTGCGGGTGGCTGGCACCCACCTCGGGGCCGATGAGCTGAGTGCCCACCTTCAGTCCGTGACCGATGGCCTGCTGCCCACGCTGGGCCTGGGCCTGGAGCTAAGCCACAAGCTGGAGTTGATTGC
>JBBQSQ010000232.1:0-5868 GCA_038213745.1 Cytophagales bacterium
GTTGCCCTCGGCCACCAGCACGGCATCGCCCACCACTAAGTCTTCGACGGGCACGGTGGCCAGCGCGCCGTTGCGGCGCACCTGGGCGCGGGGCTGCGTGAGCTCGCGCAAAGCCCCCAGGGCCTGGTTGCTGCGCACCGACTGGTACACCGAAATGCCCGCCACCACCAGCAAGGCCACGATGAGGGTAATGGCTTCCTCGGCCCGACCCAGGGCGAAATACACCGCGCAGGCCGCCAGCAGCAGCACAAACATGGGTTCCAGCACCACGTCGCGCAGGGTGGCCAGCAGGCCGGAGCCGTTGGCCTCGGGCAGCACGTTGCGGCCGTGCGCGGCGCGGGCGGCGTCCACGGCGGCATCCGTCAGGCCGGGGGTGGCGGTAGCTACATTCGCGGGGCTTGGGGCGGGCAGGACGTTGGCGGACATGGCGGTGGGGGAAATAAAATATGACTAAACCCATGGCTGGTATTCTCCCCTAAGACTCACCAGCGCTATTTTCAGGTTCATGTACGGGGTGTAGCGACGCGACCCTTCGCGTCGCCTCGTTGAACGATTCCCGCGTGTAGAGACGCGAAGGGGCGCGTCTCTACACCCCGTGTACCAACTTGGAATCTGCTCTGGGAGGAGGTTTGGTGCCGGCGGCCGATAAGCTTTTGCAGCTCCACGGCCCAGAATACGAGGCTCGAAATGGCCACCGTCAGCCCCAGCTCCCCCCAGGATAAAGGACTGGTGGTGAAAATCTTGTTGAAGAAAGGCAGGTAGATAATCAGTAGCTGCAGTGCCACCGACAGCCCCACCGCGCCCAGCATCGGCTTGTTGGAAAACAGGCCGAGCGTGAACAGCGACTCGCGTGAAGAGCGGAGGGCCAGCGCGTTGCCCAGCTGCGTGAAGCAGAGCACGGTGAAAGTCATCGTTTGCCAGTGCGCGTCGCCGTCGTGGATGGCCCAGGCCTGGGTGCCCAGCGTGAGGCCCCCAACCAGCAGCCCCACCCAGCCGATGAACCAGCCCAATCCGCCGGCGAAAATGGACTGGCGCGGGTCGCGCGGCGGGCGCTGCATGGCGTTCGGTTCGGCGGGCTCGTAGGCCAGGGCCAGGCCGGGCAGGCCGTCCGACAATAGGTTGACCCACAGAATTTGAATGGCCAGCAAGGGGATGGGAAGCCCGAAAAACGGAGCCAGAAAAATGGCCCAGACCTCGCCCAGGTTGCCCGATAAAATGTAGCGGATAAACTTGAGGATGTTGTCGTAAATCCGTCGGCCGTGCTTCACGGCCAGCACAATGGTGGCGAAGTCGTCGTCGAGCAAAATCAGGTGCGCGGCCTCCTTGGCCACCTCCGTGCCGCCGATGCCCATGGCCACGCCAATGTCGGCGTGCTTGAGTGCCGGGGCGTCGTTCACGCCATCGCCGGTCATGGCCACGAACTGGTGCCGGGCCTGCAACGCGTTGATGATGCGCAACTTCTGGGCCGGGTCGACGCGGGCGTACACCCGCACTTTTTCCACCACGGCGGCAAAGGCGGGCTCGTCGAGCCGGGCCAGCTCGGGCCCGGTGAGCACCAATTCATCGGGCTTGGAGAGGATGCCCAGCTTGTTGGCAATGGCCTTGGCGGTGAGCTTGTGGTCGCCGGTAATCATGACCGGGATAATGCCGGCGGCCTGGCACTCGGCCACGGCCTGCGCGGCCTCCTCGCGGGCCGGGTCGATGAGGCTGGCGAATCCGATGCAGGCCAGGCCGGTTTCGAGGGTGGCCGCGTCTATTTTTTCGGGCATCGCGGGCAGCAGCTTGGCAGCGTAGGCCAGCACCCGAAAGCCCTGGGTGGCCTGGGCGTTGGCGCGTTTTTCGAGGTCAGGCAGCTGAGCTTTTTGGTCTTCGGCGAGCTGGGCGAAGAGTACGCCGGGTGCGCCCTTGGTGAACACGAGCACGCCATGTTCGGTCTGGTGCAGGGTGGTCATGCACTTGCGCCCGGCGTCGAAGGGCAGCTCGGCCAGGCGCGGAAACCGGTCTTCGAGGGCGCGGCGCGGGTAGTCTTTTTCGGCGGCGTAGCGGGCCAGGGCTACTTCGGTGGAGTCGCCCAGCCACTGGTCGTCGGGGCCGTGGGTGGCGTCGGTGTTGAGAGCCATGGCGGTCAGCAGCGCGTCGCGGTCGCCCAGGGCGGGCAGGGTGAACGCCGGGTTGGAGTACACCTCCTGCGCGGTCATCTTATTGAGCGTCAGGGTGCCCGTTTTGTCGGTGCAGATGTAGGTGACCGAGCCCAGCGTTTCCACGGCCGGCAGCTTGCGCACCAGGGCGTGGTCTTTGGCCAGCCGCTGGGCCCCCAGCCCCAGCGCGATGGTAACCACCGCCGGCAGCGCCTCCGGAATGGCCGCCACGGCCAGCGAGATGGACACCAGCAGCAAGTCGCCCAGGGGCTCGCCCCGCCACCAGCCCGCCGCGAAAAACACCGCGCAAATAACCACGGCCCCCGCTGCCAGCCACTTGCCAAAGGTGCTCAGCCGCTGTTGCAGCGGCGTCGGGGTTTCGGGCGCTTGGAGGAGGCCGGCGATTTTGCCCAGCTCGGTGCCCATGCCGGTGGCCACCACGTAGGCCGTGGCGCGGCCGTTGGTCACGAAGGTGCCCTTGTAGCCCAGGTTCAGGCGGTCGCCGAGAGGGTAGGTGCCGAGGCGTAGCGGGTCCGGGTTTTTCTCCACGTTGGCCGACTCGCCGGTCAGCGACGACTCATCGACTTTCAGGGCGTGGGTTTCGAGGAAGCGCACATCGGCCGGAATCACGTTGCCGGCTTCGAGCAGCACCACGTCGCCGGGCACCAGGCTGACGGCGGGCACGGCCCGCGGCTGGCCGTCGCGCAGCACCTGGGCCTGGGGCGGGGCCAGCTGTTGCAGGGCCGCCATGGCCTTGTCGGCCCGGTATTCCTGCCCGAAGCCGAGGGCGGCGTTCAGCGCAATGATGGCCAGGATGACGTAGGCCGACTGCGCCTCGCCCACCAGCACCGAGATGGCGGCGGCCGCCAGCAGCACCAGTATCATCACGTCGGTGAACTGGTGCAGCAGCAGCTGCCACCAGGCTTTGCGGCGGGTGTCGGCCAGCTGGTTGGGGCCGTGCTCGGCCAGGCGCTGGGCGGCCGTGGCGGCATCGAGGCCGGCCGGGGTGGTGTGCAGCGCCTGGGCTACTTCCGGGGCGGGCAGCAGGTGGTAGTCCATGTGGTGGTTGATGAGGTCCCGCGGAATGAGATAGCAAGCAGTTGTTAATCATTTGCTTGCTAGTCCAAGTTGCGGACTAGCCGCAGCGCGGCGACAGGTTTGTAGTAAAAAGTTGAAAAACGAAATAAAGCCGCGTAGCGGTGACAGAAACAGCGCAAAATCTGTCACCGCTACGCGGCTTTATTGCCCAAACGGGTGGCTTGCTACAAACCTGTCGCCGCTACGCGGCTAGTCCGCAATTTGGGTTTGCTACGCCTTCCACTGCCACTCCCGTACCTCGGGCATATCCTCACCGTGGGTGATGATGTACTGCTTGTGCTCCACCAGCTTATCCTTAAGCCACTGCTTGAGGTACGCGCCCTTGTTGCCTAACTGGGGCACGCGGTCGAGCACGTCCATGGCCAGGTGGAAACGGTCCATCTCGTTGAGCACGGTCATGTCGAAGGCCGTGGTGATGGTGCCTTCCTCCTTGTAGCCGCGCACGTGAACGTGCTGGTTGTTAGCGCGGTTGTAGGTGAGGCGGTGCACCAGCCAAGGGTAGCCGTGGAAGGCGAAAATCACCGGCTTGTCGCGCGTGAACAGCGCGTCGTAGTCGGCGTCGGTCAGGCCGTGCGGGTGCTCGGTGTGGCGCTCCAGCTTGAGGAGGTCCACCACGTTCACGACCCGGATTTTCAGCTCCGGCAGGTGTTCGCGCAGGATGCTGGCGGCGGCCAGGATTTCGAGCGTGGGCACGTCGCCGCAGCAGGCCAGCACGGCATCGGGCTCCTGGCCGGCGTCGGTGCTGGCCCAGGGCCAGAGGCCGATGCCTTCGGCGCAGTGCTTTTGGGCGGCATCTATGTCCAGCCATTGTGGGGCGGGGTGCTTGCCGGCCACTATCACGTTCACGTAGTGGCGGCTGCGCAGGCAGTGGTCCATCACCGAGAGCAGGCAGTTGGCATCGGGTGGCAGGTACACGCGCACCACGCTGGCTTTCTTGTTGATAACGTGGTCGATGAAGCCAGGGTCCTGGTGCGTAAAGCCGTTGTGGTCCTGCCGCCACACGGTCGAAGTCAGCAGGTAGTTGAGCGAAGCAATTTTGCGCCGCCACGGAATTTCGAGCGTCATTTTCAGCCACTTGGCGTGCTGGTTGAACATCGAGTCCACGATGTGCACGAAGGCCTCATAGCTGTTGAACAGGCCGTGGCGGCCGGTCAGCAGGTAGCCCTCCAGCCAGCCCTCGCACTGGTGCTCGCTGAGCATTTCCAGCACCCCGCCGCCGGGGGCCAGGAACTCGTCGTTGGCCTCCACGGCCGCGTCCCACTGGCGGTTGGTGACTTCAAACACCGCGTCCAGCTTGTTGGAGAGCGTTTCATCGGGTCCGAACACACGGAAGTTGCGCGGCTCCGCGTTCAGCTTCAGCACGTCGCGCAGAAACGTGCCCACCGTCCCGGTGTCGCTGGCCTCCACGGCACCGGGCGCGGGCACGGCCACGGCGTAGTCGCAGTAGTTGGGCAGGTGCAGGTCGCGCAGCAGCAGGCCGCCGTTGGCGTGGGGGTTAGCGCCCATGCGGCGGGTTCCGGTCGGGGCCAGCTCGGCCAGCTCGGGCCGCAGGCGGCCTTCGGCGTCGAATAATTCGTCGGGCCGGTAGCTTTTTAGCCAGGCTTCCAGCTGGGCCAGATGCTCGGGCGGGGCGCTGGCCGATACGGCCAGCGGTACCTGGTGCGACCGGAAGGTGCCCTCGTTGGGCCGGCCGTCCACTTCCTTGGGGCCGGTCCAGCCCTTGGGCGAGCGCAGCACCAGCATGGGCCAGCGGGGCCGGGTGAGGTCGCCGGTTTCGCGGGCATTCTGCTGGATGGCCAGGATGTCGGCCACGGCCTCGTTGAGGGCCGCCGCCATGGCCTGGTGCATCAGCGCGGGCTCGTGGCCCTCCACGTAGTAGGGTGTCCAGCCGTAGCCGCGCAGCAGCTGGTCCAGCTCCTCGGGCGTGATGCGGGCCAGGACGGTGGGGTTGGAAATCTTGTAGCCGTTGAGGTGCAGAATGGGCAGCACCGCGCCGTCGCGGGCTGGGTTGAGGAATTTGTTGGAGTGCCAGGCCGTGGCCAGCGGGCCAGTTTCGGCCTCGCCATCACCAACCACGCAGGCCACAATCAGCGCCGGATTATCAAACACGGCCCCGAAGGCGTGGCTGAGCGAGTAGCCCAGCTCGCCGCCCTCGTGCAGGGAACCCGGCGTTTGCGGCCCCGCGTGGCTCGATATCCCGCCGGGGTAAGAAAACTGCGTGAACAGCCGTTTCAGCCCAATTTCGTCCTGGCTGATGTTAGGGTACACCTCGCTGTACGTGCCTTCCAGGTAGGTGCTGGCCACCACCGCCGGTCCGCCGTGGCCCGGCCCGGACAGGTAAATCATGTTCAAATCATGGGCTTTGATGACGCGGTTGAGGTGGGTGTAGATGAAGTTCTGGCCTGGCGTGGTGCCCCAGTGCCCCAGCAGCATCTTTTTGATGTGGGCCAGCGTGAGCGGCTCGCGCAGCAGCGGGTTGTCGTGCAGGTAAATCTGGCCCACCGAGAGGTAGTTGGCTGCCCGCCAGTAGGCGTCGAGGCGGTGCAGCAGCTCTGGCGCGAGGGGCGTGGTGGCGGGGGCGGCGGGAAGGGTTTCGGTTTGCATGGTTGGATTTGATTTATAGTTGTTCACG
>JBBQSQ010000233.1:0-5849 GCA_038213745.1 Cytophagales bacterium
GCGCATCATTACGGGCCTGCTGCCGCACCGGCCGCTGGTGGTGAGCGGCCTGGCCTACGGCATCGACATCATGGCCCACCGCGCCGCTTTGCAGGAGGGCCTGGAAACCGTGGGCGTGATGGCCACCGGCCTCGACATCATTTACCCCGCCGTGCACCGCAAAACGGCCGAGAAAATGCGCGAGCAAGGCGGCTTACTCACCGAATTTCCGTTTGGCACCCCGCCCGACCGCTACAACTTCCCGGCCCGCAACCGCATCATCGCCGGCCTTTCGGACGGAACGGTGGTGGTAGAAGCCGCCATAAAAGGCGGTGCCCTGATAACCGCCGAGCTGGCCCTGAGCTACGACCGCGACGTGCTGGCCGTGCCTGGCAACCTGGGCTCGGCCACTTCCGAAGGCTGCAATGCGCTGATTCGGGACAACAAAGCCGCCCTTTACGCCGAGCCCCGCGACCTGGAACAGCTTCTCAACTGGGACGCCGCCCTGCACCAATCGGGCAAGTTCAAGCCCGCACCCTCCTACTCGGCCGACGATTTTACGGCCGAAGAATTTGGGCTGATTACCGTGCTGGCCGCCGCGCCCAGCCGGGAAATGCAAATGGACGAGCTGGCCTGGAAAGCCCAGATTGCCATCTACGCCGTGGCCTCGCTGCTGCTGGGGCTGGAGTTTCGGGGCGTGGTGCGGGCGCTGCCGGGCAAGAAGTTTGTGCTCGTCTGAACCGCGGATTTTTCGGACTGGTCGGATTTTTCGAATTTTGTGTGAGGCGCGATGAAACAGGCTTTATTTAATGACATACTGGTTGAAATGGCAACGTTTGAGTTGTCGCTACCCAATCGCGGCCTGGCTTTCGGCGACGGGTTTTTCGAAACCCTGATTTTCAGAGAAAACCACCTGCGGCTGGCCGCCGACCACCACCAGCGTATGCGGCAAGCGGCGGCCGCCCTCTACCTCACCTTGCCCACCGCCTTGGCTTCGACCGATGCTCTGGAAGCAACTCTTTTTCGCCTCGCGCAAGCCAACCACTTACCCGCCGCCCGCGTGCGCCTGCAACTCTGGCGCGCCGGGGGCGGCCGCTACACCCCGACTACCGACGCGGCCCAATGGCTGGCCACCGCCGAAGCTTTCGTGCCCGATAATTCGCCCATCGCCCACGCCGATTTCGCGCTGCAAACCCATTCCCTTCACTCCCCGCTCAGCTTTTGCAAAGGCCCGCAGGCGTGGCTTTACGTGCGCGCAGCCCACGAGCGGCAGCAGCGCGGGCTTGATGAAATTATTCTCTGCGACGCGGCCGGGCATGTGGCGGAAGCGGGCGCAGCAGCTATTTTTTGGGTGAAGGATGGGGTGCTGTTCACGCCAGCGCTGGCCAGCGGCTGCGTGGCCGGCGTGCGCCGGGCGCAGGTGCTGCGGGCGGCCCAGGCAGTGGGCATGGAATGCCGGGAGGGGCTATTCGGGCCGGAAGAATTGCTGGCTGCCGATGCTGCTTTCACGGCGAATGCAGTAGCCATTCGAACTATTCGCCGGGTGGGAAATCAGTCATTTTATGGGTCAGCATTCTTACCAATTGTACGTAGCTGCCCGTAAGTAATCAAACAGCGGGTTGGTTTTATATTTCGGGATACTCAAACGCTTCGTTGCCTTGGCTGCTGGTGAAGGGATACCCTACAAGCGCGCCGTCACCAGCACCCGCAACACCAGTTTCGAGCCTGTTGCCAGTGCTTATTGCTGAGCGCCGATGGGCAGGACGTGGCGGCGCTCGTGGCCGTGCTCGATGCGAGGCGGCTCACGGTCTAGACTTAGTTTACGCCCTGGCCCATTGCACTTTATAGCAATAAAAGCGCTTCTCGCCCAGGCGGTGTCGAACCCGCTGCCAGGCTCGGTTGGCGGCTTCTCCTGAATAGTCAGGTAAGTAAATGAGAAATTTGTGGATTTCGTGCTGCAAGGCAGCATCCTGGACTTATGCGGCGACTGCCACACGAGCGGGGCGGCTCCAGTCTGGGTTGCCCACCGATGACCCAAAAATGCCCGGCCTTGCGAGCCGGGTACGTTCTACAGCACCGTACAGCTACCGCCGCGCTACCGCGCCGTTTTGGCCAGGTTATCCAGCGCGGCTTTAAACTCCGGCGTGTCGTACGCGGCCATGCCGTCGTGGCGGGCGGCCACCTGCCCATCGGGGCCGAGGATGACCGTGGACGGGATGGAGTTGGAATCAAAGGGCGCGGGCAGCTCGCCGGTGCGCAGGTACACGGGGAAGGTGTAGCCCTTGGCCGTCACAAACTTCCGGGCTTTGGCCGCGTCTTCGTCGAGCGAGAGCATCACGAAGGCTATTTTTGAGGGGTCCACCTTCTTGTACAACGCTTCGATGCCCGGCATCTCGGCGCGGCAGGGCGGGCACCAACTGGCCCACAGGTTCACGAAAACGACTTTGCCTTTCAAGTCGCTCATGTTCACGGCTCGGCCGTCGAGGGTGACCAAGGGCACGTTGTGCGGGTAAGTAGTGCCCGTAGTGAGCACCACGGGCACATTGGCGGCGGGGATAGCGGGCACTTCGGCTTTCCAGAGGCCGGTGGCCAACAGGCCCCGCTGCACCCCGCCGAGCACGATGGGCCGCAACGGCGTAAACATGATGAGGGCGAATAGGGCCAGCGGCAGCCACGAGGTAAGGGTCTTGCGATTCATCGTCGGAAAACAGGAAAGTAGTCTTTAAAAGGTGCCATGGCACGTTGGCCGCATGGGCAAAGCACGGGGGCCAGCAAAAAAATGCGCTTGATGGAACAAATATAGGCACTACACTTGTATAAATGAACAACTGTTCATAAGTTTGCACTCGTTATGACCGCAACCCCCGCTGCCACCGTTGACATGGGCCTCGACATTGAGAAGATGGAGAAGGTGGCTTTTATTCTCAAAACCACGGCCCACCCCACCCGCATTGCCATCGTGCAGCTGCTGGCGGCCAATGACCAACTCTCGGTATCCGACATCAGCGAGCGGCTGCGCGTGGAGCAAAGCCTGCTCTCCCACCACCTCTCGGGCATGAAGCTCAAGGGCATTCTGAGCAGTACCCGCGAGGGCAAGAACATCTACTACGCCCTGAAAATGCGCGAAGTCATCGACGTGATTCAGTGCCTGGCCGCGTGCACCTTTCTGTAGGGAGCGCGGCTTTTTTTGGCCGAATACATGAACAACCCATCATAATTTCATACGTTTCCTCCCACCCACCATGCTGCACTACTTCGGCTACTTCGCGGCCATTTTCATCGGCCTTTCGCTCGGCATTATGGGCGGGGGCGGCTCCATTCTCACGGTGCCCGTGCTGGTGTATCTGATGGGCGTGAGCCCGGTGCTGAGCACCGCCTACTCGCTGTTTGTGGTGGGCAGCACGTCGGTGGTGGGCGCTTCGGGCTATTTCCGCAAGGGGCTGGTTTCGCTGCGTACGGCGGTCGTGTTCCTCATTCCTTCGCTGCTGGCGGTGTTCCTGGTGCGCAAGGTGCTCATGCCGGCCATCCCGCACGAGCTGTTCACCGCTGGCAGCATCGTCTTCACCAAAGATTTGCTGGTGCTGGTGGCCTTCGCCGTGCTGATGGTAGTGGCCGCCACCTCCATGATTCGCAGCAAGCAGGCCGAAGCGGTATTGGCCGAAGAGCTGCCCGTTGAACACGCCTTCAATTACCCGCTGATTCTGGCCATTGGCCTGGTGGTGGGCCTGCTCACGGGCTTCGTAGGCGCGGGGGGCGGCTTCCTCATTATTCCGGCTTTGGTGCTGGGCGCGCGCCTGCCCATGAAGCTGGCCGTGGGCACCTCGCTGGCCATCATTGCCCTGAACTCGCTCATCGGCTTCAGCGGCGATTTGAGCGCGGGCACGCCCATCGCCTGGTCGTTTCTGCTGGGTTTTCTGGCCTTTGCATTGGGCGGCATCGTGCTGGGCACCTACTTGGCGCGCTTCATTCCGGGGGCGAAGCTGAAGCCGGCTTTCGGCTGGTTCACGCTGGCAATGGGCACGTTTATTCTGACCAAAGAGCTGCTGTTTCACCACGCTTAACTGCACATTTTTCCCGCTTCCGCTCCCGTTTTTTCACCCTTTTTCGTTGCACCCATGAAAATCGAACAGTTTGAAGACAAGGGCCTGGCCCACTTCTCCTACGCCATCCTCAGCGAGTGCGCCCGCGAAATTGTCCTCATCGACCCGGCCCGCAACCCGCAGCAATACTACGACTACGCGAAAGCGAATGAGGCCAGAATCGTGGCCGTTATCGAAACCCACCCCCACGCCGACTTCGTGAGCAGACACCTGGAAATTGCGCAGACCACCGGCGCAGTCATTCGGGTCAGCAAGCTACTGGGAGCTGATTACGCCCACGAAGCGTTTGACGAGGGCGACACGTTTACCGCGGGTAAGCTCACCTTCCGGGCCCTAAATACGCCCGGCCATTCGCCCGATTCCATCAGCATCGTGCTGGCGCGCGAGGGCAAAGACGTGGCCGTGTTCACCGGCGACACGCTCTTCATCGGCGACGTAGGCCGGCCCGACCTGCGCGAGAAGGCCGGCAACATCATGGCCAAGCGCGAAGAGCTGGCCAAGCAGATGTACCACTCGCTGCGAGAGAAGCTAATGCCGCTGGCCGACGACGTGCTGGTGTACCCCGCCCACGGCGCGGGCAGCCTCTGCGGCAAGGCCTTGAGCGGAGCCAACAGCAGCACCATCGGGGCCGAGAAAATCGGTAATCCCATGCTCCAGGCAATGAGCGAGGAGCAATTCGTGCAAGCGCTGCTGGCCGACCAACCGTTCATTCCCAAGTACTTCGGCTACGACGTGGCCCTGAACAAAGCCGGCGCGCCCGCCTACGCCCCCAGCGTGCAGCAGGTGCCGCGCCTGGCGGCCGGCACCGCGCTGGCAGCTGGAGCGGTAGTGGTAGACGCGCGGCCCGAAGCCGAATTCAAAAAGGGCCACGTGGCCGGGGCCATCAACATCCAGCAGGGTGGCAAGTTCGAAACCTGGCTAGGCTCCCTCGTGGGGCCGGCCGAGTCGTTCTACCTTATCGCGGCCGACGAGCCCACGCGGGAAGACCTGATTCAGAAAACGGCTAAAATCGGCTACGAGCCGCTGATTAAGGGCGCGCTGGTGGGCACCCCGGCCACCGAGGCGACGATGCCGGTGCTCGACGTGGCGCAGTTTCGTCAGCACCCAGAGCAGTACACCATCGTGGACATCCGCAGCGCCACCGAGCACCGCGACGAGCCGATTTTCGATGACTCCCTCAACATTGCCCTGCCCGAGCTGCGCGAGCGGGCCCGGGAGATTCCAACCGATAAGCCGGTGGTGGTGCACTGCGCCGGCGGCTACCGCTCGGCGGCGGGCAGCAGCATCGTGGCCGACGCCCTGCCCGGCACGGAGGTGCTCGATTTGAGCGAGGCCGTGAAATCCTTCCAACCCGCGCCGGCGGCGCACTAATCGCGCAGCATTTCCATATAAACCGTCATGCTCATCTAGCGTCCGCTTGTCGAAGCATGACGGTTTGGTTTCTCTAATTACCACCCCCTAAAAAAGTCTCCATCATGTTCGGTTTCCTTAAATCCTCCGCCCCGGCTTTCCAAAATCTAACGCCCGCGCAGTTTGCCGAGGGCCTGCGCCAGCCCAGCGCGGTGCTCGTGGACGTGCGCCGGCCCGACGAATTCGCCGGCGGCCACCTGCCCGGCGCGGTTAATATCGAAGTCACCGCCTCCGACTTTGGCCAGCGCGTGGCGGCCCTCGACAAAACCCGGCCCACCTACGTGTACTGTCGCAGCGGGGCGCGCTCAGCCAGCGCCGCCAAGCAACTCACCACCGCCGGCTTTGCCCACGTCAGCAACC
>JBBQSQ010000234.1:0-5579 GCA_038213745.1 Cytophagales bacterium
AAGAACTGCCACACCATCTCGCTGAGCATTCCGATTGCGACGCTGCGCAAAACCGGCCCGGGCGGCGCGGCCCCCCTCACCATTCTCGACCCGGACTACGTGATTGGCGTGTGGGCTTCGGCCAGCCGCCCGGCCATGCAAACCTTCAGCGCGGCTTCCGGCAACGGGGCCAGTGGCGCCTGGGTACAGGTGTCGCGCTTGGGCATGCCCCTCACCAACGAGGTGATTAACCCAATTGGCAGCAAGGACGCCTGGAACGCGGTGACGCCTTACAACGAGGCCGCCATCACCGACGACTACCTCTCGAACCCCGAGCTGGGCCTGTACACGGCCGATAACACCCCCGTAGCCCCGGCCGCGCCCAAAACCGCCGGCCAAACGTTCTACGGCGAGGCAGTGCCGGCCCTCAACGCCCTGCGGATGCAGACCAAATCGCTGGCGGGCCAGCCGGGCATCCCGGCCGCCGGCTTCGACTTCCGCAACCAGGCCAACGGCTTGTTCCCACTCAAAGGCAGCGCCCTGGTAGCCGGCACGGCTTTCGATGATGCCGCATTTGGCAACTACCTGCTGGTAGCCGGCAAGCCCCGCTCGGCGGATATCAAGCCCATTTTCCACACGGGCGTGCCCAACCTGCCCCCGTACCAGCTGGCCACCGGCAAAACGCCGCTTTCGGCTGGCAACGCGGCAGTGAACTTGCTTTCGCCGGGCAAGCCGTTTATCAACAACTTCCTGCCCCTGACGGCGGGCGGCCGCGCCAACCCCGGCGGCGATATGCTCCGCCTGAACATGGCCGTGCCCACGACGCCGCGTAACTCGCCCGATTTCAGCAACCAGGGCCTGTTGCAAGCCGCCGTGCTGGGCCTCACCGACCCGCGCTACAACACGAACACCAACCTGGAATTCATTCCCAACATGGACGGCTTCCCCAACGGCCGCCGTTTAGAAGACGCCGTGGACCAAATTGAATTGAAAGCCGTGGGCGGTGAAGTACTGGCCGCCGTGGGCTTGTATTTCGATGACTTCATGGCCGGGAGTACTTCGGGCATTACACCCAAGCTGCTGGCGGAAGTCACCTTCACCACCGGGGTAGAGGCCAACGACACCACCTTCCGCGCCGCTTTTCCCTACATCCAGACGCCGTGGAGCGGCACTGGTTCGGCCGGCGGCCCCACCAACACCGTGGTCAACCCCGACCTGACCGTAAGCACCGCCACGGGCGTTGATGCCGGCACCTACAACAACGTGACCATCACCAGCACCGGCGTGGCTTCCTTCAACGGCCCCATCCGCGTGAACGGCACGCTGACCCTGCAAACGGGCGGCACGCTGAGCACCCAGGGCGTGCTGGCCACCAGCTGCCTACCCATCACGGGCCCCGGCAGCTTCGTGATGCAGGCCGGCTCGACGCTGCGCATCTGCAACCCCGACGGCATCTCGGCCACGGGCGCTACCGGCGCTATTCAGCTCACCGGCACCCGCACGTATTCCAACGATGCCAGCTACGTGTACAACGGCGGCGAAGCTCAATTTACCGGCGCGGGCCTGCCCAGCCAGGTGCGTAGCCTGACCGTGAACAACGCCGCCGGCCTCACCGTGAACAATGGCGGCATTCGGGTGGCCCAGACGGTGGCCCTCACCAGCGGCAACCTGACCACCAGCGCCAACCAGATGCTGACCCTGCTCTCGACGCCCACCGCCGGCACTGCCCTGGTGGTGAACACCGCCGGAGCCGTTGTAGGCCCTGCCACCGTGCAGCGCGCCATCGACCCGGCCTTCAACGCCGGCGTGGGCTACCGCCACTACAGCTCGCCGGTGGTGAGCACCACGCTGGCGGACCTGACCACGACTTCGGGCTTCACCGCGATTTACAACCAGAGCTACAACAACTCGACGACTCCGAACGCGACCACGCCCTTCCCGAACGTGTTTGGCTACGACCAAACCCGTGTGACGTTGGCCGCCAATACGGTGCCCGCCTTCGACCAGGGTTACTTTGTGCCCTCCGCCTCTGACCCCATGGGCGTGCTGACCGGCTACACCGTGAACATCCCAGCTACCGCCTTGGTGGACGTGATGGGCACCCTGAACACCGGCCCCGTGACCCGCAGTAACCTCACCCGTGGCGCGCAGGCGCAGAGCGGCTGGCAGTTCCTGGGCAACCCCTACCCCTCGCCGCTCGACTTCCGCCAGACGGCCGGCGTGACGCGCACCAACGTCGATGACGCCATCTACGTGTACCAGAGCACCGGCAAGTTTGCTGGTTCGTACCGTGGCTACGTCAACGGCATGGGTGACCCGCTGGTGGCCACTATGCAGGGCTTCTTCACCCGCGTCAGCACCGGCCAAACCACCGGCAGCTTTGCCCTGAACGACGCCATCCGCGTCACCACGTTCTCGACCCAGCCCAGCTTCAACCGCGGCACGGCCGAAACCCGGCCGCTAGTTGTTATGCAACTGAAGGGTGCTGCCGGCACCTTTGCCGATGAAACGTACGTGTACTTCGAGCAAGGCGCTTCCGCGGCGTTTGATGCCCACTTCGATGCTTACAAGCTGCCCGGCGCGGGCCTAAACGTGAGCAGCATCATTGCCGGCGAAGAGTTGTCGGTGAACGGCTTGCCGCTGCTGACCACGCCCACCGCCAGCACCACCGTGCCCCTGAATGTGAGCGTGCCCGCCCAAGGCAGCTACACGCTGAACGCCACAGACCTGGTGAACTTCGACACGAACACCAAGGTGTTCTTGCTCGACGCCCAGACCGGGGCCCGCATCAACCTGACCCAGCAGCCGGTATACACCTTCACGGCGGCCACTACGTCGCTGCCGGGTCGTTTCAGCCTGTACTTCGGTCCTTCGGCTGGCGCGCTCGCCACTAACAACGCTACTCTGGCCAAGCAGGTGCAACTGTTCCCGAACCCCGCACGCGGCAGCTTCACGCTGTTGCTGCCCGCTGAAATGGGCCGCACGCCGGTAACGGCCACGCTCTACAACCAGCTTGGCCAGATAGTGACGCAACGCACCCTGACGATGACCGCCGCCGGCGCAACGTCGCAGTTCGATGTGTCGCGCCTCGCCTTTGGCATCTACTCCCTGCAATTGTCCTCCGACGCGGGCAAAGTAGTGAAACGCGTCGTCATAGAATAGTAAAACGGTGGTAAAACAACCCAGGCCGGGCTTCCCGGCCTGGGTTGTCGCCGCCCGGCTTTTCGGTCATTCTTTCATCTCAAGCTTCCGTTTCATGAAAAAATATGCACTCCTCAGCGCTTTATGCGTGTTGTTTAGCGCAGCCACTGCCCTAGCCCAGCCCGGCTCCGGCGGCCCCGGCTCCAGTCCTACCGTCGACCCCACCGCTATACCCCTTGACGGGGGCGCATCTCTCCTACTGGCCAGCGGCGTCGCCTTCGGGTTGAAAAAACTCCGCGAGCGCCGCAAGGTCCGGTAATGTCCGTAATTGATAAAAAAAGGCGGCTCTCTTTGCAGAGGGCCGCCTTTTCGCGTATAGGCCAGTAAGTGCAGCATAGAGACGCAAAGAAGCGTCCCTATAGCGTGTACACTAACTTGAAACCTGCTGTAAAATCAGCGTTAACCTGGTTGAGCGTCGCAAAAATCATTATCACCATTCACCTAATTCCGCACCGCAATCAGCAGCCCCAATTCCTTATACCGCAAGTTGAACTTCTTCGCAATCATCGCATTGGTCAGTGAGCCGCGATAGATGTAGACGCCGCTGCGGAAATGCTCGTTGGTGAAGAGCACTTCGTTGATGCCGCCGTGCTGGCTGATTTCCTGGAGGATGGGCGTGAAGATGTTGCTCAGCGCGTTGGTGGCGGTGCGGGGCACGCGGGAGGCGATGTTGGGCACGCAGTAGTGCACCACGTCGTATTTTCGGAAAATGGGTTTGCTGTGGCTGGTCATTTCGCTGGTTTCGAAGCAGCCGCCCTGGTCGATGCTCACGTCGATGATGATGGAGCCGGGGGCCATGCTGGCCACCATTTCCTCGGTTACCATGAACGGGATGCGGCCGTCTTCCACCGCCAGCGCCCCGATGACCACATCGGCCCGGCGGATTTGCTGGCTGAGGGCGAACGTATCCAACGTGCTGGTATAGAGCTGCATGCCCAGGTTGTGTTTGAGGCGGCGCAGCTTGTAGAGGTGGTTATCGAACACCTTCACCTCGGCCCCGAGGCCGGTGGCGGCGCGGGCGGCGTATTCGGCCACCGTCCCGGCCCCGAGGATGACCACCTGCGACGGCGGAACCCCCGTGATGCCGCCCAGAATAATGCCCTTGCCCTCGTTGGAGCGGGCCAGGTATTCGGCCGCAATCAGCATCACCGTCGAGCCCGCGATTTCGCTCATGGCGCGCACCACGGGCCGGGCCCCGCTGGGGTCTTTCATCAGCTCGAAGCCAATGGCGTTGATTTTTTTGCGGGCCAGCGCGGCGATGTAGTCTGAAGTCATCGAACCCATCTGAAGGGCCGAAATCAGGGTTTGGTTGGCATGCAGCAGCTCGATTTCTTCGAGCGTGGGCGGGGCCACTTTCAGCAGCACATCGGCCTTGAAGACTTCCTCCGTGGAGTAGGCAATTTGCGCCCCGGCTTCGGAATAGGCGTGGTCGGCGTACTTGCTGGGCTCGCCGGCCCCGGCTTCCATAAGCACCTCGTGGCCTTCGTTCACGAGGTGTTGCACGGCCTCGGGCGTGAGGCCAATGCGGTTTTCCTGGAGGGAAGTCTCACGGGGCAAGCCAATGAAGAGCTTGCGCTTGCGCGTTTCCACGGCCAGCATCGATTCCTGCGTGAAATAGGCGCGGCTTGTGGCCAGGGACTCAAAACCGGATGGTAGCTGTTCGGGCATAACACGGATAGAATTAAAAATTATAAATTAAGAATTAAAAATCAGCGCCTGTTGCACCGCTTCTCAACCTTTACTCACTGATTTTTAATTCTTAATTTATAATTTTTAATTGAATCTCACGGGCTTCGGCGCTCAGCACGGCCATGCGGACTTCGAGCCGGGGCGTGGGCAATAAGACGGCCACGCGGGCGGGCCATTCCACCAAACAAAGATACCCGGAATCGAGGTACTCCGCCGCGCCCATGCGCTCGGCTTCTTCGACGGAATCAATGCGGTAAAAATCAAAGTGATAGATGGGCTGGTTATGGCCGTCGCGGTACTCGTTGACGAGGGCAAACGTGGGGCTGCTCACGTCATCGGCCACGCCCAGGCCGGCGGCCAGGGCGCGAATGAGCGTGGTTTTGCCTGCGCCCATCTCGCCTTCGAAGGCCACCACCGCGCAACCGGCAGCATGTATCGCTGCCTGCACTTGGGCAGCGGCGGCGGGCAGGGCGGCCAACGAAGGCACGGCAATGGTTTGGCGAAGCATGGGGCGAAATTACCGGCTGCGGCGCAAAAACAGCCTCCCTCTTTTGGAATATTGCCGTCAAAGCGTCATCTTTACGCTTTGTGGAGATGGCTAAAGTGGTCAATTAAAAGGCATACCATTCCTTTGGAAACCATTCCGCCATCCCTGCCCCAGTCCCCGAGCGGGACGACCAACACCTGCTGATTTCTACCCAATCTTTACT
>JBBQSQ010000235.1:0-5443 GCA_038213745.1 Cytophagales bacterium
TTCGACCCCAGCTCGCCCCAGAGCCACATCCTGTTTTCGCTGTTCCAGTCGGCCTACATCACCAACAGCCTGCGCTTTGCCCAGCGCGTGGACCGGCAGCTGCGCACCAGCGTGAGCCGCCCCAGCCGCGGCGTGAAACAAGCCGGCTTTATCGTGCTTTGGAAGTCCACCATGCCCTCGGTACTCATCGAGTCGGGCTTCCTCACCAACCCCACCGAGGAGCGCTACCTCAACGATAAAGCCAATCAATCGTATATGGCCGCGGGCATCTACCGCGCCTTCCGCGAATACAAGCGCGAGTTGGAGGGAAGCTAGCTACCTTCGAAAATCAGCTTCTTTAAAGGCTGCGCGACGCTCAACCGTCTCGCTTTCGTAGGTGTTGACGCTTCGTGCCCACCAATCAATGTTTAAAACTCAATACCACGCAACGTGACTAAAGAAATAAAAGTGGGGCTGCTCGCCATCGTGGCCATTGCCGCCCTTGTTATTGGCTTCAATTTTTTACGAGGCAGCAATGTGCTCTCCTCCGACCGCACGTTTTACGCGGTTTACCCCGACGTGGACGGGCTCAATGTGGGCGCGGCAGTCATGCTGAACGGCATCAAGGTTGGCCAGGTAAAGAAAACGGAATTAGTGCCTGAAAAAGGCAACGTGGTCCGGGCCTCGCTCGAACTCGACAAAAGCATTGTTCTCGGCGATTCGACGGTGGCCAGCTTGGGCGGTTCGCTCCTGGGTTCCAAAGCCATTACCCTCACGCTGGGGCGCAACAGCAAGGTTTACGACGGTGGCGAAGAGCTGCGGACGGTATCGCAAGCCGGCATCGCCGGGCTGGCCACCGCCTTGCAGGCCCGTGCCCTGCCCGTGCTTTCAAGCCTCGATTCGACGCTTCGCCACGTGAACGGCATCATCAACAAGGACGCGGAAACCAGCATTCAAGGCACTTTGCTCGGAGCCCGGGGCAGTGCCGAAGCCCTACAGAAGCTCATCGAGTCGAACCAGCGCAACATCAACACCATCACCCGCAACTTTGCGCAGATGAGCACTGCCCTGAATAAGACCACCGGCAAGCTCGATAAAATTGCGGTAAACTTCTCGCAGCTGTCCGACTCGCTGAAGTCTGCCCCAGTCGGCCCGGCTTTGCGCCGCCTCAACGCCACCCTGGCCGACGCTCAAACCACCGTGCAAACCCTCAACACGGCCCTCAACGACCAGTCGGGCTCGGTGGGCAAGCTCCTGCACGACTCCACGCTGTACCAGAACCTGGCCGCCACCACGGCCAGCTCCAACGACCTGCTGGTCGACTTCAAGGCCAACCCCAAGCGCTACGTGCACTTCTCGGTGTTTGGCGGCGGCGGCAAAAAGAAAACGGAAGTGGAAACCAAGACCACCAAACCCAACGGCACCGTTATGGAAACCGAAAAGAAAACGACGGTTAAGTAAAATCACTGATGGCCGCTGATTAACTGTGATTGCGCTGATTGTGGGTCCGGCCAATTTAGTTGTGTCCCCTAAGCAGCTTGTAACGAGTTTGCTACGCGTGTTGTGTTTGCAGTCATCAGCAGAATCAGGGCAACCACGGTTAGTCGGCGGCCATCAGTGATTTACCTTTGAATCCGCCTCCGGGCGGATTTTTTTGTGCTCAACATCTCCCCAATCCCACCCGCTCTTTTTATGAACGTCGAGTTCAATCGCAACGAAGACCAGCTCAAGCAACTTAGCTTCAACCTCAGCCAGAAATTTCAGAAAGTAGCCCTCGGCGGGGGCGAAAAGCGCATTGCCGCCCACAAAGCCAAGGGCAAGCTCACCGCCCGTGAGCGCATTGAATACCTGCTCGATAAGGGCGCGGCCCAGGTCGAAATCGGCGCGTTTGCGGGCGAGGGCATGTACAAGGAAGAAGGTGGCTGTCCCGGCGGGGGCGTGGTTGTGGTCATCGGCTACGTGGCCGGCCGCCAGTGCGTGGTGGTGGCCAACGACGCCACGGTGAAGGCCGGCGCGTGGTTCCCCATCACCGCCAAAAAGAACCTCCGCGCTCAGGAAATCAGCATCGAAAACAAGCTGCCGATTATCTACCTCGTTGATTCGGCGGGCGTGTACCTGCCCATGCAGGACGAGATTTTTCCCGATAAGGAGCACTTCGGCCGCATCTTTCGCAACAACGCGGTAATGAGCAGCATGGGCATCGTGCAGATTTCGGCCATTATGGGCCCCTGCGTGGCCGGCGGCGCGTATCTGCCCATCATGAGCGACGAGGCCATGATTGTGAACGGCACGGGCTCGGTGTTCCTGGCTGGCTCGTATCTGGTGAAGTCCGCCATCGGTGAAACCATTGACAACGAGGCGCTGGGCGGCGCGAGCATGCACTCCGAAATCTCGGGCGTAACGGACTATAAGTTCGACACCGACGAGGAATGCCTGACGCACATCCGCAACATCTTCGACAAGATGGGCGGGCAGGCCACGGCCGGTTTCAGCCGCGCCACCCCGGCCAAACCCGCCCTCAACGAGCAGGAGCTCTACGGCGTGCTACCGGCCGACCGCGTGAAGCCCTACGATATGATGGAGGTTATAAACCGCCTTGTTGACAATTCCGAGTTCGAGCCCTACAAGGACCTCTACGGCCAGACGCTCATCTGCGGGCTGGCGCGCATCGATGGCTGGGCGGTGGGTATCGTGGCCAACCAGCGCAAAATCGTGAAGAGCAAGAAAACCGGCATGCAGATGGGCGGCGTCATCTACTCCGACTCGGCCGATAAGGCGGCGCGCTTTATCATGAACTGCAACCAGAAGCGCATTCCGCTGGTGTTTTTGCACGACGTGTCGGGCTTCATGGTGGGCTCGGCCTCCGAGCAGGGCGGCATCATCAAGGACGGGGCCAAGATGGTGAATGCCATGGCCAACTCGGTGGTGCCCAAGTTCACGGTCATCGTGGGCAACAGCTACGGGGCCGGCAACTACGCCATGTGCGGCAAAGCCTACGACCCGCGCCTCATCGTGGCCTGGCCCACCGCCCAACTCGCGGTGATGAGCGGCGCGGCGGCGGCCAACACCCTCCTGCAAATCCAGGTAGCCTCCCTCAAAGCCAAGGGCGAAGTCATCACCCCCGAAGCCGAAAAGGAGTTGCTCGACCGCATCAAGGCCCGTTACGAGGAGCAATTATCGCCCTACTACGCCGCGGCCCGCCTCTGGGTCGACGCCGTGATTGACCCGCTGGAAACGCGTAAGGTGATTTCGGAAGGGATTTCGGCAGCCAACCATGCGCCGATTGAGAAGGCGTATAATGTGGGGGTTATTCAGGTGTGAGGAAGCGCCATATCATCATAAGAAAGTATGGAAATGATTGACAAAGCGGCATTTCTTTCAAATCTGCGGCTGACACAGATGTATTGTGAGCAGCAGTTGCAGTGTACGGAAAAGAACCCTGCTGCAATTCTTCGCAGTATAAATCCGGTATGTAACGGAAAGCCAGTTATTGAATTTGAATTGCAAACAGGGAATTGGCACGTAGACAACGGGTATTGCTTTATTGCCAACTGGGCTATAGACCCTCAAGGAGACGTCAACGGCTTCTCTTATTCCGAGCTATTTCAAAAGCAGTTGAGGATAAAAGAGGCAACAAAGCTGATTGATGCAGGTGCAGAATATAAGGGCGAAATACTGGTTGCTGAGTTTGAAGAAAGTACGGCAGATGGTGCGCCGCAAGGGGAGTCGGAAGGGCTGCTTGATATTTGGGATTGTCCTCCGATTGACACTTGGTTTTATCAGGTTGAACGTAATATGCGAAAAATCTTTTTTGCGTGGATTCCTCAACCGTTTGTCAAACTGGCAGATAATGGCATTGAGGTTGCCCCTTTGGGCAATATTCATTGGTTTAAGAAGTGGGTACCGTTGGAATATCAGCGCGTTTTAGGATAAATACCCTCTACCTCCTGGCCAGATGCAACGGCGCAGGCAAAACCACCGCCGCCTTCACCCTGCTGCCCGGTTTGCTGGCCTGCCGCGAGTTCGTAAATGCTGATGAAATTGCACGTGACCTCTCGCCCTTCCAGCCCGAAACGGTGAGCATCCAAGCGGGCCGGCTGATGCTGGCTAGCCCAAGGGAACGTGACCGGAACCACTGTTATTGATGCTGACATTTGGCAGCTGCTAATTAAAACTTATCATGTCTGAGCAAGAAGCGTTGCAAGAAGCGTTGCAAGAAGCATTGCAAGCCGAAACGGCCAGATTCAGCCAGCAGGTGCAACTTGGCCTTGTGGCGACTTACAACGCCATGCTTGCGGTTAAAAAATACAAGCAGAGCTAGGTCATCGTCTCCCGCGACGGCAAAGTTGTCGAGGTGGCCCCGGAGGATATGCCCGTCCTCCCCGCCAAATAGAGCGCCAGCCGTGCGTTAACGAATCAAACTGCACCTATTCGCCCGGCCACCGTCTCAAAAAAAGGCATGCCGTGCAGTGCGGCAAATTCCTTGATGTGGCTGCGCAGCCGGGTTTCCTCGGCCGCGTCGGTGCCGGCGGCGAAGTGCAGCTCAACCAGCCAGATATGCACCTGGAAATAGTCGAGAAGCCAACTGTTGGTTTCCAGATTGAAGAGCAAATGAAGGTGCGGGGCGCGGGCGCTGATGAGCCCGGTGCGCAGCTCGGCCACGGCCTGAAAGGCGCGCATTAACTGGTCGAACACGTTGGTTTCCAGCCAGGGCAGCTCGGGAAACGTGCGGTTGGTGAGAACTAACCAATCGAGCAGCGCCGGAAACTGACCGGTGAGGAACAGCCCTTCGGCTACCAGAAAGTGGTAGCCGGCCGGAAACAGGTTGTAGAACGCCGGCAACGGGGCCGGGGGCACTAGGGTGCGCGGCACCGTGGCGGCTTCCCGGTGCAGGCGGGCCAGTAAGGCGGCCGGTACCACGCGGTCGGGCGCGTCGTGCCAGGCCGTCACTATCTCGGCAAACGCCCGCCGGCCCCGGGGAAAAGCGTGCACTTCGGGCGGCACGGGCAGGGCCAGTAACAGGGCTAGGCGTTGGCGCCAGGCCGGCTCGTCCTCGGCCAAAAATTCGGCCAGGAAAAGGGCAGAATTCCCAAAAAGCTGGGCTTCGGGTGTATGCTTGTGGCGCAAGTAAGTAGTTAGCACTTCGCCAAACGCGCTGGTCAGGTGCGCCAGGTCCACGAATGATTCGACGAAGAATTCCTGGCCCGCCGGGTGCGTGGCCAGTTGCAGGGCCAGCGGAGCCGCGGCCCCGCCGGGCTGGGCCGGCCGCGTGACGCGCCCCAGGAAATAGCCCAGCAAGAGGCGCTCGGGATAAGCCAGCTGCTCCATGGCCAGGAGCTCGGGAATGTTGGGGGCCGCGCCCCGGGTGGAGGGTTCCTGCATCGCCAGTCCCGAAACCGACTGGCCAAAGGCGGCAAAGTCGGCGTGGGGCCCCGCGGGGGGCCCGGGATCGAGGGGGTGGAGG